>JBGCFZ010000389.1:0-21714 GCA_045110355.1 Lewinella sp. | reverse complement strand
AAGGGCGTAGAGGCTGACGAGCTGTGGGCTGCTATTGAACAGGAATTGCCACCGGAGGAAGTAAAACCATCCTCGTTTAAATGGCCAACTATTGGCCTGGTTTTATTGGGCCTTTTACTTGCCTTTGGTGGGACTTTGAATTATGTGCTTACGGAAGAAGGGGAAATAGCGCCCGTTATTCTTACCGCCGATTCAAATAACAAAAACGGAGGAGATACTGCCGGAAAGGCCACTAAGAAAGTTCTTGAAATCGAGAACGAATTCAAGACTGCCCTCTCCTCCAAAACTGATGATGTAGCTCCCATAAAAAATGAGCATCAACTGAATTTTAGGGATAATAAGAGCGTACCTTCTCTTTCTAATTCGGCAATACCTACTGCCGTGGATGATGCCCCGCTGGTGACTGATGATGCATTGGCCAGTGACACACCAAGCGAGATCGATCAGGTAGCGACTAAGGTTGTTAAAACTTTAGTAGAAACGGCAGAAGTTGGTCACGATGAACTCGGCACCAGCTCAGAGGAAAAGCGTTTAAAGTCAGCAACTCAGCCAGAGAATGAGCAGGAAGTAGTTGATGATGGCGGAGAAATTGCCGGGTCTTTGCCTGTACAATCAAATGATCTCGAAGCAGCCAACATACTTCGCAATGATAAGGCTGTTGCAAAGCTTGAGGCTGCCAGAGTACTAGCCCCACTTCTATTTTATGAAAAGGAACCCACGGTTGAGAATTTCAAGTCGATAGGCCCCATTAAAAAATCGCTTCGTCCCAGGATGGAACTCGGCATTTTTGTGGGGACCAATATGTTACGTCACCGATATCCATCCGTTTCAACCGATGATCTCGCAGATGTACTGAACGCAACTCGTGGTGAAGCTTTGGGGCAGTCAGCTTCCCTGGAGGTTGGCTATCGTCTGAAGCCGGGCCTTAAAGCTTATACAGGGCTAGAATTACTGAAAACACACACCACTTTCAGTTATTCTGAACAATGGGACACCGTAACGATGCGAAACGGCCAGGAGATTGAAGCTATTGCCACCCGGCGCGTGCAACACAACAACCGGCAAACGATACTTAGCGTCCCGCTGATGCTGGAGAAATCTTTTGCTGCCGGAAGGTGGGAGGCGGGACTTGCTGCAGGTCTTTCTTTCAATTGTCTGGTCGAGCAAAAAGGGCGTTCCTTAAACGCCTTGCAACAAGTGGTGACTTATTCAAATGGAGGAGGCACTAATCTGCCGGCCCCTGAATTTTACCTTTCTTACCAGCTTCGCCCTTCGATAAACTATCGGTTGAACAGCCGTATGAGCCTTACGGCTCGGGCTGACCTCCGCTGGCAGCGATACGGCAATTCAGGGCTTTATGAACTTTCTGCTACTTCCAGGCTATTTGGCGGTTCGATTGGGCTGATTTTTGGCCTCTAATGCAATTGTAGGAAGGGTACTTTTTCTCTTGAGCTGAAGCAAGGAAAAAATAAAAGAC
Organism: Lewinella sp.; assembly: GCA_045110355.1. Lineage (GTDB taxonomy): Bacteria > Bacteroidota > Bacteroidia > Chitinophagales > Saprospiraceae > Neolewinella. The sequence goes on along the minus strand of JBGCFZ010000389.1, from coordinate 20,237 downwards.
AATTGGTTGATTGACTTTTTAAAGCAGGTCCTCCCAACACCCGGCCCAAACTTTGTTTTATCTTCCCCGCAGAACACGGTGCCCAGTACCACTACTTAAAGCCCCCAGCCTGTTATGCGGAAACTACTTCTGATACTTCCTGTCCTTATCTTTCTGCTTAGTGCATGTGGAGATAGTGCTAAATCAACCGGGAACACCGATGAGATTAAAGCAGATGAATTGAAGCCAATGGACTTTGTTTCTCACCGGGTGGTCGATAACGCTAAGTGGTGGTGGGCCCTGACGATCGGGGACGTAACAAATGATGGGCTGCAAGACGTAGTTTACATCAACAACAATGCCAACGGCGGCTATCTTGGTTTTCGGACCGGCGCTACGGACGGACAACTTTGGAAGGAAACCATTGTGGCTGAAACGCCGCCAACTGGTGGTACCTTCGCGGCCGGTGACCTGGAAACGGGTGACATGGACGGCGACGGTGATCAGGATATCCTGGCGGTAAAGCACACCGGAGAATGGGACGATGCCGGCGATGATGCCGAGATTTTCTACTACGAAAATCCCTCCTGGACACCACATCCCATTGGTTTGGCGAAGGACGCGGTGAAGGATTTGTCGATCGGTGATTTCAACGGGGATGGACGCAATGACCTTGCGGTACTGACCTTTGACGAGCACAACCTGCGGATTCACCTCCAGCAGGAAGATGGCAGTTTTGAGATGGTACAAGACATCACCCAAGACGGTCTCCACGAGGGCATGGATCTCGGCGATATCGACAACGACGGGGACCTGGATATTGCCGCTAACGGCTTTGTGTTCATGAACCCCGGCGGAGACCTGAGGGGAGAGTGGACCATCGAGGTAATTGATCCCAAATGGAATACACAGACCGGCGACTGGAGTGCCAACGGAACCAAGACTTTTGTGGTCGATATGCTGGGCAGCGGGATGCCTGCCATATTCATTAGTCACAGTGAAAGAGCAGGCTACCCGCTGGCTTATTATTTGCGAAGGCTGGATGGTACTTACCTTGAAACAATTGTCCTCGAGGAATTACCCGCAGCGCATACGCTCCAGGTGTTTGACATGGATTTGGATGGCGACTTTGATATCGTGACGGGCATCAATTTTGCCCGTGCGGTGAATCTTGAACCTAAAGTAGACCATTATGAGGTATTGGTACTCACCAATGATGGGAACGAAAAATGGGGGCGTAAGGTGATTGAGAACGAAGGGATTTATAATGGTCGGGTAGCAGATTTTGAAGGTGACGGTGATCTGGACATCTTTCGGTATCCTAACCATGAAGCCACCGATCTTTTCTTTATGGAAAACCAGATTAAGTAATGGTTCTATGATTACCATCAAGCAACTTTTTCTGGGCGCGGTCGCAGGTGCAATATTAGTTTTATCTGCCTGTGGACCCGCTGCCGACCCTGTAGACGAACTTCCGCCCACAGATACCCCCGAACCCTTGTCAACGGAGCTGTGGACGTACATAGAGATTGACTCCAACAACGTCATGTGGGGCGAATTCGATGAGCCGGAATGGCTCCGGTACTTTGGGCTTGCAGCTGCCGACTTTACCAACGATGGTTACCTGGAGATCGTTACCCAGGCCTCGAGCCTGATGCTACGCTCTGGGCCTTTATGGCTTCCGATACTGGCTTTGTGCGCAACGCCATCGTCACTCAGTTCTCCATGAATAACCTTGATTTGGTTGACCTGGACCAGGACGGTGACCAGGACATCCTCACGGCGGAACATAAGGGGCCTGATCTCGCCCTTCAACTCTGGAAGAATGACGGGGCCGGCCACTTCACGATGCAGGAGATCGACCGGGGTAAAGAGTCTCACCTCGGCGCCCAGACCTTCGATATGGACGGGGACGGAGATCTGGACATCATCAGTATTGGTTGGGATCAGCACCAGTTTGTTCACCTGTGGCGTAACGATGCGCGGTGATTCATACATAGAACTGGTTTAAAGCAGTCTACACTCATCTACCAAGAATCGACGTAGCCAGAATGACTATGTCGTACCTTCGCACCAATGACAACCCTAACCCCCCAAGACCTATTCACCAACCCCAACTGGCAGGGCTTCGCCCTGCTGGATGTCCGGTCTCCCGGTGAGTACGAGGAAGCCTGCTTGCCCGGTGCGCTGAACCTGCCGTTGTTCTCCAACGAGGAGCGGGCCAGGGTAGGGACGCTGTACAAACAGGACTCCCCCGACGCGGCGTTGATGGAAGGGCTTGACATTGCCGGAAGTAAAATGCGGCAACTGGTGGAAACTGCCCGGAAGCTGGCGCCGGGCAATAGGGTAGTGGTTCACTGCTGGCGGGGTGGCCAGCGCAGTGGCAGTGTTGCGTGGCTGTTGGAGCGAGCGGGCTTTGACGTTGGCCAACTAACCGGAGGCTATAAGGCCGCCCGTCATTACATCCGCAAGTACCTCGGGGAAGACCACCACCAGTTCAAGGTGCTGAGTGCACCGACGGGCTCTGGTAAAACCCCCGTCTTACTCGCCATGCAGGAGCAGGGCGCAAACGTCATTGACCTGGAGGGACTGGCCAACCACAAAGGCTCCGCCTTCGGCGCATTGGGTGAAGCACCGCAACCCTCTTCGGAAGCCTTTGAGAACGCGCTGTTCGCTAAACTCAGAACCATCCCAACGGGGGAAACCGTCTGGTTGGAGGATGAAAGTCGGCTCATCGGCCACGTCTACCTCCCAGATGAATTCTATGATCGGCTGACGGCAGCCCCCGTCGTTGTTCTGGAACAGTCCATGGCGTGGCGGATCAACCACCTGGTGGACAACTACGCTCGTTACCCTAAGGAGGAACTGGCCGCTGCTTTCACCCGCATCAAAAAACGCTTGGGCGGACAGCACCTCAAAGCTGCGCTGGAAGCGCTGGATAATGATGATTTTGCTGCCGCTGCTAAAATTGCCCTGGTCTATTACGACAAGGCCTACAGCCACTACGGGGAGCGACGGAATGCACGGGTGCTCTGTCGTGTCCGGGCGGTGAGTCCGGAAGTGGGGGAGATTGCCCGGCAGGTGTTGTTGGAGGGTAGGGGATAGCCTTCTTAGGCAGTCTCCTTGCTAATTTACCTTTAATTGCACCTGCGGCCGCGCCCCTAAAGCACGGCAGTGAAATGTCCTTAGGCGAACTCGATCAGGAACACATGCGCGGGCCACTGCCCGGGGTCAATCTCTACATAATTGGCATTTTCGTTCCACCAATACTGCTGCCTGGTTAACAGGTCAGTAACCCGGAAGCCGTTGTGTCCGAGCAGGTCGCTGGGGACACCAACGTGGCCACCCTGGCGGTTATGCTGGTCGAAGTTAACGATGGTCCAGATGAAATTGGTTTTAGCATTGTCCCATTTCACGTAGCTCAGCAGGTTGCCGTTATCGCTGGAAGTGAAGCGAATGTTGTTGGTTTGCTGTAGGGCCGGGTTGTTTTTACGTGCCTGGTTGATTAGGGTATAGGCATCAGTGATCCGATTACGGTAGCTCCAGTCATAGTGGCGCACCATGTACTTCTCAGAGTCGTAGTATTCTTCCTTACCATTGGTGTTGCCCCGGTTCTCCATCAGCTCATAGCTGGGGCCATAGAGACCATAAGAACTGGATAAGGTGGCGGCCAGCAGGAGGCGTTTGACGAACTGGTTCGAGTTCGCCCCCATCATCTCGAAAGCCAGGATGTCGGGCGTGTTGGGCCAGAAGTTGGGTTGCATGACGTCCGAAAGCTCCGTGGTGGTCAGCTCAATCATGTACTCCTTCATTTCCTGAGGATTGGTTCGCCAGGTGAAGTAAGTATAGCTCTGCTGGAAGCCACGCTTGGCCAGTTCTCCCATGATGGCCGGCCGGGTGAAGGCCTCTGCCAGGAAGATGGTGTCGGGATATTCCTTATTCGTTTCTTCGATGATGAACTCCCAAAAACGGTAGGGCTTGGTGTGTGGGTTGTCTACCCGGAAAATGGTGATGCCCGCTTTGCACCAGTAGAGCACTACGCTGAGAAGTTCCTTCCACAGCGCCTTATGGTCTGCTGTCTCGAAGTTAATCGGGACAATGTCCTGGTATTTTTTCGGCGGGTTTTCTGCGTACATGATCGTGCCGTCTGGCCGCCAGGTGAACCACTCGGGGTGTTCCTTCACGTAGGGATGGTCGGGGGCGCACTGGAAAGCCAGATCTAGCGCCACGTCGATGTCGTATTCCTTTTTTGCCTTCTTAATCAGTGCTTTGTAGTCGCTGATGTTACCCAATTCCGGCAGGATAGCCTTATGCCCGCCCTCTGAAGAACCAATGGCCCACGGGCTTCCCGGTTCGCCTTCCATGGCGTTGGTGGCGTTGTTACGCCCTTTACGATTCTTACGGCCTACCGGGTGGACGGGGGGCATGTATAAGACGTCGAACCCAAGCTCCTCAATGCGGGGCAACAGTGCTGCCACGTCTTTGAAGGTACCGGAGCGGCTTACGTCTTGTGACGCCGAGCGAGGGAAAAGTTCATACCAGCTGCTGAACCGTTCACGGAGGCGTCCGACCTTCACCCGTAGGTTGTGGTCGTAGGTCGTTTCGTGGCGCCGCAGCGGATAATCGTTGATGATTTTTCCGAAAACCGGCCCCAGGACAAAATCCACTGCTTTTGCTTCGTCTTTTTGTCCAAGCTCTTTGATGGCGGCGTTCACTTCCTTTAGGCCTGCACCTTTCAATTTGGTGGCTACGTCGTTAAGCAGGTTACCTCCAATAGTTAGCTCAACACCCATTTCTTGGCCATCGGCTTGCTTCTTTTTGAAGCCCCGGTACCAGGTCAGTAAGTGATCTACCCACGATACGATGCGGTATTGGTAGATGGCTTGTTCCGTGACTTGGAAGGACGCCGTCCACAGGTCATTGCCTGCTTCCTCCATTTCGACGGTTGTCCACTTGCGTGCTTTGCTGGTTTTGTACTCCAGTACGGCCCTGAGATAGTCGTGCGAATCGCCGAAGATGTTGGCGGAAACGTCCACGGATTCTCCTACGACCCGTTGGATCGTAAATCTGCCGCGGTTTACCTGCGGTTGGACGTTGTCAATGACGGAGCGGTTCTGCATAAAGATTAGCTGGCTTTTGGAAGTGCAATGTTAGGCAAAAAGATATAAAGCGGGAAGGTAATGAATGTTCGCAATTTGTGAAGTTTTTTTGAGTGGGGGTGTTTGGGGCGGGGACGCGGGTGCCTGGTGGGGTAGAAGGGCAGGTGGGGAGATGAGCTGGGGAAGTTTTCCATTCGTTCTACTTCTCCGGTTTATATGACCCATGCAATTATTCCCTGGCGCAGCTGGCTGTCCCCCTCAAGCTGTCGGAAAAAACGTCTATCTTTCAGAGCCATAGTTGACAACAAACCATGAAGATTTACCTGATACCAGGACTAGGCTACGATCATCGGATTTTTGAAAAACTGTCCCTCCGAGACGTTGAGGTGGAGTACTTGAACTGGATTGAACCGCGAAAACAGGAAGCCATAGGGGAATATGCTTTCAGACTTTTTGCGAATGTGCCTGAAGGTGAAGATATTGTCCTTATTGGTCATTCCTTAGGTGGTATTGTTGCCCAGGAGATTGCAGCGAAGCGAAAAATCAAGAAGATAATCCTGCTCTCAAGTGTAAAGTCAAGGGCTGAAATTCCGACCTTCTTTAAAGCCATTAAGCCACTTGGCTTGTATCGTTTATTAACCAGCACAATCAGCCAGAAGACAGTTAAATATTGGGGCCCACAGCATGGTTTTTCCAGCACCGAAGGCCAAGAACTTTTCAAGAGCATGGTCGGCCGTCACTCCAACACTTATTTGCAGTGGGCATTGAAAGCATTGTCTGGGTGGACTTGCCCGGAATTGCCCTCAACTACCTGGGTTTTTCAAATACACGGTACGGATGACCAAACCTTTCCGTTTGGGTTAATCGAAGATGCAGACGTTGTGATCGAAGATGGAACCCACGTTATGGTTTACACAGAGCCCAAAAAGGTGGAAAAGGCTTTATTGGGACTAATAGGGAATTACGGTACAACCAAATAGGAGCGAAATGAAACAACGAGTTACGAAAATTTTCAAGAAAGAACTGAATGAAGTGCCACTGTCCGTTATGGAAATAGCAGGTTACGGCACTGTGAATAGCGTTTTTATGGTGGCTTGCCAGTCGGTGAATTACGTTATCAGGCTAAATGAAGAGGAAGGCAAGCATCTGGAATTTATCAAAGAAGAATGGTGCATCAACGAAGCAAGAAAGGCTGGAGTTCCGTCTCCAATCGTAATTGCGAATGGTGTGTTTGAGGGGACGGTGTACATGATCCAAGAACAGCTTGAAGGCGTCAATGGGTCTACATGCAGTAAGAAAGATAAGGAGCTAATTTGGGAATACATGGGGAGATATGCATCGAAATATCACCGCATTAAGGATATAGCAATACCTGCGCTGAAGGAGGCGGAGTTTCATGATGATTGGGGTAGCAAGTTGGCGTATAACATAAATCAGTTGAATGCTGATGACTCACTTCTTTTAAGCGATGCCTTAAACCCGGCAGCACATACAGATATAAGGCGAATCCTAATATCGCTTCGAGAGAAGGACTTTGATTTTGGGTTGATTCACGGAGATCTAAGCCCAAGAAACACCATAGTCAATGCTTCTTCTACTTATTTGATCGATTGGGGAACTGCATCGGTGAATGTGGTACCGCACAATGAGATCGGAATATTACTAATGGAAGGAGAAGTGGGAAAAAAGGAATTTCTTGCATTTTTAAAAGGCATGGGTGCATCCGAACAGGAATACAGAGAAATGGAGTTGGAGGTATGGAAATTAAACCTGTTGCATCGTCTCGATAAATACAGATGGGCAACGGATTATAAGATTGAAGACCTCATGGACTTTACGATGAAAGTTAAAAAATCATACGAGAAAGTAGTAAAGCTGGAAACCAGGTGATGAATGTTGGTCCATCAGTTTCACCATTAAATAGCAACTCAATGAAAAATGAAGAGATCGCCCTAAGTGGAGGCATGAGTGCAGCAAGCGTTGTCCGAATTGGGAATTCGGTACATCGTTCCAAATCTGCCAATTTCAGGTTCATTCATGCCCTTTTGCTTCATCTGGAGGCAGGTGACTTCGCTTATTCACCCAGGGTTCTTGGGACGGATGATAATAACAGGGAGGTCCTTTCTTTCCTTGAGGGCGTTGTTCCCAGGGATATACCATTTACCTACAAACAGCAGAAGAACGCCGTTCTTCTGCTCCGAGCGTTTCATGACCTTACTGAAGGCACTTCCTTATGCGGAGAAGAAGAAACCGTTTGCCATAATGACTTCGCGCCTTGGAACATCATTATCCACGAGGATCAGGTTGCTGGCATCATAGATTTTGATAATGCGGCACCTGGTAAGAGAATAGATGATGTTGCGTATTTTATATGGACTTCCTTAGAGTTGGGGACCTCATCAACCTCCGATTCTGTTCAAATAAGTAAGCTGGTGGAACTGTTGCATTTGTATCAGCCAGAGTTTCCGGACGAAATAATTGAGGCGCTTTTGCGCCAACAGCACCGGATACTGAAGTTCAGGCAGCAAGTTGTCCTGGAATCAAAGGATCCTGCGAGTAGAGAATTTTCACGAGGGGCCATTGATCGAATTCAAAGGAGTATTAGTTGGACGAATTCGAACAAGACGCTAATTGTAAAAGCACTGGGGGGCTGATGGACGCGGAGGAAGTGTTTGTCGTATTGAAAACATAAATATCAAGGGGTGGGCTATTCTTCCTGTGCCATAAAGGAGTTTAGGCCGAAGGGAATTGATTTAGGGCACTGGTTGGCCTCAATTTTGCCGTTACGCTGCATTACCGGATAAAATAATACCTGTCAAGGGTAAGTCCGGGCGTTAAACTAATGGTGGATGCCAACCACGCCTATTCCCTCCGTGAAGCCGTTGAATTGGCCCGGAAGATTGAGCAATATGATATTGGCTGGTTCGAAGAACCAGTATCTCCTGAGTTTTACCACCGCTACAAATCCCTCAGGAAAAAACGACAATTCCGATTGCCGGTGGGGGGGGCGCATACCTCCGGTATGGCCACCACCAGTTACTGAAAAGTGAAAACGTGGACATACTTCAGGTCGATATTTGCTCCGCTGGAGGATTTGCGGAAGCGAAGCGCATCGCCGCACTGGCAAGCACCTACGACATCTACCTGCCTCATGGGGGTATTAAAAATAGTGGGTTTGGCGTAGATTGTTCCGAGTTTGCATTGGATGATTACCTTATACGGAAACGGGTGAGCCAGGTACTTGTGTAATCCTTCCACACAATTCTTCAAAAGGGACGCGTCAACAACTTCAATCTATGAAATCACCCACCCATTTTTTCAGCTGCGACTGGGGGACGACCAACTTCCGTCTGCGCGTAGTGTCTACCGAGGACCTCACAGTACTTGCAGAGCATGCTTCCAATTGGGGCGTAAAAGCACTTAACGATCGCTTTGGGGAAAGTGATCGGACGGACCGTTTGTTCTTTTTCGCTGAATTTCTACGGTTGCAGTTAGAAACTTTTCCAGAAGAACATCGCCACCATCCCATCATTGTTTCGGGCATGGCTTCGGCCAATATTGGGATGCGGGATTTACCCTACGCCGAGTTACCCATAGCACCCGGCGGCCTTTCCTTTGTCTTCCAAGACCTGACACCTTGGCCCGGGCAGATCCTCCGCTTGATCTCAGGGGTGCAAAGCAATACCGGGATGATGCGTGGAGAAGAAACACAGGCACTTGGCTTGTTGCATTGGATGGATGCAGGGGAAGAAGGCGTCCTGCTGCTCCCAGGTACCCACAGTAAGCACCTCCTCTTTCGGGATGGAAAATTCGTCGATTTTTCCAGCTACATGACGGGGGAGTTGTTTGATGTGCTGACAAAACAAAGTATCCTGGTCAACTCAGTTGCTCCGGGTGAGTGGACCAGTCAGGCGGGAGAAGCTTTTCGGGATGGCGTCAGGACTGGCTATGCCGAGGGGTTTACCTCTCATCTCTTTAGTATCCGTGCGAGCCAGATTTTACGGAAGACGGCCCCCACCGATAACTATTATCATTTGAGTGGTTTACTGATTGGCGACGAGTTGTCCCGATTACCCCAACACCAAAATATTTACCTCGCGGGCTCAGGGCCATTACTACGCCTGTACCGTTTTGCGATGGAAACAGTGATGGGAGCTTCATCCCTAACTGTTTTTCAGGGAGATGAACTGGCCCGCGCACTACTTGCCGGGCAACGAGAGATCATGCTTCGCCCATAAACGTAACCATACTTATGTCTACTTTTTCCTGGTCTACTTTCACTACTACTCCCGTTGTTGCGATCCTTCGAGGCCAATCATTGGCCACGTGCCTCAAAATTGCCGGGACGTTGCAAAAGGCCGGCTTCTCCACCCTGGAGGTAACCATGAACACACCAGATGTGGCCAGGATCATCGTTGAGTTGAACCGACAATTTCCCGACCTCAATGTTGGGGCAGGGACCGTTTGTACACCAAAGGAACTGACTGTTGCCCTTGATGCGGGGGCAAGTTTCATTGTCACCCCAATTCTGGAGGAAGAGGTAATTGCCACCTGTGTCAAAATAGGGGTGCCTGTTTTCCCCGGTGCGTATACGCCTACAGAGATATTTAAGGCCTGGCAACTTGGGGCTTCGGCAGTCAAAGTCTTTCCGGCCGGTGGGCTGGGGGTGAAATACATTAAGGACCTGAGTGGCCCGCTGCCCCAGATTAAGCTGGTGCCCACCGGTGGGGTGTCGCTCTCCAACATCCGAACCTTCTTCGAAGCGGGTGTCACCGGGGTAGGGATGGGCAGTTCTTTGCTGGACAAGCAGCTCATTGCCTCCGGAGATTTCGCTGGGCTGGAGGACCATTTCCTCGCAATTCGGGCGCAGATCGAGGAATTTACTTCTTAAAAGTATTTTGGGGCGCGGCCCGCTACCGGCTGGTGGCTTGGAAAGACCGCCGGTACCCGGATACAGCCCCCTTATACGTAGAGATTTATGACCACTAAAATAATTCGCAAGAACGGGTAAACATTGCACCGGATAATCGGGAGCTGGTGGAGGATTTATTGAAGCAACTGGGTAAGGGGTGAAGCGGAAATATGGCACCTTGAGGGTAGGATTGCTCTTTTATTGCGGAGCCAGAAAGAGTCTCACCCTACCATTCTACGCATAACCCCTGCCGGAAACTGCCGCCGCCACAACTCATGGTACTTCCCGTTTAGTTGTAGTAATTCCGAATGGGTACCCTGCTCCAGAATGCATCCTTCTTCCATAACAATGATCTGGTCAGCCTCCAGTACGGTGCTGAGTCGGTGGGCAATCAACAGGATCGTTTTTCCTTCCGATCGCATCCGGTGCACCACCTGCTGTACGAAAGCCTCGCTAACGGAATCCAGTGCGGCAGTAGCTTCATCCAGTAATAGTATTTGGGGGTCCCGGTAAAGAGCCCTCGCCAGTGCTATCCGTTGTCGTTGCCCACCACTGAGATTGACTCCGTTTTCACCAACGTAGGTGTGAAAGCCCTCCGGCAAGCGCTCAATGAAGGGTAACAGGCCCAACTCCCGACAAAGGTCAATGACCTTCTGCATATCTGTTTTCCGGGTGCCAATGGTGATGTTCTCTAGTAGGGTGCCTGCGAAGAGGTCAACTTGCTGCGGGACAACACCGATGTATTGGCGCAAGCTGTCGGTATCAATGTATTTCAGATCAAGATCTCCAAGCACCACCTGGCCGCCGTTCAATGGATAGAGCTTCTGGACCAACGCGGCGACTGTCGATTTGCCCGAACCACTCTCGCCAACAATTCCAGTGATGGTACCCGCCTTGAGCGTTAGATCAAGTGCGGAAAATACTTCCCGGCCAGCACCGTAGGAGAAATTGACACTCCGGAAGTACAGGTCACCAATCAGTTCCGGTGTCAGTGACACGGTCGCTTCCTGTTCTTGTTCCGGTAGCAAATCCACGATTTCAAACAAACGATCGGCCGCAATAATGGCGTTCTGAATCTTTTTATTCATCCCGATGAGGTTTCGGGCCGGGCCGGTGAAGTAACCAATCAAGGCGTAGAAGCCCAATAACTCCCCAGGGCTGATGGTGCCACTGATAACGAAGGAAGCGCCGACCCAAAGCAAAATGATGGTAAAAAACCGGCCGATGGTGTCGGCAGTAGTACCGGAAAAGACGGCATTCAAACCGGATCGATAGCCAGCATTCAAGAGGGTGATGAACCGGCTTTCCGTTTCAATATTGGCGTGTTCTTCAAGCTGTAGTTGCTTGATCGTCCGGATGGAGTTAATGCTCTCCACCAGCTGGTTTTCCAGTTCTGCGGCCCGTTCCATAAGTGCTCTTTCCCGAGAACGGTTCAGCCGGTTCGCCAGGTAGTAGGTGGCGATGTAGAGCGGGACCACCATCAATATGACCAATGCCAACTTCCAGTAGTAAGTAAACATGAGGCAAAAAGAGAATACAATGATGAAGATGTTGACTAATAGGTTAATGACTACATCGTTGATGAATGCCCTGATCTTTACCGCGTCGTTCACCCGAGAAATGATCTCTCCAGTTCGCATGGTATCGAAGAATCGCTGGGGTAAACGAAGCAGGTGTTGATAATAGCCCAGGATCAATTTTGCATCAATTAATTGCCCCGTTCGTAACACCATAACCGATTTGTTGGCCCCGATAATTACGGATAGTGCCAGTAAGATCAGCATGCCGGCGCTGAGTAAATTAAGCAGTGCTGTATTGCCACTTGTCAAGACAAAATCGGTGATTTTTTGTAGGTATATGGCGGTCGACAAGCCCAGGATGGTATACAGTAATGCACCGATTAACGCCTGGACTAATGTACTACGATGAGGGGCCAGCAATTGGAGGAATCGTTGATGGATACCAGTTCGCTTTTCTCCTGGGGTAAAAGCATCTCCCGGAGCAATAAGTAGTAAGATACCCGTCCATTGTTCCAGGAAAAGAGACAATGGGCGTTTTTCCATTCTGCCGGTGGCGGGGTCCATTAGTCGTACGAATCGTTTCCCAATCCGGTAAATCACCACGAAGTGATGGCTGCGTTCCTTAACCACGAGGTGGGCTATGGCAGGGAGGGAAACGGTGTTCAGTGCCTGAGCATCAGCACGTACCCCCTGAGCGGTGAATCCGTTTTTAGTGGCCGCGTTGATGAGCCCCAGTAAGTTGGTGCCTTTTCTACTCGTGTCGGCCTGTTGCCGAATACGGGCAATGGGAACTCCCAGGCGATAATGGGCGGCAATGGAAGCGAGGCAGGCCGCGCCACAATCGGTGTGATCGTGTTGCTTGATGGTCTTTTTCATTCTTTTGAGATGGTTGGTGTTGGCAGCCAGTCCTCCAGTCGGTCACGGAGCAATTGCGCTAGTGTGCGGTGGGCCAGCGTAAAATGGGCTGTGGCGGTCATTCCTTTGGTTAATTTGCCACGGTGGCCGCTGGGTAAAATCAATTGCTGGTCGAGCAAGGTGCATTTTACCAAAAATGCCGGGCGTCCCCGTGGGTCAGCAATGACGTCTTGTCCTATTTCCTGAACGCGGGCGTGGGCCAAACCCCAACGTGTATGAGTAAAGGCGTCCATACGCATTGTTACGGGAGTACCTTCCCGGATCAGGCCGATGTCTTGCGGAGATACATGGATGGCTACTTCCAGCGGTCCGGTTGGGGAGATTTTGGCTATTTTCTGCGCAGGGCCTACGAACGAACCGGGGACCAGGCCACTAGTTTCCATTAAGTGGCCAGCAGTCGGAGCAGTGATGACCAGATGGCGCGAACGCTGGTGCAAGGAATTGTTTTCAAGGCGCAGGGAACGAAGCGCCCGTTCGTTGCGCGCCAACTCTTGGGTCCAGAGATGATGCCGTCGTTCCATTAGCTGCCGCTGTTCGTTTACCGATATCTCGTGGTTGAAACGGAATCCTTCGATGTCCATTTTTGCAATGGTGCCTGATGCGAACAGCGTTTCCTGTCGTTCAAGCTGTTTTCGGGTATGGGTTACCTTCAAATCCGCCTGATCCCACTGATGGCGGAAATCCTGATAGTCTCTTTGGTACAGCGATGTAATGAGCGGAGGAAAAGCCTTTGCTGGCAGAACTGCCATTAGTTGCCTGAGGTCAGCAATAGCTTCCTGGTGTACCCTGATTTCGTCCCGCAGGTGTTTGGTTTCTGCCTTTAGGGCCGTTGCATCCAGCAGCAATAGGGTATCTCCGGCTGCTACTTCCTGGTTGTCTCGCAGGTTGGCAAAAAGGACCCTGCCTTCTACAGGAGAGAGGATGCTTGTTGGTCGCTGTGTGGTTTGCAGGATGGCCCTGCCTTCGCTCCCGATGTCAACACTAACGAAAGGGAGAGCGGTGAGGAACAACAACAGTGTCGCAAGAATGGTCAGATAAATAGGATAGCCCCGCCTGTAATGCCGGGCATACAAACCTTCCAGGGTTTGGTTGGGCTTTCGATGGGGCAGGAAAGGGGCGGGCACGTCTGGGGGCATTTTTCTGTACGGAAATTCGTACCCCGCAAATATGGTGGGACCTCGATGCCGATAAAAAGACGTTTACCCTCGCGCTGTTCTTAAGTACCTGAGTAACTTTTTGCTGAAAAGTGAATTAAGTTGCTGGTAGTCAAATATTTATTTCGTGGCCTGGCCTAGTGCTTTGTTACGCCAATCTTGAACTTGACAGACCACTACATCATTTGAATAGGGTGTAGGGGGCTTTCATGCCCTTGTTCGCCTTTAGATAAATATGCTTCCGGTCGGCCGCCAGCAGAATATTGAATCTTCTGATTAGATCGCCTCCAAGTACACTCATCTTTTGTCGGCCGATGGCACCTTCAAAAAAGCCCACCGGGAGATCGGTGAAACTTGTTCCTCCAATCCGCAACTCGGGCAGACGCCCTTTCTTGGTGATAATCTTATTCCCGTAAGAATCCTTCAAGGCTTTTTCCCCAACAATCTTAACGTGCTCACCAATATTACTTTTTGCAACAAACTCATCGTCGTACAAAATGGTACTTCCATAGCCGGAATGGATAAGGAATAGGTTAGGGTAGTTCTGACCGTCAATTGTGCTGGTGCCTTCAATAAACAAAGAGCCATCCTGAGACAACAGCGAGAGTTTTTGATAGCCCTCAAGGTCTTTGGGTAAGTCATTTCTTAGGGTAATGATTTGCTCATCAAAATTTATGTCTACAACTTTCCCCGCAAATAAATTGAGGCCAAACTTTCCCTCGGTTGTTGGTCCGGAGTTTTGGGTCTCCCATATGGAAATACTGTCCCAGCTCAGCTGGCCAATGTTTAAAGTGTTACGCTCGCTGAACCTCGCCTTACTTTTACCGCCCCAACTGTTGACGTCCGTTTCGGTGGTCCAAGGGATGCTCGTTAATCTGGCAGCTGCTTTAGTAGTGACGGTGACGGAATTTGCCGCAGTATGGAGCATTAAATCCAGCGTGTCGGTGCCGTTTAAAATCCCGCGGATCGAAAGATTGTTGTGGCTGGTTAGCTTAAACGGGATGGTGTCCGGAGTAAGGAAGGAGCCGTTTCCCTGGCTGACTACTTGGTGTGTAATCAGTAAGAAAAAGGGCAGCAGAAGAAAGCGAAGGTTATTCATAAGTTCGTGTTCGCGTGGATGAAAAGACAGCGTACTAGCCTCCTTGCTCATTAAGCGTTTAATGTACCTGCGGCCGCGCCTTTATAGTCAGGGAGTCAGATAAGAGTGGATCGTCGGTACTGTTTGACTCCATGACTAACTGACTAATTCCCTACCACTTCCGCCGCTCCAAACTTAGGACGGTTAGCAACAAGAAAAAACCCGTCAGGCTAAGAAAGTATATTACATCACGACTGTCAATCAGCCCACGCCCCAAAGACCGAAAATGGGACTGCATGCCCAAAGATTGGATAAAGCCCGCGGTATACTCGAACATGGGCAAACCGCTGAGGAGTTCAAAGCCGAAGTAGCACCAAAACGAAAGCGCGAGGGCCAGGAGGAATCCAACAATCTGGTTGCTGGTCAATGAGCTGGCGAATAAACCGATGGCAACAAAGGCCATGGAAAGAAAGAGAAGCCCGAGATAGGATCCCATTGTTCCTCCAGCATCAATATTGCCCGCCGGCGCGCCCAGTTGGTACACCGTGTAATAGTACAGCAGGGTAGGGAGGAGAGCAATGATCACCAACAGGAGGCAGGCGAAAAACTTCCCCAATACGATCTCTATATCTCTTAATGGCCGGGTGACGAGCAACTCAATGGCGCCAGTTTGTTTTTCCTCCGCAAAGGCACGCATGCAAATGGCGGGGATGATGAACGTCAGGATGTTTGGAACGAGAATAAAAAAGGGGCCAAGGCTGGCGTACCCGAAATCAAGCAGGCTGGTGTCTGGAAAAACAAACATGAACAGCCCGGTCACCAACAGGAACACCGCAATGACGATGTAGCCGATGAGGCTGCTGAAAAAAGCATTGATTTCTTTGGTGAATATGGCTAGCATGGAAGAGGTTGCAGGTTACAGCGGGGAGGGAGAGCGCACTTTATTTGACGGGCAAAGTTAAAGGATGTCGGTCATCATATAGTTTGAGGGCCCGCAACATCATTTCTGCTTCTTTCGGGTTTACGTCGATCAGGGCACGGGCAATTTCTTCATCGTCGGAACAAAGACGAACCAGGTTCTGGTGGGTGAAAGGAATCAGGGCGCCGGTGCGCAGGTGCAATATTTTGGTAAGGGAGATGGTTTTATTTCGCTCAACGTAGGCTTGCCGGAAGGGTTGACCGTTGACGGGGTTGAAAGCCTTCATTAGTTGCCGCGTAACAACAGTGGTATCATACTGCAAGACGCTGAGCAGGCCCTTGACCCGGAAACCAGCGAATTCGTGAAATTCACGTTGTTCGTCGTTGCGAATAAATAAGTAAGGTTCTCCATCGAGGCTGATGGCGTAGGGAATTATTTCACTATTGATTCTGTCGTCTTTATAGCCATAGCCCGCAATCTGTACCCGGAAATCTTCGGGCAATTGGACCATCTCTCCGTCAATCGATTCCCACTCCAAATCGGGCTGGTTAGCAATTAGCGCAGCATGGCTGAGGTAAACCCCCTCAGGAAAGCGATAATCCGCATCAAAAGTAACCTGGCCAAGAACCAAGGTCGTAATTGAAAGAAAGGTAGAAAGTAGTAAGAGTTTTATCATTGGGGTGATTTGCAAAGTTGGGAGGGAAGAGCCCGATTATTATTTCATTTTGCGGGCCAGCACCTATTATCCGGCAGTTGTCAGGGCACGGAAAACTTCTTCCACGCTAAGGTCTTCCCGTTGTAAGCCCAACAGTACCAGGTTGTTGTCTACGGCAAAGCGAAAGACTTCAGCCCGGGCATCTGCTTTGCCAGCAAGGTATAGACGGTAGTTTGGGGCTTTGGGGTTGGCAACTGCCCGCGAAACTCCCTTTATCTGTGCTAGTTTATTCGTATCGACCTTTCGGTCGAAAGTAACGATGAGGGAGGAGTCTCCGGCCAACCTTCGCTGGAGGCGACTAATCGGATCATCCGCCACCAGCTTGCCGCGGTCGATGATGATCACCCGATCACAAAGTGCCTGAACTTCCTGCATGATGTGGGTGCTAAAAATGACGGTTTTCTCCCGTCCCAGGGTTTTAATCAGCGTTCGTATCTCCGCCAATTGATTAGGGTCAAGACCACTTGTTGGCTCGTCCAGAATCAATACCTGAGGGTCGTGGAGCATGGCCTGTGCCAGCCCTACGCGTTGTCGGTATCCTTTAGAAAGGGCACCAATTTGTTTGTGGCTCTCCCGGCCTAAGCCAGTCATTTCAATCAACTCCTCAATGCGGGCTTTTGCTCCACTGAGCTTGTTCGCCTTAGCGGCAAAAGAGAGGTACTCCCGGACGTACATGTCTTTGTACAACGGATTATGCTCGGGGAGGTACCCAACCAGCTTGCGGACGGAAAGGCTGTCCGTTTCTACATCGTGACCACAGACTTCAGCAGATCCTGAGGATTGACTCAGGTAACAGGTCAGGATTTTCATTGTCGTGGTCTTACCTGCCCCGTTGGGGCCAAGAAAGCCAAGAATCTGCCCGGCCGCTGCTTCGAAGCTGATGCCGTCCAGCGCTCGTTGATCGCCGTATATTTTGGTTAATTCCTTTACGCTTACTGACAAAGTTGGGGTAGATTGTGATGGTTGTCCTGAAAAATAACAGCCTAAAGCCAGGAAATATTTTCCTACGGTAAAGGTAAGGGCTTGATTAGGAAACCTGTTCCCCGAAGCGTTTTTTAGATCAATCCATTGCCGAAAATAAGAAGCGGCACCTTCCTAAAGGAAGATACCGCTAGTTTTCCGGGTAATTGCCCAGGAAGTCTTGACCTTTATTACCGGGGTAGGATCACAGTATCAATGGCGTGGATTACTCCGTTGCTGGCCTCTACGTCGGTCATGATAACGGTAGAACGGTTGCCATTCGGATCAATGATCTGTACTTTACCGTCCTTGATCGTTGCAACGATGGTTTGGTTACCCAGCGTCTGCATCATGTAGTAGTTCTTGTTGGCCTTGATGGCTGCTACCAGATCCGTCGAAGAGATAACTGCCGGCACTACGTGGTAGGCAAGAATGGTCTTCAGCTGGTCTTTGGCAGTAGTGGTCAATGTTGCTACAGTACCCTCTGGGAGCTTATTGAAGGCGTCATTAGTAGGGGCAAATACGGTGTATTCTCCGATTCCGGCAAAGGTCTCGACCAGACCGGCAGCTCCTAGGGCGGCGGTAAGCGTAGAGAAATTATCATTTCCAGACGCAACGTCGGTAATCGTTGGGCCAAGGTCAGAGGCACGGTTGGTCGTATGTACAACATGATCTTTGGTTGCATTCATGGCGGTGCCCTTAAGGAGCATAGCCGGATCAACATCAGCCGGGAGCATCACCTGATCAATTACATGAATTACACCGTTGGTGCCAGCAATATCGGTCGCCGTCACATTAATTACGTTGCCCTTACCATCTTTGATCTTTACACCACCTCCATCGAGCATAGCCATAAAGTCACTTCCTGCAACGGTGGTGGCCTTTAGTGTGCCATTACTGCTTTTAATGCCAGCAACTACATCCGTAGCTTTCAGGTTACCGGCTACCACATGGTAGGTAAGTATCTTCTGTAAGGTTGCTTTGTTTTCTGGCTTGACCAGTTCACTAACTAATCCTTCGGGTAGTGCTGCGAATGCCTCATTGGTGGGCGCAAAGACTGTAAAAGGGCCATCTCCGGAAAGTGTACCGGCCAATCCTGCCGCTTTAACGGCGGTTACCAGTGTTGAGAAATCATTGTTACCAGCGGCAATTTCGACGATGGTTTTGTCGCTCATCGACTGCGCTGTCGCAGTAGTGGGCATAAAAAGTGAGAAGCTTGCGAGTGCAAGCAGGGAGAAAATAAAGCGTTTCATGATAATTTTTTGGTTTACTAATGCACGCCAGTTAATTTCTGGCACAGAGTGAAAAATCTCTCTGTGGGCTATAACGGAGTTGAGTTAATCTTGTTCAGAATTTAACACACTTAGCGCTTGACAGCCTGTTTTTATAGCTGATTATCAGAAATTTACGATTTTTCACCAGAACAAAATAGTTCTTACATAGCAATTCTTTGGAGAGCTTTTGTGACAATAGGTTCGTAAAGCCTTGGCACCAAGGAAGGAAAATCAAGCAACAAATAACAACCTAAATCAGGAGCATAAAAAAAGGAGGAACCGGTCGCTCGGGTCCTCCTCTAACGCTAATGTTAATGTGAACAGCTAAAAAATCTTTTGCAGCTCCGGAAAATGATCCAGAACTTATGAGACCTAGTCTGATGACTACTATCTCGAAGTACTATAGGTTAAGTGAATCTTGTGTGTGTGTTCAAATCGATTGGGGGTAGGTGGTACGCGCTGACTACTTCTGCGAGCATAAAGATTCCACACTAAATTTGTTGTTGTTCAGGTTGTAATTTTCAAAGAGTAAAATTCTTGCAATAATACTTGCTGGTACAAAAATATGGAGATAAACCCGTTAATCCTAAGGATTAAGGCTATAATATGCTTTGTAGCGTTATTGTTTAACTTATGTTGAAATTTAATAAGTGGGTGATTAGGTCGTTTTTTGGCTCCCTTAAACCTAAAATTTCACCTGCGGCCGCGCCCTAAAAAACCGCTTGTAATAAGAACTGGTTTAATTGTTTGGTCATTGTAGGGTGGGTTCCGACTGCATGACGCATATTTGCCCACTTGGTACTCCACTTGTGTAATGGCCAATCCTACATTGGCCTTTGTTTATGGTAGCACCGCCTGAAAAAGTGCAATTTAAGTTTGTTCCTTAAATTCTTCTTGTCCATAAAAACCGTAAAATTAGCAGTTATGCTCCCCACAATTGACCCTACAACTACCCTGGCCTGGAAGGAACTGGAAATACACGCCCATGAAATGGAGGGCCGGCACATGAAGGACTTGTTTGCCCAAGATCCGGATCGGTTTGGTAATTTCAGCCAAAAGCTGGAGGACATTCTGCTCGATTATTCCAAAAATATCATTACGCAGGAGACGCTAGATATGCTGTACCGATTGGCTGAAGACTGTGGTGTAAAGGAAGCGACCGAACAGTTGTTCAACGGAGCCACAATTAACGGAACTGAGGGCCGAGCGGTCCTTCACGTTGCGCTCAGGAACCGAGGGGAAGGGGAAATCATTGTTGACGGTGAAGACGTTATGCCACAGGTTCGGGGGGTACTTGACCGTATGAAATCCTTCTGCGAAGAAGTCCACTCCGGCCGCCACGTAGGCTTTACCGGCAAACCACTGACGCAGGTGGTGAACATTGGTATCGGTGGCTCCGATCTTGGCCCAGTCATGGTGACTGAAGCCCTCAAGCCTTACTGGATCGAAGGTCGTGAGGTTCACTTCGTCAGTAATATCGACGGCACGCACCTCGCTGAGGTGCTCAAAAAAGTTGATCCTGAGACGACCCTTTTCCTGGTGGCCTCCAAGACTTTCACGACCCAAGAAACCATGACCAACGCACGCAGTGCTCGCCAGTGGTTTTATGATAGTGGGGGAAGTGAGACCGACGTGGCCAAGCACTTTGCTGCGCTAAGTACCAACGAAGCCGGCGTAAAGGAATTCGGCATCGACGGTAAGAACATCTTTGG
>JBGCFZ010000388.1:0-10533 GCA_045110355.1 Lewinella sp. | reverse complement strand
AATCTTGATTACAGCTTTAAACAACGCCGGGAGCAGAATTATCAGACCTTCAATAACCAACAGCTCTTCTTCCTGGATGAAGAGGAGTTCGTTTATAAGAATACGAGTGCTAACCTGGCGATGACCTACCGGCGCAAGTTGTACGTGTCGCACGTACTGCGAATAGGGTACCGAAGTACGGAAATTGCTGATACCATCGCTAAGGTGCTGAACCCTGATTTTTTAGGAGAGGGGAGGAGTAGTCAGTCCTTTTTTCAGCTAGAATACCGCTATCAGAACGACCGCCGGGACGTAAGGAATTACCCCTGGAAAGGGTATTACGTTGAAGCTTCCGTAGTAAAAGACGGCTTAGGCGTGACCAATGAACGACGTGGCCTCACTGCCGGAATCACTTTGCGTAAATTCTGGCCGCTGAGCGATAAGCTTTCTGTGAATGCCGGCCTGGGGGGGAAATACAGTTTAATCCGTTCGCAACAGCCTTTTTTGGAAAACCGAGCCATTGGTTTTGGAAATAATGGAATAGTGGGATATCAGTTTTATGTAGTAGATGGATTGGATATGGCCATCTGGAGATTCGGTATCAGGAGGCAGTTGTTTAATGCTGATTTGGATTTAGGTAAATTGGTATTTATTCCTGCTTTTAGGTACATCCCCGTTCGGGTATTGCTTGCCTTTCAGTTTAATCAGGGCTTCGCAAATGCGCCATTTGCCGGAGAAACTAATGAGCTGAATAATACACTTTTAACCGGGGCTAGTTTGGGGCTGGATGTAGTCTTATTCTATGATATGGTCGGGAGTTTGCAGTACAACCAAAACCACTTGGGAGAGGGGGGAGTCTTTCTGGCGTTAAACCTTAATTTCTAAAATATGCAAGTAGTTATTTATAGCCAGATTCTAAAAGAAAAAGACATTCCGCACGTGCAGGAACTGTTTGACTTGTTAGCGGACGGCCAGTTCTCTACCTACGTATACGGACCCTACCTGGAGGAAATCAGGCAACACATTACATTTAAACGAGACGTTGGTGTATTCCAAAGTCATATAGATTTTAGTTTGAAGCGCTTTGATATGTTGATCACCTTAGGGGGAGATGGTACCATCCTCAAGGCCGCTACGTTGGTGCGGGACTTTAATATTCCCATCCTGGGGATTAACCTGGGGCGACTGGGCTTTTTGGCAAGGGTAGAGAAGACAAAACTTAAGGAAACATTGGTATTACTGGCCAAAGGCCGGTTCGAAACGGAGAAAAGAGACATGCTCTACCTGGAGAGTAATATGCCTATTTTTGGAGATACGCCGTATGCATTAAATGATTGTACGTTGCTCAAACGGGACACCTCTTCGATGATTACAATACATACTTTTATTAATGGAGCTTACCTGAACAGTTATTGGGCCGACGGTATTATTGTCGCTACCCCAACTGGCTCGACGGGTTATAGTTTGAGTTGTGGGGGGCCAATTGTTTTTCCGGGGAGTGGGAATTTTGTAGTGACTCCTGTTGCCCCACATAACCTTAATGTCCGCCCAATCGTGATCAGTGATGATGCCGTGATTAGTTTTGAAATAGAAGGGCGTGCTGAGAACTTTCTTTGTACGCTGGACTCCCGTTTCGAAACCATAACATCTGTTCATAGTCTGGCGGTCAGGAAAAATTCCTTTGGCCTGAATCTTGTAAAATTACCGGGCGTGAATTTTATGGAAACATTACGGTCTAAACTCAATTGGGGATCCGATCGAAGAAACCACTAATTTGGGGTTTTTGTAATTAACGTTACAGTTTTTTTATTTAGTACTTGGAGATGAATTGGATTAGTTAATTCAGTTTTTGAGTATGAATAATAAAACATTACTAGGCTTGTTTTCACACCGAATGATTCGAGCTTAAATAATAATTTAATTATTTTTCAGCAGGAAAAACATACCTAATGAAAAGATAGTAAGTGTGGTGAATTCTTTTCTGTGGCCTAATTTTATTACGTACCTCTTGAGTGGTGTACTTGCTTTTGTTGAGTAAATAATAGGCTTGTTCTTTGGCGTGAAAGCTCTATCCTTTTAGTAGTGAAGTAGCTAGGATTAAGAGGTTTAAAGCCTTAGGTGAAACAATAAAGTGTATATTAACGTTAATAAATGCTATCTTTGCGGCGAGTAAATGGATTTTCGGTAAAAAAACAGACATTATTCACATCCTTATTTCGAGTTAAATTACTTAATAATAGTCAGGTAGTTTGTGTGGGTTCTGCCCATGCTCAAATTGCTTGCACTCAAAACAGATACATGGCTAATTTAAAAAAAGAGGTAATGAGCCTCATTAGTCGCTTTGATGCGGCCCAAGAAGCTTTTTCGGCAAACTCAATAGAGTTAAAGAAAATAACGAAGAAGCATAAAAAAGAACTTAAGGCAGCAAAGGCTGAAGCGAAAGCTGCGCGCATTGAAATAGAAGCGCTTAAGGCAGAACTTGCTATTGTTAAAGCCGGTGCACCAGCTAAACGCAGTGCCGGTCGGCCAAAGAAAAAGAAGGTTGCTACTGCTGCAAAGCCAGCTGCGAAGCGTGGCCCAGGTCGTCCTAAGAAGGCCGCTACTGCTGCGAAGCCAGCTGCGAAGCCAGCTGCGAAGCGTGGCCCAGGTCGTCCTAAGAAGGCAACTACTGCTACTGCTACTGCTGCGAAGCCAGCTGCGAAGCGTGGTCCTGGTCGTCCTAAAAAGGCCGTTACAGCCGTAGCCGCAAAGCCGGCTGCGAAGCGTGGTCCTGGTCGTCCTAAGAAAGCTGCACCCGCTACGGCAAAAGTTAAGACCCCGGCCAAAGCGGCAGCAACCGGCGCTAAGAAAGGTCCTGGTCGTCCTCGGACTAAGCCAGTTGCTCCCGTTAGTGCACTACAATCCGTCAAGGGTGTAGGCCCGGCGATGGCTGCTCAATTTGAAGCTGCAGGGGTGAAAACTCCAGCGGCAATGGCTAAGCTGTCCAATGTGAAAATGGCGGCTATCCTGGCAAAGTGTGGTCCGCGTTACCGCAATGCCGATACCGCTAAAATGCAGAGTTACCGCGACGCTGCCAAGGCTGCCAAATAACAAGAATTACATTTACTCAGTGTTAAAAGGTCATATCCCTTCAATGGGGTATGACCTTTTTCATTTTTAACCGTCTAATCTATATCTATCACGAAGTAGTTGAGAAATTACTTGGTGCTTGGCACCTGTAAATGTTACTTGTCTCGAGTCAATAGTATTCCAAACCATTTCGGTATGGGTACATTATTGAGATTAATAGTTCACTACTACTGGATGAATACTATCCACAGAGCGATTTCCGTTACGAAAGCTGTGTTGTTAAAACGATCATGGAACTTCCCATGTGGTATTACCCTCTATTTGAATTTAAACCCGCTAAAAACCAATACTTTATGCGTATTTTAACTCGTCTTGCCATGCTGATCTCAGCAGCGGCCATCGTCCTTTTTTCTGCAGGCTGTGACCCGGACACTCCCGGAGGCGGCGGTGGTGGTGTAACACTACCTCCCGTCATTACCCTAAACAGTGGTACTGATCTGATCAGCTTCAATCAGGAAAGAGCCCTTTCTACTCCAACCTTTACGGTCAATATCTCTGGAGAAGATGGAGACGCTGCACTCCGCGACCTCACCTTTCTGGAAGATGGACTCGCCATTCCCGCAGGTCAACTTAATTTCAGGACCGGGCAGACGGCCAATAACCCGATCCTAACGGCAGGAACCGATGCCGGAGGATTCACTTATGAAGTTGATATAACCCCTTCAAATACTGCCGTTGGCCCGGTGACTTTCTCCTTCCGTCTCACGGATACCGATGGTGAAACGGCTACAACTGAGGTGACCATTACTTATACCGCCACCCCACCACTTATCGACCTGCTGATCGCAGATGGTTTTGTTAGCGGTGATGC
The DNA here is from genome assembly GCA_045110355.1 of Lewinella sp. Classification (GTDB taxonomy): domain Bacteria; phylum Bacteroidota; class Bacteroidia; order Chitinophagales; family Saprospiraceae; genus Neolewinella. Next base: position 6,614 of record JBGCFZ010000388.1, on the reverse strand, counting down.
TACAGTAACCAACTTCAATACCGACTTTGATGTACAGGTCCAACTCGACGATACCGCCGACTCCCTGGCTTCGCTGACTATTTTGGAGAACGGTACAGTGATGGATGCCTCGCTGATTACTTACGCTGGCTTCTCGTCCATGAACCCCCTTCAGTTGATTCCCGCCGAAGCCACAGGTGTTACTTACACCATCAACATCAACCCAGATGTAACCATGATGGAGACCCGCACCTACACTTTCCAGGTGGCTGACGTTAACGGGATCACGGCCGAACGTACCGTATCCATTACGTTTGACCCCCCAATGGGAACTGCACTTACTTTTGACACCACAGGCGTCTTCTTTAACGCTAGTGGGATGAATTTCGGAGGACTTGACCTCGATAATGGTACCGCCGTTGCCTTCAATAGCCCTGATGCCGAAATCGAAGACGAAGGCCTGGACAACACCATTGCGGTGGGCATGGAAAACTGGCGTACGCAGATCAGTGCTACGAATGACGCTGAACTTCGCATCGCTGATCTCAGCCTGCTGGGCGACGGTACCACCTTTGATGACGTTGTGTTCAGTGAGGCAATCGCCCAGGCCTTTGACGAAGGAAATGCAACGCTTGGTGGATCTGACGACTCCAACTTTAATGACATCCCCGGTGATGACAGCAACACGGAAACCGTAACCACTGCGCTGCAGGCGGGAGATGTATTTGCCGTACGCCGTGCTGGCCGTAGTTACTTGATCCGCATCGATGAGGTAAACTTCGAAGCGGGTAGTAACCTTGATAACTACAAGATCTCGATCAAGTGGTAATCATCAAGGAATTGACCACCTGATTTGAGCGGGGATCTTCACAGCAGTGGAGGTCCCCGCTTTGCTTTTGAACCTTTCTTTGCACCTGCGGCCGCGCCCCCGGAACCGTAAGGTTAAAATCGTCGGCCTGTGGCAAAAATGATAAATTCCTGTTGCTGGCAGCGAATTCCCCGCGAGAATCGTTTAACTTACGGATATTTTCCAGCTCTGCAGTGTTGGATTCACCTATCCTTACCTCTATGGATTTTACCATAAACCTACATAACGACGAAAAACAGTTCATCGCCGCCCTTGTCAAAGGTGATCGGGGTGCTCAGAAGGTGCTCTATGAGACCTACTACGGGCAGTTGATGTCTATTTGCCAGCGTTATGGAGGAAGTGAGGATGAGGCAATGGATCTGTTGCACGAGAGTTTTATTAAGATTTTTAAGAAGATCGGCCGTTATGAATCCGGAACAGCTTTGCTCGCCTGGATGCGTCGGATTACCGTAAACACTGCCATTGATCATTATCGCCGTAACGTTCGTCGGCGAACCGAGGACCTGGACCAAGCCTACAGTCTGAGTAGTGATGCTCCCGACGTGTTTGCGCAATTCGGTGCCCGGGAGATTTTGGCAGCTGTGCAAAAACTGCCGCCCACTTACCGAACTATCTTTAACCTCTACGTGGTAGAAGGTTATAGCCATAGGGAAATTGGGGAGCAATTACAAATTACGGAAAGTACGAGCCGCTCTAACCTGGTAAAAGCCCGGGGCAAATTGCAAAAAGTGTTAATCGCCCCCGGCCGTTAGTAATCCCAATGAACAAATCAACTAAACATACTGACGCACTGCTCCGGCAACGGCTGCTGGAAGAACTGCCTGAAGCTTCGCCAACCGAGGCGGGATGGGCTGTGCTTTCAGATCGAATGGACGCCGACAGTGACCTCGGCCTTCAGGCCGCACTCATGGGCCTGTCTGCTACGTCGCCTGCATTAGGTTGGCAGGCATTGGAGCGTAAATTAGATCCGATAAACCTCGTGGACGCCAGCCTCGCCGAAAAACTGAACAGCCTGCAACCAACGGCGACCAGTGCCGGGTGGGCTGCGCTGGAAGCACAGCTTGACCAAGATAATGAAGAAGCTGTTGATACCATCGTTGTAGACGGATTGGCGCGTTCAGGTGCCGGATCAACTTCGGGGTGGGCCGCTCTGGCAGCAAGATTGGAACTGATCGGCTGGCGCCGTGGCTACGTCTCTGCCTGGAAAATCACGGAAGCCTCTTTACTCCTTAGCATGCTGTTACTCGTTGTCCGATTCGGACCACTGACCGAGCAGCCTGTCTTACCAATTGCTCAGGTAGAGAATGGTTTTCCACTTCCGATGAATATTGATAGGGAGGTATCTACAAACGAGGTGGAAACATCATCCCCCCTGGTGAGTACTAACATCACCCCATTAGCCACAACGTCTCGGACCAGTAAGACGGTAAAGAAAAACCAGGTCAGGAAAGATTTCCCTCTGGTGCTGCCTACCGCGCTTTTAATTAAGGACACTGAGTCGGTTGAGGTCGGTATAGCCAGTAACCATCTGGCAAGCGACGAAAAGATTCCGGCAACTATTCCTTCTCTTCAGATCAAGCAACTACGGAAAAATATTTATCTGCCCAGTCCGGTATTGAATTTGCCCCAGGTTGATAATAGTGAACCTGTTCAATACTATGTAAACACTTTTGTTTCCCCCTTCGATGCCAACCGGGTGATAACACCAGCCACGTCGATCGGAGAATTTGACATCAGCGGTGATCGTCGCTTTACTTATGGCAGCAGCGTTGGGTTGCTGATCGACATCAGCCAGGGCAAAAATGGCTTGCAGGTAGGTGCGATCTACTCGCGTCGGTCTTACATCCCTACTGCCCTGAAATGGTACTTGCAGGACGAGTACACGGCATTTGAGCCGATTAAAGGCTATCAGCGCTTTAACTTCGAAAACATTACTTTCGACTTCAACTATAAGCGGACCCTACTGACAACACCGAACTGGCGGGTGAGTGGCCGTTTAGGCATGTCTCTGAGTGTTATTGCCCGCTCTTCGTTTGACGGTAAGGATGAAGTGGTGGCTGGGTTCAACGAGTTTGAAGAACGAGTTGGCAGTTTACCTAACGGCCAAAGAAGCGAGAGCCGGCCGGCTGATTTCAGTGGCAAGCGAAAGCTGCAAAACCCACCCAGTGGTTGGCTTGAAGGCGGCTCTATTTTGGCCAACTCAAGTTTCTACCTTAACGGTGGAATTGTGGTGGAACGGTTGATGACGCCGCGTTGGAGTATATACTTTTCGCCCTCGATTAGTCGGGTGATCTACCTGAAGGAAGATCAGGGGATTGGTCCGTACAACGATCGTATTCATTTGAACAATCTACGTTTCGGCAGCCGTTATCTCTTTGGCAGAAAATAACGTAGTTCGCATGAAATTTAGATTTAGCACCCTTTTATTCATTGCTTTGGTTGCGTTAACCGCCTGTGGCGGCGAGCCTGAGCAAGTGAAAATGGACCGTCGTTTCCTATCCGAAGAAATGCTGGAACAGCAATTGGAGGAATTACAATCGGACATCAACGGTGAGGTACTTGACCATTATACCTGGGTGGATGGCGAGGAAAAGGTATTCTCGATGCTTAGCCGTGAATATGACGGTACGGGAGAGTACGTTGGCATCTTTTTGCGCCATTACGTAGTTGGTCACCAGGTCCCTAAACTTCTTTGGACGTATCAAGACTCCATCAGCTGCAGCAAATCAGGCGCGGCCGCAGGTGCAATGTTGGTTGAAAGCACCTCGCCGGAGCTGCGCCCGGCGGCGATATTAGGTAATGACCAGCAGCAATTTGTATTGCGCTATGTCTTGAACTGTTCCTCGCTTACAAGCCACGACGGGACGGGGAAAACCCTGGTTGTAATCAATGCCTTGTCGGGTACCCCCGAAGTTCGGCTGGAAGCAGGTGGTGTAGACAATGTTCTGGCCCGCCTTGATCGGAAGCCAGCAGAATTGTTGCGAGGACTGTGGGACGAGGGGCTGTAGATTTTGGCGTTTGAAGGGTTGGGAACCAACGAAAGCCGTAGTTTAGCCCACCAAATTACGTCCTCTCATTATGCATGAACCCCCTAAAGTCCCCCTGGCTCGAGTCCTCGTCAATATGCCAAGGATGATGGCTAACCCCATCAAACGGTTCAATACGTACCTGAGGGAATACGGCCGGGATTTTATTCTTTCGGTGGGCGGTAGCCGGAGGACTCACTTTACGATCAATGCAGACGTCATTCAACATGTACTGCAAAAGAACCATAAGAATTACCATAAGAGCGCCATCCAGACCGACGAGCTGGCCCGGTATCTTGGTAGTGGCTTATTGACGAATAACGGACAACCCTGGCTTACACAAAGACGATTGATTCAACCCGGTTTTCATCGGCAGCGCCTGGCGGCGCTGGTGGAGGAGATGCAGGCAGTGATTGATACCTCCTGCCGGGAGCTTGACCGAAAAGCGGAGGCCGGCGAATACATCCACCTGCAGGAAGTTACCCGCGACATCGTTTTCAGGGTGATCACCCGGGCCATCTTTACCGATGGCTTCGATGAAGTAGAAACACGAAAACTGAAGACAACCCTCGACGCCATCCAGCGCTATGTGGTCTATCCGGTTCGGATGCCCTTCCTGTTAAAGCCGCTTCAGTTGTTAGGGGTAGAAGGCCGGAAGTTGGCCCTTACTCAAGAAGTAAGACGGGGAGTTCAGGAACGGATTGATGCGCGGCGTTCAGGAACACCTAAGGATGACTTGTTGCAAATGTTGCTCGATAGTCGATACGAAGACGACGGTCAACCGATGCCCGACCAGCAATTGGTGGATGAGATAATGATACTGTTTGCCGCAGGGCACGAAACCAGTGCTAACGCCTTGGCGTGGACCATCTGGCTGCTGCTACGCCACCCTGAAGAACTGGCTAAGGTCCGTGCTGAAATCAACAGAGTGGAAACTGATGGCCCAATAAACTTCGATAATGCCCGCCAGCTTACCTACCTTACCCAGGTAATTGAGGAAAGTATGCGCCTCTACCCACCTGCCTGGATCAGTGACCGGGTAGCGCTCGCTCCCGATAACGCTGGTGGATTTGACATTCAGCAAGGAACCTCCATTGGCATCTTTTTTTACGGCTTACACCGTAACCCGGAGTATTGGGATCAGCCGGAGGCTTTTCGCCCCGCCCGCATGACACCGGAGGCTAAAAAAGCCCGTCACCCCTTCTGCTTTCTGCCCTTCGGCGGTGGGCCACGCCTCTGTATCGGGAACCATTTCGCGATGCTAGAGATGCAGCTCATTCTGGCGCGCTTGTTGCGCGACTATGATTTTGAGCTCCCCGCTAATGCCGACCAGGTAAACTACAAGGCTTACATCACTTTACATATGGACCGGCCGCTTGGCCTTCGGCTTTCTAGATTGATAGCATGATAGATTTATAGCGCTTCCGCACGGCTTTGCCTACGGATTTCCAGAATGCCTGGTGCCAATTGATGGAGAAGTACATTGTTATATGTTCCTGGATTACCGAAAGAACAGTGATGAGCCACAAGTAACCTGGGTCGATTTCGAAGGTGAAACGGAAGAAGTTCTTGCTGAATCTTTTAAAGCTTATTTATATGAAGATACGCTTAGTAAAAGAGAGATACGAGAATATTGTGATACTGTTTATATCGTCGATGCCCCGGTTGGCGACATTGTATCAATATTAGATGAATCTGCTGCATTCACAACTTTTGATGATGGTTATGATCACTCTGGTTATGAGCAATTTAGAGTAGATTGCGAGGTAGGCATAATTTGCGTTGTTAGAGATGTTTACGTCAGAAAAGGCTTTGTAAGAGCATCAGATCCAGCTTATGAAAAACTAAAGGACCTTATGCCTGAAAAAGTAAAAAAAGTAGAGGTAGCAGACGGTTATGAATCAATTATTGACGTGACAAATTCATATTATATGAAAAACGTTTTGACTTATTTGAAAGAGAAAGGCTTCTCAATAGTACCCGTAAAGCGAGATTTTTATTAATGAAAGCCTGTACGAGCGAAGCGAGCAGGAGCTTGCGGTAGCCTATTAATCTATAATTCTATCCATCTATAACGGGCGAAGCCCATCTAAGAAGGTCGCTTAGCGACTTTCTATATTTGCGCCATGCAAATATCCCCCAAGCTCTCCCTCATCCTGGCCTCAAAGTCTCCCCGAAGATCTTATCTGTTGGAGCAAGCCGGTATTCCGTTTACCATACGCACTGTTGATGTAGAAGAGGTCTATCCACCGGATACGCCGGTGCTGGAAGTTGCCCCCTACCTCGCAGCCCTGAAAGCCGAAGGAGCGATGCATTTATTGGAGGCTGACCACGAAGTCTTACTTACGGCAGACAGCGTCGTGATCATCGACGGAAAGATATACGGTAAACCGGCCAACCGGGAAGAAGCTGTAGCTACGCTCCGAACGCTTTCGGGAAATAAGCATACGGTAGTGACGGGTTGCTGCCTGAAAAGCCGGACGAAACAAGAAGTGTTTTCTGGTGTGTCGGAAGTCTATTTCTCTGAACTGAGCGACACCGAAATCAACTGGTACATTGATGCCTGTAAGCCTTTTGATAAGGCAGGCTCATACGGTATTCAGGAATGGGTCGGACTGGCGAAGATCAAGCGTATTGACGGTACTTACCCTAACGTGATGGGCTTGCCGGTGAATTTGGTGTATGAGCACCTTTTGGCGTGGTAGGCGGTTGACTTTGCTCTTCTAACCTTACACTGCATC
>JBGCFZ010000387.1:0-4535 GCA_045110355.1 Lewinella sp. | reverse complement strand
CCGATCCCTGAGCAGGATCGATCGCCAGGCCACCCTCGCCAGTGCGCGCAGGTCAATCCCCTGGTGCTCGAAGAATCGACTGTCCTCCGTTGCGATCAGGGCGTTGATGACGTAGGGAGAAATCCGGTCCAACGGTACACTGATTCGGTTTTCCCGGTAGTATTTACCAAGGATTTGCCCGTCTTCACTAATGACGGATGAAGCCTCTGAATTCTCGATCAGGGCAAGTTCCGTTTTCTCCGGCAAGTGACCGTAGTTGCCGCCCAGCGTGCGGACAAAAAGAAACAGGAAGAGCAAAATCACCAGCAGTGTCGGCACGGCAATAGCCACGAACAATAGTTTCAACGGAGGTTGACTGCGAAGGTATTTCCACCCGGCCTGTACCAGGCGTATGGCCTGCGATTTGACCCGGTAAAAAAGGTTATAAAAGAAGTGTTTGTCCATTCAGAATGTAAGGCTTGCCATCAGTAAACGTTTTTATGGCAGTTTTGTGTTGTCTTTTCCACTTGATCCGCTATCTCAGGCCAGTTCTTATCTTACCGCCATGTTTTCAGCCTCTACTTATTCCAACCGCCGCCAACAACTGGCCAATTCTATTTCTTCAGGCCTCATCTTCCTCCCCGGTAACCGGGAGGCACCGATGAATTATACCGATAATACCTACCCCTTCCGGCAAGACAGCAATTTCCGGTACTTCGCCGGACACAATATTCCGGACCTCGCGCTGACCATTGATGCCGCCAGCGGCAACAGTCGCTTGTGGGGCAATGACATCAGCCTTGATCACGTCGTTTGGATGGGGGAACAACCAAGTGTGGCTGATTTGGCCCAGGCCATCGGAGCAGAAAAAGGGGGCAGCCTCACGGAACTTTCCGCCCTGCTGAAGCAACACGCGAAGGAAGTTCATTTTCTTCCTCCTTACCGGGCGGAACGGACAACGTTTCTGCACAACCATCTGGGCGCGGCCGCAGGTGCAAGCCAGGAATTGATTAGAGCCGTGATTGCCTTACGGTCCGTCAAATCAGCAGAAGAGCTGGAACAGATGGATATTGCAGTGAAGACCAGTATGAAAATGCATGCTGCAGCACAGGCACATGCGGCCCCTGGGCAGCTCGAAGCTGAGGTAGCGGGGCTAATTGAAGGCATCGCCATTTCCGGAAACGGCCGACTTGCTTACCCAGCCATCGTAACGCGCAATGGCCACGTACTACATAATCATTACCATGGCAACGTTTTACAAAAAGGGGACCTGCTCCTGATTGATGCCGGCGCGGAAGCGCCGAGTGGCTACGCCGGAGACATCACCCGGACTTTCTCCGTCGGCGCGCCCATGACGACGAAGCAGCAGGACATCCACAATATTGTCCATAAAGCATTGACCGACTGCACCGCCGCCCTTCGCCCCGGCATCACCTACCAATCCGTTCATCTCGACGCTGGCCGCATCATCGCCTCCGGCATGAAAGCACTAGGCTTGATGAAGGGCGACATTGACGAGGCCGTAGCGGCTGGTGCCCACGCCCTGTTCATGCCGCACGGCCTCGGCCACATGATCGGCCTGGACGTGCACGATATGGAAGACCTGGGAGAAGACCTCGTGGGCTACGACGATAAAATTAAGCGCAGTACACAGTTCGGGACCCGCTCCTTACGCCTGGGTCGTGAGTTACAGGCCGGTTTCGTGCTCACCGTCGAACCAGGCATCTATTTCATTCCGGCTCTGATCGACCAATGGAAAGCCGATGGCACCTGCGCGAATTTCATCAACTTCGATGCCCTTGATGCTTACCGGGACTTCGGCGGTATCCGGCTGGAAGACAATATTGCCATCACCGATACCGGACACCTAAAACTGGGATAATAAGAGAAATAGCCCCGCCCCGTAAAGGTTGGGACATCCTTTACTAAAGCTTTAGTAAAACCATAACACTTAGTTTTGAAACGATACGATTTGATGCTGCATGAAGACACGAAGCAACCGATAAACGGTGGCTGTTTTCAAACAAATCAAAACACTTCGTGTCATGAGAATATTTCCCATTTTAACCCTACTACTAGCTTTATTCACCAGCTTCTCTGCAGAAGCCCAGGTACGTACCGGCCAGGTCTACCACCTACGCAGCAGCCTTGACGTCCACTACTACCTCTCGGCAGTTGACCAAAAAACTACCCGAAAAAACTACATCACCACCAACAAGACCACACCGACCGACCAAGCCAGCCGTTGGACGCTGGAGGATGCAGGTGGCGGTTACTACTACTTCAAAAACGGTGGTGGTTTTTACCTCGACGTAGCGCAGGGCAGCAAGGAAGCTGGTGCACGCCTCTGGCTTTTTAACCGCAACCCCAGTGATGCGCAAAAGTTTCGCGTAAAGCCCAGTGGTGATGGGGCTTACTACATTCACCCAAAAACCAATGAGGGGCTAGCGATAGACGTTTACAAGAGCAACGCTGCCCGCAACAGCGTAGTCTGGTGTACGCAAGCCAACCGTGGGATGGCTCAGAAATGGAAGTTCATTCCAACCACCAGTGGTAACTCTGGCAACACTCCCTCTCCCCGACCGGCCGCCAGCCAGGTACTTATTCCCAAAGCACAGATGACGGCCCTTGGCAACCTCGTCCTCAGCACCCTTCAGGTAACCCTGAACAACTTCGGATCACGCTACCGGGACAGCCAGGGCCGCATTAACTGGTATAAAGCCGAGAGCTCTAAAATCCAGTTTATGGGCCAGACCTCCTCCTTCACCATCCCTGAATACGTGCATGGACTTCGCGATAAGATGCACTTCGTCAACGACATCCGCTCCAAAAATTTTTCCGCCAACTTTGAGGCCAACCGTTTTATCATTCACGCTACTTTTGAAGAGGATGGGGCAGAGATTAAGGGGATGTGTTCCAACTGTGCCAAGTTCCGGGAAGACAACGGCGCGCTCGACTTTAACTTCCAGAACAACCGCTGGAAGGTCTACCTACGCCTTGTGCCCTACGGCGATAGTTTCACTTTCGAAGTGGATGAGGTGAAATTTCATGGGCAAGTAGACGGTAAGGTTTTCGGCGAACTTTTTGATGGTCTCGTACAGCGCCAACTGGAACCGACTGTACGCCAAGCCCTTCGTGAACAAATGAACGGTCAGAAAGCAGCCATCGCCAGCGCCATCAAACAAGGTGCCAATGCTGCCGGCTATCGCTGGAATTCCGTCAGGTCGGTCCGGGTAAGCGGAAGCAGTGTTGTCATAACCCAATAAACGGGAGCAGTATCCTTTATTTTCGGAAAGACTGATGGCGGATCATCAATCACCGAAAAATGATCAGTAGTATGGCTTCGGAGGCTAAGTTTGCGGCACTTTTGTACGCAAACTTAGCCTCCGAAGCCATTTTTACTATGCCCCACTACCTCCTCAACAAACCCCATTCACACCTCTCCCAGTTCGTCCACCAGCACACGACCCGGCGAAACAAGAAGATGCTGGGCTACCTGCACGATTTTGCGCCGGGGACGATGTCGGTAGGCCGGCTGGATGAAAATTCCGAAGGTTTACTCTTATTGACTACCGACGGGAAGGTGAGTGCTGCCATCCTCGGAAAAAAGGTAGAGAAAGAATACTACGTACAGCTTGATGGGGTAATTACCGACGCAGCCATTGCTCGATTGAACGATGGGGTAGAAATAGGTTTTGACGGCAAACGCTACACCACCCTTCCCGGTCAGGTTGTTCGCCTGGACCCCGAACCGGAATTCCCCTGGCCCCCTAGGCGCGTCCGACACGCCGCACACGGCCCAACAAGTTGGGCCTCCGTCACCATCCGGGAAGGAAAGTACCGACAGGTGCGGAAGATGACTGCAGCGGTGGGTTTTCCAGTTATCCGACTGATCCGGGTACGGATCGGGCACGTTCTTTTGGGGGGCTTACTGCCGGGGGAGGTATTGGAGGTGGAGGATTTTGGTTTTTAGGCGCGCTTAGTATTCCTTGAGTGTCCCACCCCGGATTCCGGCCGCTACGCGGGCCTCATCCGGGGTTATTAATGGTTGACTCCTACGGAGTCAAGGACAAGTTTCTGCCCTTGCTTCCTTACCCTTTTTTGCACCTGCGGCCCCGCCTACTTCTTACTCGATGAGTCAACAAAATCTCACCAAAAGGTAATTCGTCCACCCGCTGAACCCTATTTACTTTTCCTTACTTAACCATCATTAACGCAACCTAACCTCCATGCGCGGGGAAAATGCTAGCTTTGCAGTGCTTTAAAAACCTCTTGTCCGAATGAAAGGACGGAGCCAATATTAATACAGCTACCTACCCCATGGGAAAATTGAATCGCCTGCACCGATTAACCGGATGGATCGTCTTCGCCATCGCCGCCTTTGTGTACCTGCTGAGTGCGGAACGTACTGGTAGTCTTTGGGACTGCGGTGAATTTGTGCTCGGCGCCTATAAAATGCAGGTGGTCCACCCACCGGGAGCACCGTTGTTCCTCCTGATTGGCCGCATGTTTGCCTGGGTCGGTGACCTTTTCTCTTCCGACCCCGCAATGATTGC
>JBGCFZ010000386.1:0-11571 GCA_045110355.1 Lewinella sp. | reverse complement strand
AACTGCGGCGTCTTTTACCCGCTGGCTGCGTTGCTTGAATCCTCATTTAGCTACGGCTAAACTCCGGTTCAAGCGCCTTGCCCGCAGGCAAAATTCACCAGCATTTAATGCGACAGAATCGACCTGACAAAGCACTAGTGTTCCTACATGACAGCGGACCAATTAGCCAGTGAGCCAATAGACTAACAGACCAACGAACCAACAGACCAAACTACTTCCCCCCCTTCATTTCTTTTTGCCAGGCTTTAAGTTCCTGCAACTTACCATCGGCGGCCAACCCGGCCTGCACGGGCCAGGTCTTCGGGTCGTGGCTTTTGAACCGGCTGCCGGCACTGTCCAGAATTTCTCGTAGTTGTTCGATCGGGGTCTCTGCCAGGATTGATATGGTACTAATGCCCGCATCTTTAAGTACGGATTCTATCTTAGGGCCGATGCCTTCGATTAACTTCAGGTTGGTTTGGTCAGCATCGTTGCTGTTGAGGGCCGCCGCAGGAATCGGATCGGGCGTATAGCTTTCTTCTTGCGCTGCTGCTTCCTCGGAGGTGGATGCGGCACCATCTGCTAAGGCCCTTGCCTGGCCTACCCAGTCGTCGCGTTGAATAATGCCGGGGATGTATCCGATTAGTTCGGTATAAGTGACGATATCAGCCTCCGACCAATTGGCAATTTGCTCGTAGCTGTATACATCAGATTCGTAGAGTTTGCCCTGTAGGAAAGGGCCGATGTTGTTGATCTTGGTCAGGTCATCGTGATCTCCAGCGTTGCTTTCGGCAATGATGGGGATGTGGACCGATGGTGTCGTTTGCACGATGACCTCCGTGCCTCCCTGGTTTCCGGTGCGAACGCCAGCGTCGGTAGTGTCTGCCCGAATTACCAGGGGTTCCGAAGTCGTTGGGTTGCCCGTAGCACCGAGCGTTGGGTCCATGACGGGCCGGTGGCCCGTGAAGGGGTCGGCCGGAGCAGTAGTAGGGGTTGTTTGTTTAAGCGTAGCGTTTTCCTGGTGGAGCGCCGTCAGGCGCGCCTCGAGGTGTTGGAACCTTGACTCAGAAGCGAGGATATAGGCGTTCAGGTTTTCATTGCTCCCTGTTCCCGTCCCTGCACCTGCGGCCCCGCCCTGCGGCTCTACACCCCTTGGAGTAGGCGCATCTTTCGCTGCCAACAACTGCTCATTCTGGGTTTTGAGCCCGATCACCTGGTCGTTCAACGATTCGATCGTACTGGCATAACTCTGGTTCGAAGCACTCAACTCTTCCTTTTCTTGCTGGAGGTGTTGTAGAGAAACATCGCGCTGCGCCAGGTCATTTGCCAGGCCCTGTGCCCGGTCAAGGGCATCTACTTTTTCCCGGCTAACGGCCTCCAGCTCTTTGGCCAGGGCTTTTTGTTTTGCCTCGGTAGCACGGTAGCGAACTTCGTACTCGTCGCGATCTTTGCGAAGTAACAACAACTCCTTTTTGTACCGTCGGGTCTTACTGCCCTGCACGATCCAGCCGATAATGATGCCAAGGGCAAAAATCAGCACGGCCAGGAATCCGGCCCAGATGGCTTGTTCTCCGGAAAGGAGAGAAAATAGGTCGTTGAGTTGATCGAAGAATTCGTTCATAAGTATGGGTTTCTCTACCGCCCAAGATAGGGAAATTAGTGGGTAGTGGGTAACCCATAGTGGGTAGTGCCAGGGCAAACGTATCAAAACAGAATGTATAACCATAAGGTTGATTTCCTGTTGGAACGACCGCAGGGAGCAGCCACATGCGGCAGCTAAATCAAGAATCGAGTATCGCCAATCGCATTTCGCCAATCAAAAACGTGGCAAACGAAGTTTGATGCGTTTGCCCTATGGGTAGTGCTACCGTTGGCATCTGCTCGCTGTCGCTCGTGAGTTGTTATACTAAAGTAGCATATTATGCCCCGAACAGGCGGTAGCCACCACAAGCGAAAGCGAGCATAGAACAAAGTACTACACACAATGAACTACCGACTATCTACTAAAGCCCGCTGGTCATCAACAAATCAATATCCGTGCAACGCATCTCGAAGCGCTTGCCGAGGTAAGGGTTGGTAAGGCATCCCCGGAAGGTATAAACGCCGTGCCGAAGGCCCGGCCGCCGAAGGATGAAGTGCTCGAAAGAGCGCGCACCATCGGCCTTGAGGAGCATGGGGACCAGGACGTTGCTTACGGCAATACTGGCCGTGCGCCCCACCCGGCTGGCAAGGTTGGGCACGCAATAGTGAATTACGTCGTGCTTGCGGAACGTTGGCTTGTCAAGGCTGGTCAGCTCACTGGTGGCGAAGCAGCCACCCTGGTCGATACTTACGTCGATGATGACGGAGCCGGGGCGCATCTGGCTCACCATTTCTTCGCTTACGACAACGGGCGCACGTCCGTGTTCGGCATGGATCGCGCCAATGGCCACTTCGGCGGTTACCAATTCTCGTCGCAAGTATAAGGGGTTAATGGCGCTGGTGTAGAGTTGGCGGCCAACACTGTTTTGGAGGCGCATCAACTTGTGGATATTGTCGTCAAAAATTCGGACTTCAGCCCCCATGCCGAGGGCGGCCCTGGTGGCGTATTCTGCTACAATGCCGCCACCCAGAATGACCACTTTGGCACAGGGAACTCCGGAAACGCCGCCGAGTAAAACGCCGGGCCCTCCCTGGTTGGAAGACAGCAATTCTGCCGCCGTCTGTATGGCTGAAATACCCGCCATCTCACTCATGATCCGAACGATGGGAAAAGAGCCTTCTTCGTCCTGTAGGTACTCCATGGCCAGCGCGATGATGCGCTTATTCTTGAGGCGGTAGAGGTACTCTGCAGAAATAGTGGGGAGCTGGAGCGGACTGATGAGCACGGTACCGGGCTGCATCATGTCGATCTCGTCCAGCGTAGGAGGAGCGACCTTTAGTATGACCTTCGCTTTGCGATAGACTTCCTGGGCAGAATAGGCAATTTCGCCGCCGCTTTCGCTGTAGGCATGGTCGCTGAAGTTGCTCTGTACGCCAGCACTTGTTTCAATCAGGACCCGGTGCCCGCGGCTCGTTAGGTTGGCCACACCACTGGGGACGAGCGCCACGCGTTTTTCCTGGAGGGTCGTCTCTTTGGGGATGCCAATAAAAAGGGATTCCTGCTTATGGTCAACGGCAAGTGTCTCGGCCTGCGTCTGGCCGTAGCCAGACGTTAGTTCCTCGGGAAGGGATACTTTTTTCTTGTCCTTACTGCTCATCGTTTGGGTGGGTAATTACCGGGCGTCCTATCACAACGCCTTTTTGGGGCTCAGGTTGTATGCAAGGGTTGGGATTGGCGAATAATTGAAAAATCTGGAGCTTGACGTACATCTGGTATTCAATTAGGGGGCGCGGCCGCAGGTGCAAAGGAAGGTTGGAAAGGAGCCGGGGGAGAGGCAACTGCTCCTAAGGGAACTATGCTAATGATTTATCGGTCAGTGTCCTGGATGTACCATCTTTGCCGTGGCTTAGGCGTAATACAACGGTATCTTCCGGTAGCAAGACTTCAATTACGCCGGGCCACTCAATGAAAACGGTGTTTGGCGCTTCGGCCAGCAACTCTTCGATGCCCGCATCTATGGCTTCTTCTACGGATTTCAACCGATAGCAATCAAGGTGATATATAATTCCCTCGTCTCCATCGTATTGATTAACGATGCTGAAGGTTGGGCTACTGGTAGCGACAGCAACACCAAGTTGCCGACACATTTCGGCCACCAATGTTGTTTTACCTGCGCCCAATTCACCCAGCAGGGCATAGACCCGTTGATGGCCGTACTTCCCGAGGAGGTCGGCGGCTATTTTAGGGAGATCGGTGGTGGTATACTTCATACGGGGGCGAATATAGGGAGTGACTGTGTTTTTGAGTTACTGAGTTGCTGCCGCTGGGACCACTCACTTCGCTACGTTCGTTCGCCGGATGAGTAAGCGTAGCGCTGCGAACGGCGCTTGCGGTAGCCAACTCAATGACGTGCTAACTCACCAACTCGCCCCGTCACAAAATACTACCAGATAACAACTACTTTTACCCCAGCTAAATCTCTCGTCCCTTGAAAAACATTGTCCTCATTTTCTTCCTGCTTGGCACAACCCTGTTATCCGCTCAGGAAAAAGACCTAAAAGTAGGCCTGGTGCTCAGTGGTGGCGGTGCCCGTGGCTACGCACACATTGGTGCCCTTCAGGTGATGGAAGAGGCCGGCGTTCGGGTAGATTACATCGGGGGGACCAGTATGGGCTCCATCGTTGGCGGGCTGTACGCCTCGGGCTATAATGCTTTTCAGCTGGAACAGATGCTGCGTTCTACTGACATCATGGCTGAGTTGCAAGACGCCATTGGCCGGGAGAATCGGACCATTTATGAGAAACTGTACAATGAGCATTACCTCATAGGGCTCTCGCTAAAAGACTTTGCCATTCAGTTGCCGACCGCCCTGTCTGATGGCCAACGAATTCATGATCTGTTCAGCCACTGGACAGCCAACGTACATACCACCACCGATTTCAGTAAGCTGCCAACACCCTTCCTTTGCGTGGGGACGGACATTGAAACCGGTGAGGCCATCGTGCTGGAAACCGGTACTCTGGCTGATGCGATGCGGGCCAGTGCTGCACTGCCCGGAGTCATTACGCCCCATGAAATGAACGGCCACATCATGACGGATGGCGGTGTGTCCAACAACTACCCGGCAGAGGAGGTCAAGAATAAAGGAATGGATTACATCATCGGGATTACGGTAGAGCAAGATCCTTATTCGGCGGACCAGATCAACTCCCTCGATAAATTGCTGTTACAGATTGCCTTCTTTCAGGCTACCCGCCGCAACATTGAACAATACGCGATTACGGATATTGACATCAAGCCAGATTTAGGTGATTACAGCCAACTGAGTTTTGAAGCCATCGATGACCTGATCAAAGCCGGCCGGCTGGCCGCCGAGGCACAGTTGGCTACCCTTGATTCCATTGCCCGCCAACAGCAAAGCCGACCGCCGGTTGATACGGTCTCGATGCCCGAAAAGCTGCATGCCCCGATTGTTGAAATTTTAGGAAACGAGGACTTAAGCCGGCGGCAAGTACTTAGTTTTTTTGATGGAGACTTACCTGGAAGCATTGATTGGTTAGATTTCCGGGACGGCTTGGTCGCACTTTTTGCCACGGGGCGGTATGCCAACCTCGATTATCACTGGGAGGACATCCCCGATACGGAGGATGAGGTGAAACTCATCCTGAACCTTAAACAATCACCAGATTTCGGCCAGCAGTTAAGACTGGGGTTGCACTACGACCAAGAGTACCGATCTAATATTTTGGTGGGGCTTACGCTAAGTGATTTGGTTATCGATAATACGCAAACAACGATTGACCTGATTGGGGGAAGCAGGTTTCGGTATCGGGCGGATTTTAGGGTGAACCGGGTCAATGGCTCAGCCTTCGGTTTACGCAGTAGACTACATTATGCCAATATCGGATTTGACTTGCCGGAGGTAATGGGAACACCTGGTGGCCTATTGATTGAGCGACTGGACTTTCGCTTTAACGACCTGAACGCAGAGTTGTACTGGGACTTTAGACAAACGGATAACTCTTTCACGGGAATTGCCGCAGAGTTCAAGTATTACCAAAACACATCAGAGCAGTTGGCTGCTGCTGATTCTTCCTCACTTTTTCGATTGGGAGATGATAACTATTTCGTACCGAATGCTTATTTCCTTTACGATAAGCTTGATGATCGTCATTTTCCTATGTCAGGTTTCAGTATCGATGCTAAAACCAGGGCCATTATCAATATAGGGGAACCGCTAACGGAGGGTAACGAGTGGGCGGTTAATGGTGATTTTCATACCCTGTTATTATTGCCACTGAGTAAAAAAATGAGCCTTGGGACAGAGTTGAACGCGGGTGGTTTTCTGGAGACTTCTTCTTTGCCTTACCGTTATTATCTCGGCAGTAATAACCGCAATCTGATGAATAATTTTAAACCTTTTCCCAGCCTTGAACTTGGGAAGGCTTCGGGAGATAACCTCCTGATGGGAGAGCTGTTTACCCGCTTTCACCCCGGTGGCGGACATTACTTAACGCTGGGCTGTCGGGCCGCACGACTTGGAAACGCCGAAGGTTTACCTACTTCGGTGAGGAGAGATTGGTTGATTGCCGGCCGACTTACCTATGGCCTGAACTCACCACTGGGGCCCATTGAGCTGACTTACGCAAATGGCAATACGGGAAAGGAATTATACTTTAATCTGGGGTACTGGTTTTAGTAGCCGGATAGAATACTTACAACAAAAAACCAGTTACAACCTAATGGCTGTAACTGGCTATCTAAAGCTGTTTATAATCCCTATGAAAAGTGTTGTAAGTTTAGTTTTAAGTAGGAGGCTACGAATAGCTTACTGGCCACCACGACGGATGTAGCCTTTCATGCGGTTGCTGCTCCAGGTAACGTTGCCCAGGGGACCACCTTCGACTTGCATCCATTTGGCGTAGGACTTGACGAACTTTACGTCTTCGAAGTGGACACGAGCACCGTTAGTTACCCGGATGGCTGGGTTACAGCCTTCGCAGATCAATTTGAAACCATTACCATTGTAGGTGACGTCTTCGCTGATGACCAAGGTCTCGGTAAGCACGAGGTCTTCTGATAAGTTGATGGTCGTTTGACCAAAGGCAAATGAGCCGATGGCTAGTAGGAAAAATGAGAAAATGAACTTCATGTTGTTATTAGTATCTGGGACAAAAAAATGGTTATTTCCACCCGAAAAGGGAGGAGGCATAATTTTATTCGAGAAACTTACGTGGACAGCGTACAGTCTTATATAGTATAAAAGCCTTAAAATCATGCTTTCTTCTGAGGAAGAAAGACGAATAAAACACGTTAACTTTGATGAGAGTGTTGAAAAGGCAGACAGCAAGCCGTAGGACAAATATATGAAATAAGTTTAATGCCCCGGGAGACTCCCCCTGAAAAACAACAGTTTTACCTACTTTTCGCTGCATTCCCTGTCAAACCTTACCTTCGCCGGAATTAAAGATCAGAGAGCAACCATGTTAAATCTATCCTTACTCAAAGCTATTTGTGAAGCTCCCGGGGTCTCCGGGTTTGAGCGCCGAATCCGGGAACTGATATTGCGGGAAGTCAAAACGTTGGCCGACGAGGTGAAAGTGGATAATATGGGCAACGTGATTGCCATCATGAAAGGGAAAATGCCCAAAAGGGTAATGGTGGCTGCTCATATGGATGAAATCGGCTTTATCGTTAACCATATTGACGATAAAGGCTTTCTTCGGTTTTTACCACTTGGTGGCTTTGATCCTAAAACACTGACGGCACAACGGGTGATTGTACATGGCCGCAAGGATGTTATTGGCGTACTGGGGTGTAAGCCCATTCACATCATGAAACCTGAGGAGCGTAAAAATGTGATTCCCATCTCGGAATATTTTGTGGATACGGGGATGACCAAGGAGGACGTTGAAAAATGGATACAGGTCGGAGATCCTATCTCCCGGGAGCGAGAACTTATTGAAATTGGAGACTGTGTCACCAGCAAATCTCTTGATAACCGGGTGTCTGTCTTTATCCTGATTGAAACGTTACGACAGCTGAAAGGCAAGGAACTGCCTTACGACCTCTACGCTACATTCACCGTTCAGGAAGAGGTTGGCCTTAGGGGAGCTATCGGAAGCGTCGGCCATATTGATCCTGATTTTGGTTTCGGACTCGACGTCACCATTGCTTATGATGTGCCAGGATCAAGTGCGCATGAATCCGTTACCTGCCTTGGTGAAGGCACGGCGATAAAAATTCTGGATGGTTCTGTAATCTCTGATTACCGAATGGTGAACTACCTTAAAGAAATAGCTAAAGCTGATGCCATTAAAACCCAGATGGAATTGCTTCCAGCCGGGGGGACCGATACGGCTGCCATCCAGCGGTATGGCAATAAAGGTGCAATTGCCGGTGCCATATCCATCCCACTTCGAAATATGCACCAGAGCATAGAAATGGCTCATAAGGAAGACATTGAAAATACCATAAGCCTGTTAGCTGCTGGCATCAGCCGGTTGGATACTTACAACTGGGACTTCAGTGGGCAACACGGACAAGGAAAGCACCCGGATGCAAGGACGTCTGCTTCGGGAGGTTACGACTGGTTGTAATGCCTAGCCCCTAGTTTACACTGCACTAGCTGTCGCCTGCCGGCGACTGCTTAAGTGTTCCTCCATTCATCTGGCGCATTTCATCTCTGATCTCTGAGAGTAGCTGGATATCTCTTGGTGTTGGGACGGTCTTATTGGCTTCGTCTTCCGCCTTCTCCTTTAGTGTGTTTACCGCCTTGATGACGATGAATAAGGTCAGTGCTACGATAAGAAAATCCATCATAGCTTCGATGAAAGCACCGTATCCGATTACTACACCGGGGTCAATAACGGTGCCGTCGGCGGCCTTTTCCGGCGCTTTTAATACCCAGGCCATGTCGGCCAGGTCCACCCCCGCAGTCAGGTAACCAAGCGGCGGCGTAATAATCTTCTTCACCAGGACGTCAACAATCTTATTAAAAGCTGCTCCGATAACAACGCCAATGGCCAGATCAATCATGTTGCCTTTGACGGCGAATTTTTTGAATTCGTGGATGAATTTAGTCATACTTCTTTTTGTTTTTCTAAACTATCATAGCCCCGGGCTCTTCAGCTGAGTTTATGAATTTTGGCAAAATACTAATTTTACACACGCGTTAAGCACCTTGCCCTTCAACAGTTTTCTTGCACCTGCGTGCGCGCCCCAAAATGATAAAATGAATAATGACTGCCGTTACTTTCCAATCGCTATAAGCCCTTAGTTTTCCCTTTTACCAAAAGATAGGGTTAGCTGAATATTGTCCAAATGGTCGAGCTCATAGCTACCGTTAAAAGGATAAGATGGAGGAATTCAGCTTTACTGTCAGATAGGAGGATAAACCGTAACCCAATTAACAGGCCTAAAGGAAGAGTAATGACTTGCAAATAAGGGATGCCTGATGCACCGCTGAGCAAGGTGCTCAATAGAAAAAATAAGAGCAGCCAATATTGAATGCCGACGTTTTTCTTTCCCTCGATATTAAGCAGTCTTACGATGACACCGAAAGAAACCACGACGACCAAGAGTAACAGCGCAAGCGTAATCAGGCCCGAGAGTTTAAGGGGAGGGAACGAGGGTAATTGCCACCATTCCAGGGCCGAGAATTGGAGGGCTAATGCAACTGGTAATACATCGGTGAGGTAGGCATAGGTAAACACCAGGGAGAAGATCACCAGGGTGCCGGTAAGTAACTGGAAAATAGATTTGAACGTGATTTGCCTAAGTATGCTAATCCCAATAATCAAGGCAGGGATAAGCATCAGATACGTTGGCGAAAAAAGAGCCGCCATGCCAAGCCAGGCACCTGCGTTGAACAATGGGACCGCCGGCTCTTCTTTTTTATACAACCGCCCCATGGACAGTAGTGCAAGGAGTAAGAATATGTTGGCGACTTGAACCGGATGCAAGGCATGAAAGGAAGGTACCATCGCCCAACACAAAATGAGGAATAACCCCGGGAACTGGGTAACCTTGCGTGACAACCGGTGACGTGTGACCAGCACATTAGCAATGACGCCCTGAACAGTGATAAATAGTACGGGCAGTAGTGTGGTAAGGTAGAATTTACCCTTTGTCCATTCGATTAGCCAACTTCCCCCAACGCCACTTCCTGCCAATGCAGGGACAACCTCCACCCAGCCAAAGATTACGGGGAGTTGTAAAAACAAGGCGTATAAAAATAGAAATAGCCCGGCAGAAGCCTGATTGGTTCGAAAAAGGGAAAGCACGTAAAGTAGGAGGTCTGGAGATCTAAAGGTATGATTTGAAGGGCAATCCATCACGAAGTGCGCATCCTGAAGTAAAAAAAAGAGGATTTTTTTACGGGGAAGGTCCTAAAACAAGAAATTCTTCGTCTTATGGGAAAGCCAGGTCCTGAAATAAACCTCCCTTCACTTAGTATATAGCTTATACAGCCAACATCTAAGTCTTATCCCATGTGCATGTTTTGAAAACCTGTGAAGTTTCCCTTGTTTGTAATCTCGCCATTCGCAGTTTGCGATGGCGAGATTTTTTGTGACTGGTTAGGCGGCAAAGCGCTTGCATACTCGTAGCTACGGAAGGGGTTCTAACGACACCAGGCGTGAAAAAGCATCGCAAATTGTGCCATTTTTAAACTTCACAGACCACTAATCCCCGGTTTGCCGCTCCGTATCGGTAATCAACTCGCGGGCAGTTTCGTAAGCAGCAGTAAGGTCGTCAGCTTTGTCTTGCCCGGCGTAAAGGGCCATTTCACAGCGTTGGAGCAAACTGTCGTAGCGGTCGGTAAGCTGAGCGTCGGCGCCGGCGTCGGTCAGCTTTTCTTTGATGTCTCGCCGGTTTAATTCTGCCATGGGGAGTTGAAACTTATCACGGAGGTAACCAAACAGCGCACCTTCAACGGCATCGTAAAACGGGCGGGCCTGCACTTGATCGAGGTGCGTTTTAGCCGCCTTCAAACGTTGGGTCGCCGCCTTCGCAGCACGTGCCTGTGCCAGCTCAATGGGGTCTCGGGCAGCTAAGTGATTGCGGTAGCGCTGTAGGCCAATCAAACCGCCAGCCAGCAGCAAGGGGAGGAAGAATAAGCCCCAGAACCATGGTCGGCCAGGAAGAGTACTGCCATAGGCCCGTCCGTTGGGCAGCTGAGTAACGGGCAGGAGGGTCAATTTTGTCTCCAGGATAGCGGTGGTGTCCACGTCATAAGTAACGGCACCTGTCCCTCCCGCTACAGTAATGTTGAAGGTGGAAGGAGCATCGGTGATGTACCGGGCACTATCGACGTTGAAGTAGGTGAGCCCTGGCTGGAGGGCATACTTTCCCGAACGCTTCGGGACGACCTTATATTCGAATATCTTACGGCCCAGCATCCCCGTCGGACTGTCCAGGAATTCTTCCTGAACGATCTCCGGGTCGTAGATGTCCCAGTCTTTTTCACTAACCGGCGGGAAGGCATCCAGCCGTTCGATGTCACCTTCACCAGTCACGGTAATGCGCAGGGTGAGCGCATCGTCGGTGGTCATTTGATCACGATCCGCCTGTACCTGCAAACGGTAGGTGCCTACCCCCCCGCTGAAGGTGGCCGGTCTGGGCTGCGGAAGTTCGCTGACGTCAACGTACAGCGTATCGGTATTGAGGGGGATCTGCTCCGTGAAACGACGGGAAAAAGTACTGTTGCTTCGGTAGCGCAGCGCACCCAGTACCATTCGATAGGGGGTGATGGTGATCCGGCCACTCTTGGTGGGGAATAGCGCCAGGCTGCCCAGGGTACGGCGTTGGTACTCCCGGCCGTTTTCGATCACGGCGCGTGGGCGACCATCGTACTGCCGACGAGGTTGAGCGAAGAAGCCATCGAAGTCGGGTTCCTGGACAAGGTTGCGGGAAATAACGTTGGTACTGGAGTAAAGATTGAGGTTAAGAATGATCTGCTCACCCACGAAGGCGGTGTCGGTGGAGAGCTCTGCCCGCAGAAAATCATC
>JBGCFZ010000385.1:0-24284 GCA_045110355.1 Lewinella sp. | reverse complement strand
ATTTTGTCGGATGAAGGCTGATGTTATCAGCAAAGTCTTTCTTTTTCAAGCCCGTGATGTCGATATAAACATTTAGCTGATTTGCAAAAGAGAACTGATCAGTATAAACTTCTTGAGAAAAATAATTCTGCAACTTTATTTCACATTAATCGACTTCTTCCCCACAAAAGGAATCCCTTCAACAGTAACCCCCTCCACCCAAATCAAATAGTTCCCTGACAAGTCTCCGGTAAAGAACTCAAGGCGCGCAGCCTTTCCATCAATACGGACGGCTGGTTCCCAAAGCAAAGTTGTCCGGAAATCTGGTGAATCTTCCGTCTCATCAGATAACGGATAAACAGGGCGGTAAAATTCCCGCGCCTGGTAAAAGCCAGGATGCGTAACCTTTGTTACGCCGGGGTTTGGCCGTTTAATTTCTCCCGGGTTTTTCGACACCAGTGAAATGACCATTCCCTTGCGCACGTACAGCAAAGACTCCAGTCCTTCCAGCAGATCAATCACCGCAATATCATCCGGATTGATGTTAAGCACGGCCGTCTGGGTCATTACCCTTCCGTCCAACACAATTTTAACATCCGGTTCTCCCGTCAAACTACCGTAAGTGATCCACTGACGGCCATCCTTAGTAATTAGCCTGGCCTGGGGCACAATCAAACATATTTTCTCCAAAATCGTCCGGTTCTGAAAACCGTCGAACTGTGGGTCATCGGCCCTGAATTTCGTTGTACCTCCGAAATAGAAAATGCCCTTTTCATCATAGCGCCGCTCAATTTCTTGTTCCCGAAGTTGGGCTCGGTTCATACCAGACCGTACGGTCACCGTCTCCAAATCAATCGACCAGGGAGCAGAACCGGGAGATACCAGGTCCTGGTTTCTCCCCACGGCATAAGCATATTCCTTGAGGGCCTCCGGACGGTAAATTCGGCTGGGAAAGCTTACGCTGTCATTAAACGCCAATCGATTCAACTCCACCATATGGATGTCTACGTAGCGGCTACCGGTCCGTTCCAAAATCCCTTCCGCTCGCTTCTTTTCACTCTTATTGGTATGCTTACTGGCCTGGATCAACACCTCCGTGGTGTCTTTAAAGTCAAAACCTGAGAAAACGAAAATGCCATCCGTTTCGGTCACCACATCCAACGAGGTGAAATATTCCGGAGATAAAACGTGCAGTTGCACGTCCGCCTCTACTGGCTGTTCTCCCTCATATTTTTTTACCTTTCCTGCTATTGTCAGGTGCTCTTCAGGTGGATAAAAAAGGGCCGGGGGCTGATCGCTAAGTACTTCCTGCCAGCTGAATTTCCGCCAGCCATGCGTCAGCAGCAGCAAATCCAGCAGTGTGTTGGTGCGTACGTCATTGTCAGCGAAATACTGCTCGATGTTATTGATTCGCCCCTTCAGGTCTGCCTGAAGCAGCAGATAATTCCGGATATTCAGGTTATTCAGTCCCGGCTCAATCAAGTCGCGTTGAAAAATGCTTAATGAAAGTACCGCAGGTACCATCGTGTCGTTCAGCATCGTTTGGAGGCTGAAGTCAACTTCATCTCGTTTACCAAATGTTGATTGCTCCAGCTCTATTTCAACGGCTACTTGCTCTTGTGGCCGCTTATTAAAGACCAATCGTTCCCCTACCGGCCGGTTCTGAGGATCGAACAGCGTGAGATGAAGCAACCCCGAGGGCAAGTCCTCCTTCAGCAAGGTGTAGGCTTTCTCCCTCCCACCATCAAGCGATTGATTAAGAAATACCTGCCCGCGGCAATGCCCGACCAATCTGCATCCCTGCAAGTCAGCAGGCATACCTGAGGTTACGGTAACCTGTATTTTCTCCAAGGAACGGGAGGAAGCTTTAAGCAGAAACCCCTGCTCCAATGGCTGCGGTAACGGAAAGGTTTTTTCCGTATCCTGATACTTGAACTTCACGGTGTAATCCCCATTGGCCTTGACATCGAGTCTAAGCAATCCCATGCCCTCATTAAGAGCTTTTACGTTACCAACTAATTCCCCCGTACCATCAAGCAGCACCCCTGCCACCTGAATATTTTCTCCCTTACTGTTTTGGGCCTTAAAGGCCAGCGTTGCTGGTATTCCTTCTATCCAATGCCCGCCTTCCGGGAAAAATTTAACGGAAAAATCATCACCGTTTTTTGCGGCCGACGGTGCCTTATTCCCAATAGCATCCAACAATCTAATTTCCTTTTGAAAGAGAAATTCTTCGGCAAAATTCCGCTGGTATTGGGTATACGCTCGCAAGACATAAGCCCCAGTAGTATCCTTTGAGTTAGTTTCGATGTCCAGCGCGGCCACCCCATCTATCACCTGCAGGGTATACGAGTTAGCAATCGCTCCGTCGGGTCGAATCCAGTCCACATAAACAACTGGTGTGCCAGTGTAAAATCCATGCGTCGAGCCGTCGACCAGAAAAAGGCTGCACCAAATGGTTTCCCCCGGGGCGTAGTAAGGTTTGTCGTGACTTACGTAAACTTTTTCTGTGCGATGGTTGGTCACATAGTCGGTTAGTTTTTCACCTGCATCCTGTCCGAAAAGGCACGGACAAAGTATAACCAAGAGCAGAAAAATTGTAAAGAATCGACGCATACCGGATGCTTAAATTTAGAGAACCAGTTCAGACAAGCTTCTACCATAAAAGTAATCAGCAACCAATAGTTCACCGGGCTATCCCGTCTGGCCATACGGCAGACAAATTTTGCGTCTCCACTCCATTTTCGGGTAAAAGCACGTAGTAAGGTCAGGCGCGGCCGCAGGTGCAAAGGAAGGTTATAGCGCAGGGACCGAACCTGATGTCAACGCAGAAACGGGAGATGTAGCCGTTCCTTTTAGGAGTTTACCGGACTTCCTAAACCTCAACGGCCAAACAGTTACTTAGTATCTGCACCGCTTTTTCCACCTCTTCCTCCAGGGCATACAAAGGAGCGGGGGCGAGGCGCAGGATGCCCCCATCACTGCCCAGCAGGTTGTCTTGTCGATAATCGACCACGAGGCCCGCAGCTGAGAGTTGGTGTTCCAGGTCCGGCCGGTGGCCGGGCACATAAACCGATATTTGGGCGCCACGCTGCCGTTCATCGGCGGGGGTAATGATGGTTAGGCCAGGGAGCTCGGAGAGCAGTTCATACAACCGCCCAGTAAGTTTAAGGCTGCGGGCACGCAGCGCAGTCATCCCGCCCGCTTTCGCGAACAGCGGGAGCGAAGCCAGTAAGGGTGCCATCCCTAAGACAGGTACGGTAGATATCTGCCAGCCAGCTGCACCAATTTCAGGCTTAAACTCACGACGCATCAGAAAGCGATCGCTTTCCCGGTGCCCCCACCAGCCGGCGAAACGCGGCAACGTTTCTTC
Organism: Lewinella sp.; assembly: GCA_045110355.1. Lineage (GTDB taxonomy): Bacteria > Bacteroidota > Bacteroidia > Chitinophagales > Saprospiraceae > Neolewinella. Next base: position 20,932 of record JBGCFZ010000385.1, on the reverse strand, counting down.
ATTTTCGTGGCGTTCATGTACAAACATTCCGCCGGGGGCACCGGGGCCACCGTTCAGGTATTTGTAGGAACACCAAACCGCGAAGTCCGCCCCCCAATCGTGCAGTTGCAGCGGGACGTTGCCTACCGCATGTGCGAGATCAAACCCTACAGCAGCACCAACGGCTTTTCCGGCTCGTGCAATAGCAGCCAGGTCAAAAAACTGTCCGGTATAGTAATGGACACCGGTCCACAAAACCAGGGCAAGCTCCTCGCCCGCATTGTTGATGGCGATGAGAATGTCTTCTGTCCGGATGGCGTATTCGCCAGTTCGGGGCGCGACTTCTATCAGGTCAGACTCCGGGTCAAGGCCATGAAATTTCAGCTGGCTGATGATCGCATGCTGATCAGACGGGAAAGCCCCGGCTTCCATGATGATCTTCCGACGTTTCCCCTGGGGGCGGAAGAAAGAAACCAGCAGCAAATGCAGGTTAACCGTCAGTGCATTTGCCACCGTAACTTCAGTTGCATTTGCCCCAACGATGGCAGCAAGGTCTTCCTCCAGCCGACGATGAAAGCCCAGCCAACCACCCTCAGGTCCGTCTCCTTTCCACCAGCCTTCAACGGCATGAGTTCGCCAACTATCCAATTCATTGGTTAGTTGATCAGCTGCAGCTTTGGGCTGTGGGCCCAGTGAATTGCCGCAGAGGTAGATTTTATTTTGGGGAAGATGGAAATGTTCGCGCATGTGATTGCTATTGGTCTGTTGGTCCTATTGGTCTGTTACTATTTTGGCAAACACAAACCTATAGTGTCCCGGGGTACACGGGCCTACTTACTGTGCTTTTTAAACCTGCTTTGCACCTGCGGCCGCGCCTGCATATAAACATTCACTGGGTAGTGGAAAAAGTGTGTCTAATATCCACCGTGGCCGGTAGGCCGTCTGACTACCAGCCACCGCCAGCACCACCACCGCCAAAGCCGCCTCCGCCGAAGCCGCCAAAGCCACCGCCGCCGCCGCCACCGAAGCCGCCGCCACCACCAAAGCCGCCGCCGCTTCCACCACCCGGGAAGATGATGAAGCCGCCGCCTCTGCGCCGGCGTCGGCGTACTTTCCGATGCGGATCATCCATATCGTAAGGACCGTTACGCCAATAGCCGCCGTCCTCGTCATCCTCATCATCGCCATTTTGATTGCCGAAATAAGAAATTAAGAAGAAGACCAGAATAATGAGACCAAAGATGACGATCGGGGGGATGCCATCAGAGCTTCCCGCCGGTATCTCATCAGCAGTATATTCTCCGGTCCCGAGCTCCATGATCCGGGTGGTTGCTTTGTCGATACCAACGTAGACCTTCCCCTGGCGAAAGGCAGGTTTCATGATCTGATCGATGACACGCTTGGCAAGGATGTCGGGCAAAAAGCCTTCTGCTCCGTACCCCGTCAGAATTTGGATGCGCCGCTCGTCGCGGGCAATGTAGATCATTACCCCGTTGTCCTTTTGTTCGGATCCACCAACCCCCCAGCCGTGGGCAATGGCCAGCCCACGATCAAAGGCCGTTTCGCCCTGTAAGGATGCTTCGGTCACCACCGCAATCTGGGTAGAGGTTTCCAGGGCGTATTGCGTCAGTTTCTGCCGCAGCCGGTCCTGTTCCTGCCGGCTCATCATCCCCGCATAGTCATTGACCAGGTCATTGGTCTTTGCGGGAATAGGTTGCTGAGCAAATATCGGCAGCACAAACAGCAAGGCCAAGACCAACGTAGCATAACGCAGGAATAGCGGCCGGATCGATGGTGGGGAAATGGTATTGATGATAATTTATTTTATAATGGACTCGGTCCCTCCGGATGATTTCATGAAACCAACGCGGAGTATGTTTTAAGACTTGCCTCCGTAACTGATGGTATCGGGCAGTTCGTTCACGTCATCTTCCTGGTAAGGGAAAAACTTTTTCAGCTTTTCACCAACCTGGCCAATGGCCAGTGTGATGCCGAGCGCAAACTCACCTTTACGGAAATGGCGTTCCATGAGGTCGCGCTCACTCTCCCAGAAATCAGCCGGCACAAATTTGTCAATGCCTTCATCACCGATGATGGCGAACTCTCGTCGATCGACCTCCAACAGGATCAACACCCCGTTGCGGTCAGCCGTTTTATTCATGCCTAGCTGGTTAAAAATGCGCTTGGCCACGTCGAGGGCAGGCGCGTCAGCGCCCACCTCTACGTGTACCCGAATCTCGCCCGAGGTGGCGAGTTCGGCTTTCTGGATGGCCTCCACGATGGTGGCCTCCTCGTCTTTGCTGAAGAATTTAACCATCAGCGTTTAAAACTTTACTTCGGGCGCATTAGCAGAACCGGCCTGTGCTTCAAATTGTGGTTTCTCGCTGAACCCGAATACGGAAGCGAAGACCGTTCCGGGGAAGCGGCGTACCGACTTATTGAATGCCGTAGCCTGCTCGTTGAAGCGCTTGCGAGAAGTACTGATCCGGTTCTCTGTACCCTCAAGTTGTACCTGGAGATCACGGAAGCCTTCGGTAGCCCGGAGTTGTGGGTAGTTTTCTGCCGTAGCCAGCAGACGGCCGAGGCCAGAAGTGAGTTGTCCTTGTGCGGCTTCGAACTGCTGGAGTTGCTCTGCAGTCATATTACTCGGGTCAATGTTAATGGACGTTGCTTTAGCCCGGGCATTGGTTACGGCTTCCAGTGTACTTTTCTCAAAGTCTGCAGCACCTTTCACGGTACTCACGAGGTTGCCGATTAGGTCAGAACGACGCTGGTATTCGGTTTGTACGTCTGCCCATTTGAGTTCTACATCTTCTTCGCCGTCGACGAAGCCGTTGTAGCTGCCGCAACCGGCGATGAGGAGTACGGCGAGCACTGCGATTACGATGCCGAGGGTACCAAATGATTTCATGGTTGTGTGGTTTTCGTTTTGAAGAAGTCCGCCAAAATAACGTTTGCGGCGGAAGAAAGGGAAGATTGTTTGTCGAGAATACGCTGTAATCCGTCGGTTGTTCGCGTCTGATCGTTCAGAAACCTGCGAAATTCGAGCAGAAGGTCGGCTTCACAGCGGTCACGAAGCCATGCGGTGCGCTGGTTTTTCCGACGAGATTGCAGACGACCGGCAGCGGTCATTTTTTTAGCGTAGTCGGCCAATTGTTCCCGAATACCGGGGAGGCCCTGGCCGGTCAGCGCAGAGATGGTCAATATTTTGACGGTCCAGTCATCGGGCCGGGCGGGCGCCAGGTGAAGCCCCCTGCGTAGCTCGACAGCTGTTTGCTTTGCCGCGTCTGGAAGTCGATCAACTTTGTTGACGGCGATGAGGTCTGCCAGTTCAAGAATGCCACGTTTGATGCCCTGGAGGTCATCTCCGGCCGCTGGCTGCGCCAGTAAGAGAAAGGCATCCGTCATGCCATGGACCTGCCACTCGGCCTGGCCGACACCGACGGTTTCGACGATGATGTAGTCGTATCCAGCCGCTTCGCAGAGCAGTACTGCCGCCCGGCTGGCGGCACCAACTCCTCCCAGATGACCGGCCGTAGGACTTGGCCTGATGAATACGTTGGGATGGCGCGTCAGTTCCTCCATCCGTGTCTTATCCCCAAGGATGCTACCGCCGCTGAGGCTACTGCTGGGGTCAATGGCCAGCACGGCCAATTTATGTCCCTGCCCGGCCACTTCCAGCCCGTAGCTTTCGATGAAGGTAGACTTACCTACACCAGGTGTACCGCTAATCCCGAGCCGGAAGGTGGGTTGCTCAGTTGATTTTTTTTCGGCCAGGTCGATGAGTTCGTCTGCCAGTTGGCGGTCGGCTGGCTGGGCACTTTCCAGGAGGGTAATGGCCTGGCCGAGGGCCCGGCGGTGATCCTTACCCCGTAAGCGGGAGAAGAGTTCAGCCGCCGACAAAGGCCGTGGCTCCGGCTGGTAGCGGAGGTTCGGATTAACGACAGGTACAGCGGATGTTTTCTTCTTCCCCAAGGTAAATACTTGTTAACAGCGCTTTAAGATAGCCCCTAAAGTTTTCTAAAACTGCGTTCAATACTCGGCTAACGGAAGGATGACAGCTTTCTTTGATAAAGTCCGGTTCCCGCTTATTCCTCCGATCGCCTCTTACTTAACCGTAAACGCGAGTCTGCCCCGAAGGATGTAGCGGGACCTGGCTTTATTTCTTTTCTTCTTCCTCCACTCGGTTACTAACCCTGAAATAATGCAAGGCTCCGAGAAAGATAACGTTGAGCACACCATAAATAAGGCTTGTGGTAAAAGCCTCCCTTGACGACACATCATCCCAAAATAGCTTATAAACGAAGTAGTAAGCCGGGACAATTACCATAAACAAGACGGCACAGTAGCGTAAGGTGCGCTGGAGACGGGGAGAGATCATTTCTTTTCGTTTTCAGACAAGGTGCTGTTCTGCAACTCAGAACAAGTGGTTATCAATTAATCTTGAGGTACTTCCTCAAGGCCAGTATTTGTGGTTCGCTACCAACGGCAATAAAGCTACCGCCGGGCTCCATAATGGTATCGGGAGACGGATTGACGTCGTACTTCCCCCCCGTCAGCCGGTGGCCAATTACATTGACGCCGGAGTTATTACGCAAGCCCAAATCCAGTAGTGGTTTGCCCCGCAGGTTTTCGGGTAATTGATCATAACGAATTTCCTCGAAACCGATGTCACTGTCCAGTTCATTGGTAACGTAGCTGAAGAACTCCACCGCCCCTGGTTTACTAATCAGCGTTGCCATATAAAAGCCACCGATTTGCTCTGGCATAATGACGTGGCTGGCCCCGGCTTTGCGCAGTTTTTGTCGACTACGTGTTTGGTGGGCCCGGCTAACGATGCGCATTCCGGCATTTAGCTCCTTGGCGGACAGTACGATGAACAGGTTGTCGGAATCGTCATTAAGTGCAGTAATCAGACTACTGGCCTGGGATATACCTGCTTCCTCTAACACCTCATCACGGGTGGCATCACCAATAACATACAACAAGTTTTCCTCTTCGAATTCGACGCGCTTGAACTTTTCTTCATTCTCATCAATGATGACGAAAGGTTGTTTTTGCTGGATCAAATGGCGGACCACCTCCCGTCCGTAGCGGCCAAAACCACAGATGATGGTATGATTTTTAAGGGCACTCACTCTCTTTTGCATACGTTTTCTTTCCAGTTGTTCGAATAGCTTCCCCTCAATGATATAGAAAGAGAATGCTGCAAGGGCGTAGGCGACCACCCCGATGTTGATGATGATCATTATGGAAATAAACAGCCTACCCGCCTCCGTCAGTGGCTCCACTTCTCCGAACCCTACGGTGGAAATAGTAACCACTGACATGTAAAACGCATCAATGAACGAATAGTCTTCGATGAGGATCAGGCCGATGGTCTCCAGCAAGGTTGTCCCTAGTAACAGCGCTACCGCAGTCTGCAGATTCAACCCAACGGACTTAAGACCGAGGACTTCCAATATTCGGGAGAGGGAGCGCAGCTTAAAGAAGGCTTTTGGTTATCGGATATTCCGACGGTAAGATACTACCTATGAGGATGAACAATTCAGGCGCAGGTCTTAATTCCCGTAAGTCTTGTACCTTAACCAGTACAAAAGCTAGCTAACATGCGCCGAAGAAAATTCCTCCAAACTTCCCTTGCCGCTCCTGCGGTCCTGTCCACTGCACCTGCGCTCCGCGCCCAAAAAAGCACGCCGGTAAAAAGTAAAATAAATATTGCGGTACTTGGCTCGGGGCTGCGGGGCCAATCTCACATCGACCTGCTGGTAAGGCGAGACGACTGTGTGGTAACGGCCGTTGCTGACATCGACCCTGAGATGGTACGCCGCACCAAAGGAATTTTCGAAAAGCAAAACCAATCGTTGCCTACTTTCTACACCGACGGCCCGGAAGACTACCTCAACCTCCTGGAAAAGGAAGACCTCGACGCAGTCATTATTGCCTCCCCCTGGCGCATGCACACCCCTATGGCCGTTGCAGCGATGCAGGCTGGGTTATACGTCGGCACGGAAGTCTGCGGAGCTTTCTCCATTGATGAATGCTGGGAACTGGTCCGCACCCACGAGGCTACGGGCAGCCACCTCTTCTTTTTGGAGAATGTTTGCTACCGGCGTGATGTAATGGCCGTCCTCAACATGGTCCGCCAGGGTATGTTTGGAGAACTACTCCACCTGGAAGGTGGCTACCAGCACGACCTGCGCAACGTAAAATTCAATGATGGCAAACAGCCATACGGCGGCGGAGTAGAGTTTGGCCCCAAGGCCTTTCACGAAGCCCGCTGGCGCACCGGCCATTCCGTCCACCGAAACGGAGACCTCTACCCAACGCACGGCGTTGGGCCGGTGGCCAACTACATCAACATCAATCGGGGGAACCGTTTTACCGGGCTGACCTCCATGGCTTCCAAAGCCCGGGGCTTACACGAATATGTCGTTAATCATCCCAAGGGAGGCCCCAGCCACCCAAATGCAAAAGTTGAATTTAAACTTGGTGACAAGGTGACCACCATGCTGTCTACCGCCAACGGTGAAACCGTGGTGCTGCACCACGACACCAATCTTCCGCGGCCCTATAGCCTGGGTTTTCGGGTACAGGGCACTAAGGGATTGTGGATGGACGTCAATCGTTCTCTGCACATCGAAGGCGTCAGTGAAGCACATCGCTGGGAGAAAACAGAAAGCTATTTCGAGAAATACGACCATCCGCTTTGGCAAAAGATGGCCGACCGCGCCGTGGGCGCGGGCCACGGCGGCATGGATTTTTTCCTCGTCAACGCTTTCGTAGAAGCCGCCAAAGCCAACGCCACCGCACCAATTGATGTATACGACGCAGCCACCTGGCTGGCCATTACGCCGCTGTCTGAACAAAGCGTAGCCCAGGGAGGCGCCTTACAGACTTTCCCCGATTTTACCAACGGTAAGTGGATGGACCGGGAGGTAGACTTTGCGATGGGAGAATATTAAGTATACCTGGCCATTTGGGCTGCTGATCCGGGGGTGATGTTGGCCAGAAAATAGCTTAAGCAATATCCAAAAATAGCTTGCCGAACCAGTAATGATACTGGTTCGGCAAGTTTGTTTAATACGGTTTTAGCGGTAGCAACGAACCTTGGCTGGGGCTGCCACTCAGTGTACTATTCAAAGTCGGGACAAATTGGTAGGAAATTCCCGTCCTCTACCTGATTATTTTCCTGCAGTGGGAGCGATTTCCTCAGGAATCTTGAACGCCAAGCCTCCAGGTCTCCCTTATTGTTGGCACCGACGAAACCGGCTACACTACGGGTAACCATTGGGGCTGAGATAGATGTCCCTGCAATGAAGACCACCTCTTCTTGTGAGGTACCATTACGGTCGGGAGAGGCCGAAGTCAGATAAGCTGATACATCTACCAAATTGCCACTAAAACTGGAGAAGAGTGCCTTAACCGGAGCTTCATTGATGTCGAAATCGGGGTAAGTCATTGAGCCAACCGTCAGCATATTATCCAGCTTGTAGGAAGCATCACTGAAGGCTGCGGGCCATTGTGGTATCATATCAAGCGGAGCGTTCTCATTGCCTGCTGAAGTAATCACGATGATGCCCTGGCTATCTGCCCGACGCATGGCGCACTCCAAGGCAAGTGGTGGGTTCTCCTGGATGATCCCCCAACTCATATTGATGATGTCACTTTCGGTATCAATGGCACTGTTGATCGCCAGCAGGGCGCCGTAATAGGTTGCCAGGTCTTGGCTGCCAAAAATCTTATTGTGAACGATCGTAAGCGGTGCTGCTCCTTCGTAGCCTCCGATAACCGTACCGCTGGTAGCCGTACCGTGCCCAATTTCATCATCAGGCGTAAAATCTCCGCGGATAAAGTCGTAGCCGAGGGCTCCGTTGACCAGGAATTTATTTTCCGGCCCGTTGAGGTAACGGTACTGTGAGAAGAGTTCGGCCCAAATGCCGTCTGTTTCCGTACCACTATCGATCATGGTTACTACCATCGCTTTCGATTCATTTTGAGCACTACCAATTCCTGGCTCAAAACGGAGGCATTCGAAGACTTCCGGCGAAGGTTTGAAACAGAGGTCTTCGATACCAAACTGGCCGTTAGTCGTGCAGTCTTCATCAACCTGGAACAAGCCGTTACCAAAAGAAGATACCGTAATTGCATAGTCGGGCTCTACGATAAAGTCGGTAGAATCTTGCTTTGGTCTGCGGGGGTTCGTCAATGGTTTGTCCGCCCCTCCAAGGGCTCCTTCTCCGCCGATGGAATTAGGATTCATGCCTGCTGGCACGTCAAGTGCAACTATGCTGGCACCGTCTCCGACACATTCTTCGCTGAGGGGTAGGCCAAGTTCTTCGCCCCAGTTACGTACATCCGCAGCGGGGTTACAAGCGGTTATGATGAGGCGCTGGAAGAATCTTTGGTCACAGCTAAAATCAATAAACTCGGGGCCTTCGCCGTCACGTTTGTAGTTAATACCTGGACTATTGGGTGGAGGCTCGGGTAGGTTATCGTAAGACGCAACGGCAATAAAATTATCGGACGTAAGCGTATAATTAGCGTAACGGGGTGTGGTGAATAATTCGTAGCCGATGTAGACGTAGACGTCTTCAAAGTCACTCCCATCATTGATGGGCTCAGAGATAGCAATTGCTTTGCTGGTGAGACAACTGGTGAGGGCCGAGATATTTTCTTCACAATCCGCGCCAAAGACCTGGTAAGTAATTGTGGCAGGGATACCTACATACAGGTGCAGGAATAGTTCTCCGTCGGAAGAGGGGTTGAGGCGAACGATGCGGCTATTGGTTCCGGAGACACAGTCGATCGGTAAGGCAGGAAAGGAGCCTCCCTGTTCACTGGCTAGATCGTCAAGATATAGAGGATTAGGTTCACAACTACCGTCGCTGAAAGGAACAGTGGGAACGTCTAAATCACAGGCGGGGGGTACGACTTCGTCATCACAACCTGGCCAAAGCAGGACGGCGGCAAACAGGGCAAAGCCCAGAAGAATCTGATGTTTCATAAAAGTGTTATTGAGAGCGATGAAGGGATAAACAATCCGAAGAAAAAACTCCGGCATCGCTGATTAATACATAGTGATGAATGTCCGTTACAAAACTAGGGACTTTTTTTTATCGAAAGTTAGGGGCTGGCGTCTAGAATCTAGGAACTAGTGCAGTGTAAACTAAGTTTGTTGACTTTTGTGCTGGTGAATTTTATTGGCTGGCAAGGCGGTAAAACCGGAGTTTAGCCGTAGCTAAATGAGGATTTTACCAACGCAGCCAGCCGATAAAAGACGCCGCAGAAAAGGCAATGAAACTTAAATTACACTGTACTAGGAGGTTAAAAACTAGTTTCTAGCTCCTAGTTCCAAAATAAGGGCGCGGCCGCAGGTGCAAAAAATGCTTTTAAGAAAGCAGGGGTAGCAAGTACCTTGATCCCGTAAACCTTATTAGTTTTGCCGCCAGCTATTTCTTCCTCCTGCGCATGCCACAGAAAACATTGAAGCTCATCACGGATTCTGACGACGATCGCCCCATATACGTGGCGGGTTCGTTCAATAATTGGACGGCGGGTGACGAAAAGTATCGGATGGCCCCTTCGGATTTGCCTCACCAATATGAATACACTTTCGACTTTCCGGACGACTTAGTCCACATCGAGTATAAATATACCCGTGGAGGTTGGGAAGGCGTTGAGTTGGGTCGGTTCAATGAACGTGCCCTAAATCATGGCCGGTACCTTGCCGAAGACTGGTCGACCCCTGACCGGGTAGCCAACTGGGCCAACGCCGGGCTCCATTACCGGCCGGAGTTGTTGCCGAAGATCGTGGTGATCAACCAGGAGTTCGAAATCCCGCAGCTTATCCGGACCCGCAGGGTGGCAGCGTTGCTGCCGCACAATTATTACGAATCGGACCGGCACTACCCCGTGCTGTATCTTCAGGATGGCCAGAACCTTTTCGATGACAACGCCCCCTACGGCAGTTGGGGTGTAGACAAACAACTGGCCAGCATGGCTGGCCGGGGGCAGGGCGACATCATCATCGTAGCCATTGACCACGCTGAAGCCCAGCGGGTCAGTGAGTTTACGCCAACCTTCAAAACTAAGCTCGGCCGTGGAGATGGACGAGACTATTGCCGGTTTCTGGCTAAAACCCTAAAGCCCTACATAGACGATCATTTCCGCACCCTCCCAGGCCCGGAGCACACCGGGATCGGGGGCAGTTCATTAGGTGGTTTGATCAGTATTTATGCGGGCATCCTTTATCCTCAGATTTATGACCGGCTGATGATCTTCAGCCCCTCACTTTGGGTAACCCCAAAAATTCCCTTTCACCTGATGAAGCTGACGCACAAGTTCAGGGGGAAGATTTACCTCTACGGTGGTGAAGCCGAAAGCCAAACAATGGTTCCCAATATGCTCCGCCTTCAGGAGGAGCTGAAAAAACAAAGTGAATCCGAAAGGGTAGAGTTTCGCACGGAGGTTGACCCCCATGGACAACACAACGAGGCCCGTTGGGGGCAGGAGTTCCCCAAAGCTATTGAATGGCTATTTTTTTAGCGATGTGCCTTCAATTGCGCACTGATGTAAGATGGAAAGACTGTGTTGCGATTACAAAGACACAGTCGTTCCACCCTGCTCTTAAACCATTCCACTGCACCTGCGGCCGCGCCCAAATTAGGTTGCAAGTTGCAGGTTGCAAGACTTCCGTACTACCACAAATATGAAATTGCATTGAGCTGTAAGGCTGTAGCTTCGGGCAGGTTATCGCACGATCTCCACCGCTTTCTTGCGGTCCCGATCACTCTTGGGCATGGTCCGGAAAACGTAATCCCACAATGGCTGAGAAACGCCAAAGAGTACCTCGTCTTCACTGTAATGGTGCAGGGCGTGGTTGACCCAAAGGGCCTTCAGGAAATTCTTGGGCGGCGCGTACATGTGTACGGTGTAATGTACAACCAGGTACATGGCGTAGCCCACAACAAACCCGGCCAGGTAGGCAAAAGCATACTCCTGGATGATCAGCTTGAACAGGAATAGCAAGGTGGTAGAAATGACCACCGCAAGTACGGGCGGCATCGCCAACCGGCGCTTATCCTTCGGGTAATCGTGATGAAACCCGTGCATGTTATAGGTTGCCTCCTTATACTTCTCACTGGCGCCATGAGGCGGATGATACACCCAGCGGTGCACGACGTACTCCATAAAAGTAAAGGCCAGGGTGCCAGCCAGGAAGAGGCCAACAACAGCCCAAAAGCTGATGTCCGTATAAGCGGCGGTGTACCAAAGCAGGCCAGTCGCGTAAACGAAAAAGATGATGATGGGCGTGGCGATGTGCGTTTGACTAAGCCGGTTGAGCAGCTTATTTTCAAACATAGGCGGTGCGTCACCGTTAGATTTGAACTTGGTGGTATTGTTTTTCATACGGCACGTTTTTGGACGAACAACTGGGGATGGCCAATTAATATGAGGGTATGCTGATGTATTAACGCTTCTAAACTGAGGTCAGTTTGAGCCTTTCTTTAATTTTACGACCATACATCCGCTTGTACACGCGGTACATGCGCTGCAGGTGTTTAACACTGTAGGAGGCTGGCTCTCCGTTTGGCCGCAGGTAGCCTTGCTCCTTCATCCAGTCATCATTGAAGACTTTACCGAGGTAACGGCTTCCATGATCCGGGAACAAAACAACGACGACGTCGTCTTCGGTAAGTTGCTTCCGCATGGCAAAAACTGCCTCCAGGGCGGCACCACTGCTGTAGCCCAGCAGCATACCTTCCCGTTGAGCAATTTCCCGTACGCGCAAAGCTGCAGCACGGTCGCCAACTTTAATGAACTCGTCGATCAGGTCGAAAGCCACATTATCGGGGATGATCGTTTTACCCAGCCCTTCCACCTTCCAGCTGAAGATTTCGTTGGTATCAAAAACACCGGTCTGCCAGTATTTCTTCAACACTGAGCCGTAGGCGTCTACTCCTACTACAGTAACATCCGGGTTTTTCTCTTTGAGGAACCGGGCGGTGCCAGACAGCGTCCCCCCCGTTCCAGCACAACATACGTAGTGCGTTACTTTGCCTTCGGTCGAATCCCAGATTTCCGGGCCGGTGCTGTGGTAATGGGCACCACTATTGTCGAGGTTCCAGTTTTGCCGCAGGTAGAAACTATTCGGAATGGTGGCCGCCAGGTGTTCTGCCTGGGAGTAGTAGGATTCCGGATCTTCTGGCGCTGCGTCTTTAGGGCACAGCACGATTTTAGCCCCCAGGGCCGTCATCAGCGCGCGCTTTTCCGGGCCGGCCTTGTCGGAAAGGGTAAGGATACATTTGTACCCCTTCACCGCCGCAATCATAGCGATGCTGAATCCAGTATTTCCGCTGGTCGCCTCAATCAGGGTTGCCCCTGGTTTAATGCGGCCTTTTTTCTCCGCCTGCTCAATCATATAGAGTGCAGCGCGGTCTTTGGCTGACTGTCCAGGATTAAAGGACTCAACCTTGCCGTATACCTTGGCCGGTATGCGGTCGCCGCAAATGCGATCCAGGCTGATCAACGGTGTATTTCCGATGGTTTGCAGGACACTTTCGTGAAGCATAAGTGATGTTTCTGTTTGTATTTCCCGTCAATTCAAATCGTCTGGGTATCTTCTCAGACGAAGGTTAATTCAACATTGTCACCCCAATATAAGCGATTCGTCCTATTTTACTCCCGCAACGTATTATCGCACCGGAGAGAACTTACCCGCATAAGATGGGTTGGTTCGTTAACCACGCAAAAGTAACCATTTCGACTGGCACGTACGGTTTCACCCCAATATTTACCTTCTTTTTAATGGCAAAATTCGCCGTATCCCTCAAAGCTCGCCTCATTCTCCAAAGCCATGGCAGGCTCTTGCTACTCAAGCAAACTAAGCCAAATGGTGGCAATTACTCCTTAGTTGGAGGCACCATCGAGCGCAGAGAATACGCCGCTAGTACCCTTATTCGTGAAAGCTGGGAGGAGGCAGGTATTCGTTTGGAGAAAAAAGACCTTGAACTTGTACACGTACTTCACAAGCGCTCCAAGAGTGAGCACAGAATCGTTCTGTATTTTCGGGCCTACCACTATAAAGGCTCTCCCGAAAGTCGAGAATTGGAGAAATTCGAAAATGTAGAATGGTGGCCCCTTAAAGAACTTCCGCCGAACCTTACGGGGACGGTGCGGCACGTACTTAAAGCCTATAATGCGGGGCGGCTTTATTCTGAGATGGAGAAGTAGACGGCTTTTGGGGAACTAGGAGTCAGGAGCTAGGAGCTAGCGCCTCCGGCGCTAGTGCGCCTCCAACCAATTCTCCCCCTTCCCGGTCTCCACCACAATCGGCACGGCCAGGTCCGGAATAGCCTCCCGCATCAGTTCTTCGATGAGCGGAACGACCCGGTCCACCTCATCTTTAGGCGTATCGAATACTAATTCATCGTGCACCTGCATGATCATCTTGGTCTTGAAATTCCCTTCGCGGAGGGCTTTGTCGATCCGGATCATGGCTACCTTGATCATGTCGGCGGCCGTCCCTTGGATGGGCGTATTCATTGCCATGCGCTCGGCAATAGAGCGGGTGAGGCCACTCTTGGAGTTGATGTCTCGCAGACCACGCTTACGGCCCAGCAGGGTCATGGCGTAGCCTTCTTCCCGGGCGGTCTCCACGCTGGTGGCCATAAATTCTTTCAGGCCGGGGAAGCGCTCGTAGTAGTTCTTAATCAGCTGGGAAGCTTCCTTACGGGTGATCTCCAGCTGCTGCATCAGGCGGGTGGCCCCGGCACCGTAGAGGATGGCAAAGTTGATCGTCTTGGCCTGGTTACGTTGATCTCGGGTCACGTCCTCGAAGGGCACGTCAAAGACCAGGGCAGCGGTGGCGGTGTGAATGTCCCGGCCCTGCTGGAAGGCTTCCACCATGCCTTTATCTCCACTCAGTGCTGCGACCAATCGCAATTCGATCTGGCTGTAATCGGAAGCCAGCAGGATGTGGTTATCGTCGCGAGGAATGAAGGCCTTACGAATTTCTGCCCCCTGTGGCGTACGTACGGGGATGTTCTGCAGGTTCGGATTGGCGCTGCTGAGGCGGCCGGTGGCCGCCACCGTTTGGTTGAAGCTGGAGTGTACCCGATTGGTCTCCCGATTCACCAGACTGGGCAGTGCGTCGACGTAGGTACTGAGCAGCTTAGACAGGCTGCGGTAGCGCAGGATTTTCTTGACGATGGGTGCTTCACCCGCAAGTTCCAGCAGGGTGGCTTCGTCCGTTTTAAACTGACCGGTAGCCGTCTTTTTCCCTTTGTAGGGTAGTTCCATCCGGCCGAAAAGGATCTCACCAATTTGCTTAGGCGAACCGATATTGAAGGGAGAGCCAGCCTCATCATAAATCTCATTTTTAAGGCCTTCGATTTCGGCACTCAACTCGCGGCTGTAGCTTTCCAGAAAGGGAACGTTGAGGTTTACGCCCGCCAACTCAATGTTCTTCAGTACAGGAATGAGCGGTGCTTCGATGGTTTCGTAAAGTTCCACCAGCTCCTCCTCTTCCAACTCGGGCCACAGAGCGTGGTAGAGCCGCAGGGTAATGTCAGCGTCCTCGCAGGCGTAGTCGACCACTTTCTCGACGGGTATCATCCGCATCGTCAGCTGTTTTTTACCTTTCCCGATCAGCGACTCGATGGGCACCGGCTTGTAGTTCAGGTACGTCTCGCTCAGCAGGTCCATTTTGTGCCGCTTATCTGGATGCAGGAGGTAATGCATCACCATTGTGTCCAGCAACCGGCCCTTCACCGGGGCACCATAGCGCTCCAGCATGGTGAGGTCGTATTTGATGTTCTGGCCTACTTTTTGCGTTTTTTCGTCGGCAAGTAGTGGAGCAAATTCGGCGACGATGGCCTCTGCTTCGGCGCGGTCGGCAGGTACGGGAACGTAGTAGGCTTCGCCGGCTTTCCAGCTGAAGGAGAGGCCTACGAGTTCGGCCGAGGTAGCGTCTACGCTGGTTGTTTCGGTATCGAAAGCGTAGAGGGTTTGCTCTTTGAGTTGGGCGACGAGGGCGGCGCGTTCTTCCGGTGTTTCGGCTTTGTGGTAGGCTTGTTCGGTGTTGCCAATGTGGTGGTCGGCGATGGCGTGGGCAGCTGGTTTGGCGAAGCGGCTGCCTTTTCTGGGCGCGGCCGCAGGTGCAGGGGAGCTTGCAGGAGCAAAGAGGCTGCCCTGAGCACCGGCTTGTGGCTCGGCATCTTCCTGTACCCCAAGAACATCCTTAGCGAGGCTACGAAACTCCAGGTCACGGAAAACGTCCGTAAGGTGCTCCCGATCGAAGTTCTCGATCTTATAAGCTTCGGCGTGGAACTGAACGCCGGGAACGTTGATTTCAATAGTTGCCAGCACCTTGCTCTGCAGTGCCTGCTCCCGGAACTCCCGCAGGCGTTCCTGATTCTTGCCTTTGATCTTATCGGTATTGTCCAGCAGGTTTTCCATGCTGTCGAACTCCCGGATCATCTTCTCGGCCGTCTTCGGCCCAATGCCGGGTACGCCGGGAATATTATCCACCTTGTCCCCCATCAGCCCCAGCATATCAATGACCTGCTCGGGGCGTTCGATGCCCCACTTTGCCAATATCTCTGGCACGCCAAGGATGTCAATACCATTGCCCATCCGGCTGGGTTTGTACATATAGATGTTCTCTTCCACCAGTTGGCCGTAGTCTTTGTCGGGCGTAACCATGTACACCTCATAGCCTTCGCGGGCGGCCTGCTTGGCCAGGGTTCCGATCACGTCGTCGGCCTCATAATTATCCTTGATGATGATGGGGATGTTGAAGCCCTGCAGGATTTGCCGGACATAGGGAAAGGCCACCACAATGTCGTCCGGCGTTTCTTCTCGGTTCGCTTTATAGTCCGCCGCAATTTCGTTGCGAAAGGTTGGCCCGCTGGGGTCAAAGACCACCGCCAGGTGCGTCGGGTTTTGTTTTTTCATCAGGTCCCACAGCGTACGCGTGAAGCCGAACATAGCCGAGGTATTGATCCCCTTGGAGTTGATCATCGGCCGATTGATGAAGGCAAAATGTGCACGGTATACTAGGGCATGACCGTCGAGGAGGAAGAGTTTTTTTGTTGGCGTATCTGGCATGGGGCTAAGGTAGGGAATAGTGGGGGCATGACCTAAGTCTTGGAGCTCCAGATCTGGGGCGATCGCAAGCTCTTTAACCCCCCCTCCCCACGGGGCTAACGCATACTCACACGGCGTTACAACAACCGGCCCGACGGCCCCCACAGAGTCGACAAAGTCGACTGGCGGGTAGCCGTCCGACCGGAAAAGCTGGTACTTATGCTCGAACTTCGGTCGGACGGCTACTCGAAGCCTGCGGTAGCAGGCCATTCGCGGGACGTCGGGCCGATACTTAAGGAGTATGCGTTAGCCCTGCCCACCTCCCCTGCACCTGCGGCCGCGCCTAATTAACCATTGAGCAGTAGCTTTGCCCCCTGTACAAAACATCTACTTGATGAAATCACTTTTCTCCCTATTACTCCTACTCGTAAGCCTCACCTCCTTCTGCCAAACCGTACAGACGGCAAAAACGCTGACCGAAGACCACCAGCTCATCCCAGGCACCAATATTTCCCTGGTTCCTCCTGCTGATTTTCAAGTAAGCAGCAATTTCAAAGGTTTCCAGAACCCTGAGGACCAGACGTCCATGATTATGGCTGTTGAGATCCCCGGGGCTTTCGATCAGGTATCGGGCGGCTTCAACGAAGAGATGATGGCTGCGCGGGGCATGGCCTTAAAGTCGAAGGAAACCCTCACCGTAAACGGCCAGGAGGCCCTGTTCATCGAAATGGAGCAGGACGCTAACGGGATGACCTTCACTAAGTCGGTACTGATTTACGGTACCTCCACCAATTCTACCCTAATTAATGGCATCTCGCTCAAAGAAGCAGAGACGCTGGCGAAACAGATTAGGGAAAGTGTTCTTTCGGTCATCGTTGACAATGAAGTAACAGCAGACCCCAGAGCGGCACTTGACTTTACGGTCGACGAGTCCGCTGGCAGTCTTCAATTCATTGCTGTGATGGGCAACAGCATGTTCTTTAACCGGGATGGTAAGACACCTACGGAGAGTGAAGACAAGGCCACCCTGATTATCGACCGGGCTTTTCAGGAAGTAACCATCGGCGATCCCATAGCCTTTTGCAAGAAGCGACTGGCCTTGCTTCCTGGTGATTACGAATTGCTGTCCGATGAATACCCCCGCAAGATTACGTTTGTTGGCGAGGAAGCGTATGAGTTGCGCGCTGTTGACCGGGAGAAGGACGAAGAGTTGCACATGACTTTACTCTTTGAGGAAGATGGCGGCTACTATATCATCGCGGGTATGTATCGCATCAATGCGGAGCAGGCTAAACGGGACATTCGGGCGGTGATGGAGACTTTTTCGCGTCGGTAAGCAACTCATCCATTAGTGTCTCACCATTAGGCCGCAGACCTGGGCTTATGGCAATGTAGGCATCGAAGGCAGGCTGATCGCTGAACAGCTCATACAAAACGAATTGACCGCCGCTGGAGTGACCCATTAGCGTTTTATAATCCCGGGCATTGGGGTACAGCTTTTCCACATAGGGAATGACTTCTTCTGCACTCTCGTTAAGGTTGCAGGCTATTGGGGGAATTGGGCGCGGCCGCAGGTGCAGTAATAGGTTTTAAAGGGCAGGGCGGGATCACCGGGCACTTTAACCCTTCCCTTGCACCTGCGTCCGCGCCCAGAAATGCCTCCCTCGGTTAACGCACGGTTAACGCCTCGTCCCACAAGCGTTTGCCTTGTCCTACCTCGTACTTTTAGGCTCCGCTATGGCCTATGAAGAATAAAATCACCCTGCTGATCATTGCCTCCGTGCTGAGCCTTATGGCCCTTTCAGCCATCCAGGGCTACCTGATTAACAATACCTACAAGCTTAAGAAGAGTACTTATTTGGACCAGGTCACCGGTTGGTATTCGACGGTAGAGGATCACTCAATGATCATGGACTCCATCGAAAATATTTGGTACAAAGGGTTAAAAAAGTTGATGATAAAACATCACTACAAGCAATTGGCCCGAGACTCCATCATTCCACAGTTAAGGCGATTGACAACACCGCTGGATGACAGTTACGTGGAGGCCTATAGCCGCAGTTCCAGCGACACCATTCGCAACTATGGCTTGAAATTTCAAAAACGCCTGGTTGCTCTGATTATCCTGGACAGCTTAGGGAACGACACCCTTCTGGGAATAAACGCCGAGTCAGGAGTGCTGTTGCTCGGGGAAGCATTCGGCAACGGAGGCACCCATCGATTGGGACGTTCTACCTCGCAATCCAGTGTCAACCTTGACGCAGGCCTTGCCCCCGGCGAAATTCCGGAAGTCATTCATTACACACTCGTTACCGATAACCTGATCGGTATTGAAGGTTGGCACGTTCGGGTGTTGCGGGAGATGGGCACCCTGTTACTGACCTCTATCCTGCTGTTCATTTTTGTTTTGGGCATTCTGTTTTATTCCATCAGGACCCTGATCGGGCAAAAGAAAATTGCGGAGATAAAAACAGACTTCGTCAATAACATTACGCATGAATTCAAGACACCGTTGGCGACGCTCTCCATCGCGACTAAGTTATTAGCCAGAGAAGAACACTCGTCACAAACGGAAGACATCGTTGCCGTCATCGAACGGCAAAATACCCGACTGCAAAGGCTGACCGACCAAGTGGTTAATCATGCCCTCAGTTACCGGGAAATAGAACTCAACAAAGCGCCGGTAAATGCAGAAGAATACCTGACGACATTATTAGATGATTTCCTCCTTTCCCTTGGTGAACAAGAGGTCACCCTGGTGCGGGAAATCACTGTCGAGGTACAGGAAGTCTCGCTTGATAAGTTCTACCTTACCTCGGCACTGCTCAACTTGCTCGACAATGCCGTAAAGTATAATGATGGGCCGGTGCATATCGTGGTAAAAGCCCAGTCTTTACAAGGTCTGGAGTTGAGCATCCGCGATAATGGTGTCGGCATTCCGGCGGCCCACCTGCCTCACCTGCGGGAAAAATTTTATCGTATCGGGAACCAGGAGGAACACAACGTCAAAGGCCTGGGGCTGGGGCTCTACTTCGTTGATCAGGTCGTAAGGGCCCACGGCGGCAGCCTGCACATCGAGAGTACAGAGGGCCGAGGCAGCTGCTTTACCATTAGGCTTCCGCTGCGCTGAAAAATCCGTGTTTGTAATGCATTGAAACAGTTGAAACAATTACAAACATGAAAAAAACCTTCCAATGACTAAGCGATTGCTACTAGCCGAAGACGATCAGGATTTCCGCAATCTCCTCGCCCAGTTCCTGGGAATGTTTGACTATGAGGTAACAACCGCCGTAGACGGGGCGGCCGCACTGGAAGCTTTCCAACAAGGAACGTTCGACATTTGCGTACTCGACGTAATGATGCCCAAGCTCAACGGATTCGACCTGGCCGAAAAGATCATTGCCCTCGACCCCGAAATGCCTTTCATTTTCCTCACTGCCCGAAAACTCAAAGAAGATAAAATCCGGGGATTAAAGCTTGGGGCTGACGACTACATCGCCAAGCCCTTCGAAGCTGACGAACTCATCTTGCGTCTCAATAATATTCTCCGCCGCCGGAACCGCGGCTCGGCCAGCCCAACCGTTTCCACTACCGCCATCGTCATTGGGGCTTACTCTTTCTCTCCCGCCCGCCTGGAGTTGACGTACGACACAGTAACCCAACGACTGACCCAGAAGGAAACTGAATTGATCAGCTACCTTTTTCAGCAGCGCAACACCTTAATCCGACGAGAAGTATTACTACAGGCGGTGTGGGGCAGCGACGACTTTTTCTCCGGCCGAAGCATGGATGTTTTCATCAGCCGGTTAAGGAAGTATTTCAAGAAAGACCCCAATATTTCGATCATCAGCACCCGGGGAGTAGGGCTGGAATTCCGGGTAGGTTAACGCCCGGTTATTCGCCGGTTAACGGTGGCCAAAATGTTGTAGAGCAGCACCTACCCCCCCTAGTTTTGAGGCTCCGGCAGTGCTTTTATTGCCTTCACCTTTTAAGCAAACAACTATGCGGACTTTCTTTTCTCTCCTCTTAGCAGTAGCAGTGCTCTCTATCAGTGCTCAAACAACGACCACCACTACAACCCAAACACATCAAACTTCTTCCAGCGATACACCAGCCAGGAATATGATGGCCAGCAACATCCATACAAACAACGGCAAAGTTGACTCCCATTCTTCCACTTCCGAGACCCGGTATTCTTATAAGTTTAGCGCCGACTTCCGAAACTATAAGCAGCAAAACATTAAAAGAACGCTATTTAGCCACCTCAACGAAGAGGATATGACGGTGAAAAATGACGCCTTTTACTGGAAGCTCGAAAATGCTGACGGTGTTTATTTCACCTGTAAGCTCTCCCATGGAGCCTTGTCCCTCAACCTCAATAAAAGCATTGCCCCTAACGGAAGTCTTCGTAAAGTGGAAGATCTCTGCCACGACCTCGTCAATGTTGTTTCTTCCCACCCCAATATGCCAAACCAGGGGTACGATCCACAGCTTACCCAACGCGCCAGTAACGGCAACAATAAGGCTCAATTGCAGCAAGCTTTGCGGGAGTTGGAAGCAGCCCGGCGAAAAGTGGATCGCCTTGGCAAGAAGATTGACGAAGAACATAAGGACTGAACCTAAGAGGTTATCAGCTTGATTAACAGTCTACGTTCAAACCCTCAAAGATTTTTCTTTGTTGAGTGCTTGCCTAGTGGTCGCCGAAGTTTGAAATTGAGTGCAAGCTGCTGATGGTTTTTTGTGGCTGGTTAGGCGGCGAAACGCTTGCATAGCCGTAGCTACGGAAGCGTTTTGCCAACGACACCAGGTGCGAAAAAACGTCGCAGATTGTGCCAAGTTTAAACTTCGGCGACCACTAGAA
>JBGCFZ010000384.1:0-9181 GCA_045110355.1 Lewinella sp. | reverse complement strand
GCAAAGCGCCATTGCAAACGACTGTTGACGTTAAAATTATCTGCCTGGGTATTGTACTGAAGGAAGGTGGTCCAAAACAAATTTGTGGAGAAGTTGATCTCGGCCCGCCCGGTGGCTAAGGTGAAGTTAGCATCGCCGAATGGAGCTGGTAAGCGTATCTCATTTCGCTCAATGCCAAGGGTGAAATTCCCCCACGGCTGTGCGAGATAGGTCAGGCTGCCCCGGTAGGTCAGCTTAGTGCCATTGTAAAACTGACCGTACACCACAAACCATTCTGTCTGGAATTTCTGTCGCCGGTCGGTGTTAAACTGTACGTTGAATTCGGTGAAGTTGTAATCTCCCGCGGGTAAAGGCGTGCCAGTAAGATTAAATGGAAAAATGAGGTCTACGTAGTTGTTGTTGAGCCGGAAGCGAAGTTGGCTGGTGTTTTTGTAGAAGATGAAATGCCGCAATCGGGTATACCATTCATTCAACCCCGTCCCATTATCATTGATGTACACGTAGTTTTCCAGACCTGACCAGTGGAAATTTACCTTCGTACTCGCTTCGGGGTAGATGTAATAGTCGATGTTACTGGACAATTGACTGTACCCGATTCTAACGATTTCGTTTGATTCCGGATTGAAGTTTTCGACCCGATTGTTGAAACCCATATCCGTGAAATAATTTTCGCCAATGTGCTGCGCGAAGAGATTGGCCTGGAAACGCTGCCCTTGGTAGTCGACAAAGCCATAGGTGTGTTGGTCTTTGCTGCTAACGCCCTTTTTAAAAGACTTCAGCAACCCTGCCTGGCCACTCAAAGTACCATCAGATGTACTCAGGTTGATCTCTCCTCCTGCGTTTCTTCCGTAGTCTCCGTCGGTGGCTTCCCCGCTGGAGAATCCCTGGCGATTCAGGAAAATTCCTTTTATCGAAGACCGTTTCCAGAATCGCCGCTGGAAGGCGGCGGCGGTGTAATTCTGAGCGGTCTGCCCACCTTCAACAGGTGCGGAGTGCATATTCAGCAGTCCGATCCGGTTTTTTCCGCCAACGTTCCCCGACAACCGCAGGCCATAGCGAATAGGGACTGCCTGGCCGCGTTCGTCAAGCCCGATACGACGGGAGTAAAACGGGGAGTTCGCAAACTGCCCGTAGGAGTTGAAAATGTCTGCGTTTTCCAGGAAAAACTGACGGCGTTCGGGAAAGAAAATATTGAACCGGGTGAGGTTGGTGACTTGCCGGTCCACTTCCACCTGGCTAAAATCAGGATTGTAAGTCAGGTCGAGGTTCAGGGTGGGGGAGAGGGCGATTTTTGCGTCAGCACCTGCTTTGATGTCTCCGGTCGTTGCGGGGTTAGCGGCATCGCCGTCGCGTTCCAGTGCCGTCCGCGCATAGGGGATGAAGCTAACGTTGCCCCCTTGTTTTCCCGGAGCGCCGGGCCAAATGAGGTCACCGTAATATCCCAAATCTTCCGGATCGAATTGCCTGGGAACTGGCGACCATACCGAGGTTTCGTTTGCCCCCGGATCAATCCGGGCAAGGTTGAAGCGCCAATTGAGTTGATCTTGTTTGTAGCGGATACTTTTCAGGGGGATGGCCATTTCCACCGTCCATTTACCTTCACCACGTGTAGTAGCGGAGAACCATTTTTGGTCCCAGCTAGTATCTACATCTCCGTCGCTGACCAGGCCTTCGGTTTGTCCGTTCCAGGCCGTTACGGCGAAGCCGTAGCCGTTGGTCTGTTCACCGATGGGGTCGACCCAGAAGATGAACAGGTCCGAGTTATCGGGTTGATCTCGTTTAAGCGTTTGGGTGACCAGCCCATTGGTGTCATAGCAGACCGCAGAGAGGTAAATGAAACGATCGTCTGCCAGTATTTTTACTTCCGTTGCCTGCGTAGCGGGGACGCCATCCAGCGGGCTCTGCATTTGAAAACCTTTGGCTACTTCCGCCTTGCTCCAGGCTGCTTCCTCCTGCAGACCATCCAGTTTTATCGTTCCGTCAGTCATCCCCAGGGAATAAGTGAGGGAGGATTGAGCCACCAGGCTTATTGGAAGGAACAGCAGCAACAATAAGTGTAGTTTCATCATCCTGATATTTTGTACTCGGTGTGCGAAGTACGTGGGCGCGGCCGCAGGTGCAGGTATTTGTTAGAAGAGCAAAGTGTGATGACCTTGGTTTCTCTTCGGTCAAAAGAACTTCAGTGGTTTGATAAAGCAGTGCTCCCGTCACCCTTACCTTGCACCTGCGTCCCCGCCTGATAAGTACTCAGAGATCAGGATTCAGGGCATCGCATACTATAGGCCGAAAAGCTAAGCACTGACTACTGAAAACTAAATCTGACTCCTGAATACTGAATGCTGAACACTAAATACTAGCTCCTCTTCCGACTCATCACCGGTACCTCCTTCACCACCATTTGCAGCGTCAGCGGCATCCGCCCTTCCAGTAGTTGGACCTTGCCACGGCGCATACTATTGGCCACTTCCGTGGTATAATGCCGGATGGTGATCAGCTCAAGCTCACGATCAACGGTGGTTTTGAATTCCGGATTAACCAGTGTGCAAAAACGCTCGATACGGTCATCGATGTCATTAACGACAATATTGAAACTGATGGCCGTATTCTGCATCATGTTCACCTGCAGGCGGGTGGTCGTAATGTGCTCAAAGAGCTGTTTGATGTGGTGCTCTGCCACAAAGCTGAAATCCCGCGTACTGATGTTGACCAGTGCCTGGTGCTTTTCTACCGCTACCATTGGCGGGTAGTTGTCCCCGGCTTCGCCGGATATTTCGGTGCCCATTGTAGAAGGGTCCACGAAACTGCGGACGTGGAGTGGAATACTCTTGTTTTGTAGCGGCTTGATGGTTTTCGGGTGAATGATGGAGGCACCGTAGTAGGTCATCTCGATGGCCTCCTTATAGCTCAGTCGGTCTACCTTGGAAACGTTATCGAACAGCCGGGGGTCGGCGGTGAGTACGCCGGGAACGTCTTTCCAAATAGACATCGCTTCGGCATCCAGGCAATAGCTAAATATGGCCGCGGAGTAATCGGATCCCTCCCGGCCAAGCGTTGTGGTAAAGTTCTCGGTGGTAGAACCGATGAACCCCTGGGTCAGCACCAGCTTTTCTTGCTGCAAGATGGGCGGTACTTCCCTGGTGATCCTGGCCTGTGTTTCGGGCCACTGGACCCAGCCTTCCCGGTAGGTGTTGTCGGTAATGATGCAGTCTCTGGCGTCGAGCCAGTGCGTAGCCATCCCTTCATGGTTCAGGTAGGCAGCCACGATGTGGCTGCTGATGAGCTCCCCCAGAGAAACGATTTGGTCGTAGTCATAGTCGTAACTCTCGTTGGGTGGGTCATCAAAAACCCAATCTACGCTGACAAATAAATCATTAAGGGACGCTTCGAGGGGAGGGGGCGTCTCACCAAAGAGTTCTCCCACAGTTGTCAGGGTCGCATTATGCAGTTCGGTCAATTTCTGTTTGGCCGTTTCTACATCCCCATCAGCATAGGCCCGGGAGATCACTTCCAGGGCGTTGGTCGTTTTTCCCATCGCGGATACGATCACCACCAAAGGCTGGCCGGTAAAGCCTTTAAGAATAGCGGCTACATTGCGAATGGAGGAAGCATCCTTGATGGAGGCACCACCAAATTTGAATACGTTGAGGGGTTGGGGTTGCATGCTTGATTATTTCGGTGCGAAGGTAGAAACAGCTGCTGATTAAAAGGTTGCTTTATCAAGCGTATAAAATTTAGAAGACAACCAAAATCAAACTTCGCCGACCACTGGGGCGAAAACCTTTGGTTTTACGCCCTGGATATTTTTTGTGCCTTTTTTACCCCAATTCCCCCTGCGTCTCCCGAAGCGGCGCATTCAGAAAACGAACCTCAATCTTATAATCATCGCCAATGTTGCGGACCAAGGGAAGGAACATGGTGTTCATCAGGTCTTTTGCCTGGATTTTGGCCTTACTCATGACGTCCGATTCAAGGGCCTCCTGCCGAAAGGCCTCTCGCAAACTGTTGACCCCTTCGTTGATATTCACACTCTCCAATTCCCGCATCCAGCCGATGTCCAGTTTCTCTACTTTGGGTAGTACTTCATGGCTGAGAATGGTGGGTTCCGGGAGGGTAATGGTTACTGTTTTTGCTCCTTCATCTAGCCCAACTTCGAAGTAGCTGTCAAGCCGAAAACCGACTTTCAGGATGGAAATGGCCGTAATCTCTACGTCTGTTTCAGAAACATTTACCCCCCAGATAGAGGTCTGTAATTGTTTGCTTATGCCTTTTTTATCCCTTATTTCCCGGGTAGCTAATTCCCCGATTACGTTCTCTACCTTCTCTTGGAACATCCCTTTACTTTTGCTAAAGTCGTCGATGGCAGCGCGTTCTTCCATGCGGGCCATCAATGGCTTTAGGGCTTCACCCGTGGCTACTTTACAGGGGTTGTCGACATCAGCTCCCTTGGCCAGGATGTTGCCGTTGCGGGTACGGATAACTACCGCCAGAATTTTGTTGACGATAAAACAGGTGTAATTAGAGGCCACCTCCTCAAAAATCTGGATTAACTTACCGCCGCCTTCCTCATACCAGGCTTCGTAAACGGCGGCGGAAGAGTCCCGCATTCGCATAAAATCATTGTAGTACAGGACCGCAAACTCCGGGTGTTGGCTATCATATTCTCGGATGACTTCTGTTCGCAGACTGTCGTTCAGCCCCATCCTCCGGCTGACGTGTTGTAGGATGTCGGTATTGATGTCGTAGACCAAGTCGTCGAATTCGCGCTTGTACCGTCGTGGGTTTTGCAGAATCCGTAGCGCAGTCTCTGCATCCAGGTTGATTTTGAAATCTGCCGGCATGTACTGCAGCTGGTATTCCGCCGGGCCAGAAAGAAAGCCTCCACCGCCACCCGAGTAAGACTTATAAGCAAGGGTGCCCAGAATCCCGGCGATCAGGATGACGATCACCATTTGGGTCTTATTAACGCCGCCGCCGTCGCCGCCGCCTTGACGTTCGTTGGGGATGCCTTGATTATGCTCTGCCATGATGAATGTTTGGTGTTTCGTGATTTCCTTATGAGGTGGAGCAATTGCGTCGCGATTGAATTCGAACGATTCGTTACACAGTCGTGCCACCTAGTGTTATTTCTTGAGTAATTCCCACAAATGTAAGGCCTGGACTGCTTCCTTAACGTCATGAACCCGTAGCACGTTCGCGCCCTGTTGTAAGGCGAAAAGATGAAGGGCGGTCGTAGCACTCAGGCTTTCAGCAGCGGTAATTCCAAGCGGTCGCCAAATGGAGGACTTCCGACTGATGCCTACGAAAACAGGCACCCCGAGATTTTTGAAGGCACGGAGGTTCTTCAGCAAAGCGTAGTTCTGGGCAACAGATTTCCCGAAACCCCAACCGGGATCTACCAGTATGTCATTAACCCCAGCCTCCCGTAGCTGAATAAGTTTCTCTGCCAGGAAATCGAATACTGCGGCGACTACATCTTCTCCGTAGCTGTTGGTAAATCGCTGCATGTCAGCAGGTTTTCCTGGCATGTGCATCAATACATAAGGTACTTTGAGTTCAGGCAGCACTTTAAATAAATCTGAATCAAATTTCCCGGCACTTATGTCATTGATCATGGCGGCGCCAGCCGCTACTGATGCACTTGCAGTTGCGGCGTAAACAGTATCGCAGCTTACGTAGGCATGGGGGAAGGAAGTCATGATTCCCTCAATGACGGGGATGACCCGGTCGATCTCCTCCGCGGCGGTAATCATGGCCGCGCCAGGTCTACTGCTCATGCCCCCTACGTCGATGAAGGTGGCACCAGCTTCCAACATCTGTCCGGCCCGGTCAACGGCCTCCCGCACGGAAGCAATTCTACTGGCCGCATGGAAACTGTCCGGCGTTGCGTTCAGTATGCCCATGATCAAAGGGCGATCGGCCAGCAGAAGACGACCATTACAATTTAGGGTGAAGGACATGGTAGTGAATTGCCAGGTAAGGTACAACGCGGTTTTACAAATGACGCTGATTGGTGCCCTTGAGGTCATCAGGGCGGGGCCGCAGGTGCAAAAATTGCTTGTTTAAGAAGCCGTGTTTATGCCAGAAAATTTGGTGGTTTCTACAAGGTTTTTTTTTCTTACAGACCAACAGACCAACAGACCAACAGACTAACAGACCAACAGACCAACCATGCGTATCACCCTTTGCTCCTTAGTCCTCCTGTTCAGCACCTGCGTCCTCGCCCAAATCCGCCTGGACGTGAGTAACGATGGATCCCACCTCGTTCATTCAGAAAGCCGCGTACCCTTTTTCTATCTGGGCGATACCGCATGGGAACTGCTGCATCGTTGCGATGAGGAGGAAATCCGCCGATACCTGATTGATCGGGCCGGCAAAGGATTCAACGTCGTCCAGTGCGTCGCACTGGCAGAACTGGAAGGACTAACCACCCCAAATCCTAACGGCGACCTGCCCCTAACCGACCAAGACCCCGCCCGGCCCAACGATGCCTACTTTGAACACGTCGATTTTGCTGCTCGGATTTCTGACAGCCTGGGCATTTTCCTGGGCCTGCTTCCTACCTGGGGCGATAAATTCAACAAGAAATGGGGGGTCGGCCCCGAGGTGTTTACGCCAGAGAATGCAGCAACCTACGCCAATTACCTCGGCCTGCGTTACGCCGATAATAACATCATATGGATCCTGGGTGGCGATAGAAACCCTGAGGAGCCGGACGATTTTGCCATCATCCGGGCCATGGCTAAGGGACTTCGCGTGGCGGTGCAGGACCAACAGTTGATCACCTACCACCCGCAGGGCGCTTTTGGCTCGACTGACTTCTTCGCTAAGGATGATTGGATCGACTTCCACATGTTTCAATCCGGCCACGGTAGCCTGAATGACAAGCAGAACTACGACTTCCCCCGCAAAATGAAGGCAGCCGCGCCCGGCAAACCGGTCATCAACGGCGAGCCCGCTTACGAAGACCACCCGATTAACTGGCGACCCGACAATGGATGGTTCAACGACTTCGATACCCGACAGGCAGCGTGGTGGAGTGTGCTGGCCGGCTCCGCCGGCCATACTTTCGGCAACCACAACATCTGGCAGATGTGGCGACCTGGCCGAGAACCGATCTCCTCTGCTCGTACCGACTGGCACGAGGCGCTCCACTGGCCGGCGGCAGCCCAGATAGGCCACGTCCGCAAATTGATGGAAACGCTGCCGTACTGGGAGCTGTCTCCGGATTTTAACCTCTTTGATGCGTCGCCCAATAGCTCGGGGCGGGAGGTGGTGGCGGCCCGCACCGAGGTGGCCGACCTGGTGGTTGCCTATACACCCTACGGTGATGTGCTGCGCCTAAAGACTGATCGGGTTCCCCCTCGTTTCGTGGCCAGTTGGGTTGATCCGCGGACGGGAGAATCCTTTGAGTTTACCCCCCGAAAAGAGGAAGAGATGCTCGTTTTTGATCCGCCTTTCGACCCGGAGCGGGGGAATGATTGGGTGCTGGTGATACAACGATGGTATGATTAACGCTTATTCACCACTGACCTCTCGAACTACAGCCATCAGGTTGAGTAGCGTAGTACTGTTTCTCTCCACGGGATTTCCGAACGCGATCGAACAGGTAGGCATAGTTATAGGCGTAGGCTTGCTTTGCGTCGACCGCTGTTTTGAGCAAGGGGTTGCAGTTGCTTTGGTTCTAAGGGTCTTGTGAATAAAGACGCAGCCTTGCCACTGATGTTGCCCTTACCGCCAGCAAACCTCCACATATTGCTGTCCCTTTTCTTCTCCTAGTACGGTCCGTACCCAAAATAGCTTGTCTTGAAATAAGGCAATTTTTGGAAAGCCGGAGGAGCGGGCAGGGGAGGTGACGGCCAGGTCCTCCCGGCTGACATCGCCTTTGGGGCTGATGGTCCACAGCGTCAGGAAGGCATCGTCGGTGCCTTCTTTAGTGGTGAGGGCGGTGGCGTATGCCGTACCGTCTGCGGCTAGTTGGAGGTCGACGCGGCCGAGGGGGGTGTTGTCGTCGAGTACCAGGGGAGTGGAGAAGGCGTCTTTTGTAGCATCATAGCGGGCGAAGCTGATTTGGGCGCGGTCCGCAGGTGCAGTATACCAGATTATGGCAATGTTTCCTGCATCGTTGGCTGCCAGGGCTGGGCCGTTGACCGGGCAGCCGCTGATTTCCCAGTTGTCGGCATGCACCAACTTTGGGGTAGACCATTCGCCGCCGGTGGGTTTGATGACGTAGCCGATGTCCCGGATCTCGTGCTCCGACCGATCTCGGTAGGCGACCATCGTCAGGTCTTTGGTGGCAACGGTGGCTGTGTTGCAGCAGTCGCAGACGCGGTGGTCGAGCTCTACGCTGACAGAATCAGACAGGGCTTTGGTGCGCAGCGTCATCGCTCCGCCGCCATGTCCGTGGCCGTGGTCATCACCCTGCTCTTCAACTTTCTCTGCACCTGCGGCCGCGCCCTCCGGAACTTTGGTGTAGCGGCCGTCTAGCCAGGTTACTTGTAAACCACCGCCAGGTATTGCTGCTGAAGAGAGGAAGCCGTGCTCGGCAGAGACGGTGTCTTGGTGGAGTTTTTGTGGCAAAATGTCTTTACCGACGCTCATAGCAAAATCGGAGTAGATGATGTCATAATCATACGTTCCGGATGCCGAGTACCTTAGGTAGTGCGAAAAGAAACGTTCATTACCGTCCTTATCAAGATATCTGGCACTGGAGGGGAAGTCTGCCCAGTTAATAAACGGATTGCCTAAACCTGCATCCGATAAATGAAAATTCCCCCACTCTCCATCTTCCATCCGAATGAAGCCCTTGTCATGCATAGTATCACCGCTAGAAAGCACAAATTCTAATGAAATAATAGGCGCCTTGTGGCTAAGCCTTGGTAAGTGTGTTCCCATTGGTAACTGGTAACACTCCTGTTCACTTGCCGGGTCTTCCCCATTGCAGCCCAACAAGACCATGCCTAAAAGCAGTACGCCAAAAAATCTGTTCATAGCACAAAGATAGAAGCTCTCCGAACTGGTAGTGGGATTTTCCACTTACCAGCTCGAAGAGCTCTGAGAGGCATGCTAAATATTAAGGCTAAGCATCAACGGGTAAAATGTCTGCAACGGTTACTTGTCCTACAAATGGACTCTTAAATTTTTCACCTTGTTTGTACTGTTCAACATCCGCAAACGTACTGGT
>JBGCFZ010000383.1:0-3589 GCA_045110355.1 Lewinella sp. | reverse complement strand
TGATGCTAACGGACTCGTTATTCTGGCGGAGGACAGTATCCCCCGACAAGACCTCAAGGCAGAAGACCTGGCCGAATTACCTCCCCGCTTTGCCGAAATGGGGTTGTCGGGCTTCGACGAAATGGCCCTGCACCGGTTCCCTCTGGTAGATTACGTAGACCACCAGCACTCCTTCGGGAATACGAGTAAAGCAGCCGATGGCTGTGCGCTGGCGCTTCTTGGAAGCGATCAGGCCGGAAAATCCCTGGGGCTTACACCCCGGGCACGTATCCGGGCAGTAGCGATGAGTGCCGTAGATGCCACCTTGCTTACCGGAGGCATTAACGCCGCCGACCTTGCCCTCCGGCAAGCTGGCCTGGAGCGTAAAGACATTGACTTGTGGGAGTTCAACGAATCTTTTGCCGCCCCGGCCATTCGTTTCCAAAGCGGAATCGGTGCTGCAGATGATCGCTTCAACGTACTCGGCGGAGCAATAGCCCTGGGTGAACCCCTGGGCGCCGTTGGCGGAATGATGCTTTGTCATCTCCTTGATGAGTTGGAACGACAAGATTTTACTCTGGGCAGCCTCACGATTGATGCGGGAGCTGGGTTAGCTGTATCCACCATTATAGAAAGGATGATGTAACGCAACTTGCCACCTGGAACCTGAAACCTGTAACTTGCCACCTGACCACCTGCCATGATCAATTACCGCAAAGACACCGATGACATTGTTACCCTCATCCTCGATATGTCGGGGAGGGAAAGCAACCTGCTTAACCATGAGCTGGTTGCAGCATTCCGGCCCGTGATCGCGCATTTACAAAAAGAAAAAGCTGCCGGTCGGCTTCGTGGCGTCATCATCTCCTCGGCAAAAAATGATTTCCTGCAGGGGGGAGACCTGGCTTACATGCTTAAGCTCAAGGATGCGGAAGAGGCTTTCAACGCCGCTCAGTTGCTGAAAGCATTTTTGCGAGACCTCGAGGTGCCAGGGGTGCCCGTAGTTGCGGCGATTGACGGAGATGCAATCGGAACCGGCTTTGAGCTTGCCCTGGCCTGCCACCGACGTATCGTAACGGCGAACACTAAAATTCGCCTGGGGCACCCGGAGGTAAGGATAGGCCTTATCCCAAGTGGTGGAGCCGTTATCCGCCTGATGTGGCTCCTGGGCATAGAGCGGGCCTATCCGCTGTTGCTGGAAGGTAGGAGGTACAGCCCTCAGGAAGCGCTAAAGGTTGGCCTGGTGGATGAGTTGGCGGATGATCCGGTAGACTTGATCAGAAAGGCCAAGGCCTGGTTATTGTCTAATCCGACAACCCACCGTCCGTGGGATGCTGAAGATGGTGAAATCCCCGGCGGCTCCGCCGCCGACCCCAACCTCGGTCATCGTATCCGCTTACTCACGGCCAGGTTGTCGGCAAATACAAATGATCTCTACCCCGCCCAGCGCGCCATCATTGACCTGCTGGCCGAGGCCTCTAAAGTTGATTTCGAAACGGCCCTTCGGATCGACAGCCGGTATTACGCAGCGGTAGCAACGGGGGAAGTGAGCAATAACATGATCTCTACTTTCTGGTTTGATAAGCAAGCCATTCGTACTAAGGGGCTGGGCCGGCCTAAAGGCTACGGTAAATTCCGCCCGCGCAGGGTAGGAGTTATCGGTGCTGGAAGGATGGGGTCGGGCATTGCTTTCCTCTGCCTGCGTAACGGACTGGAAGTGGTGCTCAAAGACGTTAGCCAGCCGATTGCCGACCGGGGTAAGGCCTATGTGACCGAACGGATCGATGAGTACATTGAACGGGGGACCTTTCAACCTTCAGAGCGGGAAGAGCTGCTGAGCAGGATCACTACGACGGACAAAAGTACCGAATTCGTTGGGTGTGACATCGTCGTAGAAGCAGTATTTGAAAACAAGGCCGTTAAGCAGAAAGTTACCCGTGAGGCGGAAGAACAATTGGACGAGTTCGCCATTTTTGCGACGAATACGGTTTCCATTCCCATCACGGAGCTGAGCAAGGGTAGCCTCCGGCCCGAACACTACGTGGGGATCCACTTTTTCTCTCCGGCAGAGACTTCTTCCGTTGTAGAGGTCATCAAAGGAGACCTGACTAATGAGGAGACGATCGCCCGGGCATTTGACTTTGCTACTACGATTCGAAAGATCCCCCTGGTAGTGAAGGACAGCTGGGGCTTCTTTGCCGCCAGGGTTCAAAATACCTACATTCTGGAAGGCGTCACGATGCTTAACGAGGGCTACCCGGCCGCTTTGGTCGAGAACATGGGCCGCCAGGCAGGTATGGCCCTAGGCCCGTTGGCCTTGGCGGATAAATTAGGGCTGAGCTTGGTGATGAGGTACGAAAAGCAAGCTGCGGCGCATTATGGCGATAAATACCAGCAGCATCCGGCGGTGCCGGCGCTGAAGACAATGCTTGATGACCTGGGAAGGGGAGGAGAACAAAAACGCGCGGGGTTTTATGCCTACAATGCGGATGGGACGGCTCGGCTCTGGACGGGTATCGGTGACCACTTCCCGGTAACAAAAACGGACTACGACCGCCGCAGAATGAAAGACCGATTTCTTTTTAGCCAAGTCATCGAATCGGGGTGGTGCCTGCAGGAGAAAGTGATAACGGAACCCGCTGCGGCTAACCTGGCGAGTGTGTATGCGTGGGGGTTCCCCGGCTACACCGGCGGGGTGCTGCGGTACCTGGAAAGCTACGGCAGGGCGGCGTTCGAAAAGCGGTCTAAAGAACTGGCAGAACGCTACGGGCAGCGGTTCTCGGTACCTAAGTACCTCCGGCAGCCTTAGGGCGCGGCCGCAGGTGCGGTAAACCATTTTGGTTTGACTCCTCTATGGACCCTGCAATTGGTTGCTGCTGCAACCGATGCTGAGTCCCGGAGGATTTTTCTTTGTAAGAATAAGCTGAAAAACAGTGGGAGTAGTAAGACAATGGCTTAAGTGGAGGTATTGGAGCCTGAATTTTGTGTTCCGCCCGTCTTTGAAAATGAGGCTGAAACTCGCTTGTTTTCAAGCTTGTGCGAAATTTCGACTGTTTTTCAGCAAGTTACAAAGGTCCGAGTTGAAAAATAACTTGTAAAAGACTTGGTGGAGAACAAAGATGCGGCTACCTTTGCAGCCGCTTAAGCAGCTACCTCCAAAACAGGGGGAAGAAGTGAGGGCGATAACGCAAACAAAATTAAGCAATACAGTGGATACACTAAGCTACAAAACCAAGTCGGCCAATGCCGCATCGGTAGAGCGTAAGTGGCACGTGATTGACGTGGAAGGTGAGATCGTTGGCCGTGTGGCCAGCAAGATCGCTACCGTTCTTCGTGGAAAGCACAAGCCTGACTTTACCCCTCACTTCGACAATGGCGATCACGTAATCGTACTCAACGCCCATCTCTGTCGGTTCACTGGTGAAAAGTTAACGGATAAGGAATACCTCCGCCACACCGGTTACCCCGGTGGCCAACGCAAGGCTACTCCCCGTGACTTGTTCGCCAAGAAGCCAGAGCGCGTTCTTGAAATGGCCGTGAAAGGTATGCTGCCTAAGACCAAGCTTGGTCGGGCACAGATCAAGAAACTGCACATTTACGCAGGTACTGA
>JBGCFZ010000382.1:0-5779 GCA_045110355.1 Lewinella sp. | reverse complement strand
CATCCAGGTATTCGGATACCTGATCTTCCGTCTGTTTACGAGTAACCAGGCCAACTACGACCGCATACTCCGTTTCTTTCTTAAGGCCGGACACTTTCCTGCCGACATTCCATTCGTTTGCCATTACTAAGAGTACATAGTGTTGTAGTTCATAGTTCAATAGTCCATAGTTCTAGAGACTATTAAACTATGAACTACTGATTGGCGGCAGCCAACAATGCTCCCATATCAACCTTAGGACCAATGAAAGCCGCAAGGTCTTCTATCTTGATCCGTTGTTGCTCCAGCGTATCACGGTTGCGGACGGTAACGGTGCCCTTATTCTCGCCTTCTTCGATGGTGTCAAAATCAACGGTGATACAGAACGGCGTACCTACGGCATCTTGCCGGCGATAGAGCTTACCAATTGCGCCGGTATCATCGTACTGGACGTCGAAGCGGAAGCGGAGATCGTTGAAGATGTCTTTGGCGACTTTCACGATGTCCGGGTTATTCCGTTTTAGGGGCATAATTGCAGCCTTGATCGGCGCGAGGGCTGGGTGCAGCTTCATCACATCACGTACGTTGCTCTCGTCGTCCTGACCCGGAACCATCTCTGTACGCAGGGCATGGCTCATCGTCGCCAGGAAGAGACGATCAGCACCGATGGAGGTTTCGAGGACATAAGGAACGTACTTCTCGTTCGTCTTCGGATCGTGATAGGTCATTTTCTTGCCCGACAGCTCCATGTGGGCACCGAGATCAAAGTCCGTACGGCTATGGATACCTTCCAGTTCCTTGAAACCGAAGGGGAAGTCGAACTGAATATCCACGGCAGCGTCGGCGTAGTGGGCCAGGTTGTCGTGGTCGTGGAAGCGAAGTTTTTCTTCCGGGTGGCCCAGGGCGAGGTGCCACTTCATCCGGGTCTCTTTCCATTTGTTGTACCATTCCATCTGGGTGCCGGGCTGGATGAAGAATTGCATCTCCATCTGCTCGAATTCCCGCATACGGAAGATGAACTGGCGGGCTACGATCTCGTTGCGGAAGGCCTTACCGATTTGGGCAATACCGAAGGGCAGCTTCTGGCGCGTACTCTTCTGTACGTTGAGGAAGTTGACGAAAATACCCTGGGCAGTTTCCGGGCGGAGGTACAGCTTACCTTCTTCACCTGCGATGTTACCGAGCTGGGTGGAGAACATCAGGTTGAACTGGCGCACGTCCGTCCAGTCTGCGGCGCCGGACTCGGGGTCTTTGATCTCGAGGTCTACCAGCATCTGGCGGAGTTCCTCCATGTTGCCGTCGGTCATAGCAGTGGCCAGGCGTTTAGCGATTTCGTCCATCTGCCCCTGGTAGCGTTTAACGTTGCCGTTGGTGGCGCGGTATTCGGCTTCGTCAAAAGCTTCGCCGAATCGTTTTTTAGCTTTGGCGATCTCCTTTTTTAGTTTGCCCTCTATTTTAGCGATGTGGTCTTCAATCAGCACGTCTGCCCGGTAGCGTTTCTTGCTTATTTTGTTGTCGACCAGTGGGTCGTTGAAGGCATCAACGTGGCCAGACGCTTTCCAGGTCTTCGGGTGCATGAAGATGCTGGCGTCAAGACCAACGATGTTGTCGTGCAGTTGAACCATCGAGCGCCACCAGTATTCTTTCAGGTTGTTCTTCAGCAATACACCGAGGGGACCGTAATCGTAGGCGGCAGAGAGGCCGTCGTAGATTTCAGAGCTTTGGAATACGAAACCGTAATCCTTGGCGTGGGAGGTCAGCTTTTTGAAGTCGGCGAAAGTCGTGGACATGATTAGTCAGTTAGTCAAATAGTCAATTAGTCAGATAGTCAGATAGTGGCCGGTCTTCGCTTCTGGCAAGACACATTTCCTCCTCTGAAGACTGTTTTGGGCGGGCAAAGATAAACAGTACCTTTTTAGTGTTTAGTTGCAACGGTCCATCACGGCTCCTTTATCCTTTCTGCTGCACCTGCGGCCGCGCCCATCACCTGCTGTCCGCCATATGCTTTCGGAAATCAGGGCGGGGCCGCAGGTGCAGGGAAAAGGGATAAAAGCAAGGAGCTGCCCCCCCCTTTTCCAGCACTATACCAGTTCTTATTTAAGGGCTGCTTTTAAGGACAGTCAGCAAGAAGTGCTGCTTTTGATAGTAAAACTATTGATAAAGATAGTAAAGCTGTCATTTTTATGTCAGTTCTAAGTGTTTGGGAGGTTTAGAAGGAACCCCTTTCGAGTATTCGGGTTTGAGTGTGTAAACAAGATTGCAGCTAAGCACCGCTCAGAATGTTGAATGCCGTTGCTCTTTTGATACTAATTGCACCATAAAATTTCACCATGAATAATCAAATAAATTTCCTTGCCACATTACTGGTAAGCCTTATCCTTACTTCTTGTAGCCCCGCGGAACCTGCGGCGGCAGAGCCCGCTACGGTCACCACCCAACGTGCACAACCGATGAAGGGTGTTGTTGAGGATGTTCTGACTAAAGAAGAGCAAGATGCACTAACGGCCGACATGGTCATTCAATCCTTCAAAGAAGGTAATGCGAGGTTCCTGAGAAATGACCTGACGGCCAGAGATCACTCTGAGCAGGTCCGAAAGAGTACCAATGCTCAATTTCCAAAGGCCATCGTCCTGTCCTGCGTAGATAGTCGGGTACCCGTTGAAGACGTTTTTGACCGGGGTATTGGCGACGTTTTTGTCGCCCGTGTTGCAGGAAATTTTGTCAACGAAGACATCCTGGGTAGTATGGAGTTTGCCTGTAAAGTATCAGGCTCCAAGCTCATCCTGGTGATGGGGCACGAACACTGTGGCGCCGTAAAAGCTGCTGTTGATGATGTGAAGTTGGGTAACATCACTCCAATGTTAGCAAAAATCAGACCGGCAGTTGATAAGGTCAGCTATGAGGGAGACCGGACCTCGAAAAATGAGGAATTCGTACACATGGTCTGCGAAAGCAACGTGCAACACACCATTGAGCAGATTCGCCTGAACAGTCCCATCCTGAAGGAAATGGAGGACAACGGTGAGATTAAAATAGTTGGTGCCGTTTATGACATGGACAACGGCAAAGTGAATTTTTTGCAGTAGTAAATTCAAGGAAATAGCAGCGCATACAGTTCGTCATGATGATGGTAAACTGTTGCTCCGGCAGCTGCCAGTATCTGATCATTTCCATGACGAGTTAGGCCGTAGACGGTGAACCCACCGGCTACGGCTCCTTTTATTCCCGTCGGACTGTCTTCAACCACTACGCATTCTGCCGGAGAGAAGCCCATGGTGTCAGCTGCGTGCAGAAATACGGCAGGGTCGGGTTTCCAGCGCTTCAGGTCATAGCAACTGAAGGTATTGTCACCGAAATGTACGTCCAATCCCGTCAGTTTCAGGTTCATCCTGATCTTGTGCGGCGGGCCGCTGGAGGCCACGCATACGGGGACCGTCAACCGGTCAAGCAATTCTCTGATACCTTCTACCGGTTGTAGGTCGGTTTTGAATTTGGAGAAGGTCCGTTGCCGGAATTCCGTCTCAAAGGTGGCTGCCAATGACCGGTCAGTTGCTGCCTCCAAAAAAGCGATGATGCTGTTGAGGGATTTACCCAGGAAATTTGCTTCGAGTTCCGCTTCGGAGAGCCTGACCCCAACCTCCCTACTCATTTCCGCCAATACAGAAAAGGTAATCTGTTCGCTGTCGACGAGGATGCCGTCACAGTCGAAAATGATGCATTTGGGTGGGGTGACGGAGATGGTATTCATGTGGCGAAGATCTATAAATTGATGGATGCTGTATTGAAGATTCCGGAGGGATCGGACCGCATTTGCCCCGGGTGAGGTGGAACACCGACACCCGGGGTGAAAATGGGCGGTCGTTTGGCGGCGCGCAGCGCCGCAGTGGTCATGGCCACCTTTTCCCACCCCGGGCAAAAGCCCGCTACGGGACCTTTCACCGGGGGCAATTAAGGGTCGACCACTCCG
Organism: Lewinella sp.; assembly: GCA_045110355.1. GTDB lineage: Bacteria > Bacteroidota > Bacteroidia > Chitinophagales > Saprospiraceae > Neolewinella. The sequence continues at coordinate 1,833 of JBGCFZ010000382.1, read as the reverse complement.
TGGTCATTTAGCCAGTCTCCCTGCTTGCTGCAATAACGCCAACTGTCCACCAAATGCCTCCTTTAAAACCCCCGGGGTGAACACCTCTTCGGTAGGCCCATGGGCAATCAAACGTTGGTTGAGAAGGATGACGTGGTCAAAGTACTCCGGTACGGCCTGGAGGTCGTGGTGAACCACCAGCAGGGTTTTACCCGCTTCCGAAAGCTTGCGGAGTACGGCGATGATCTTCTCTTCGGTTGGGATGTCTACCCCAACGAAGGGTTCGTCAAGTAGGAGGATGTCTGCTTGCTGAGCCATAGCTCTGGCGAGGAATGTTCGTTGCTGTTGGCCACCGGAGAGCTCTCCGATCTGCCGGTTTTGAAGGTCAGCAATGTCCAGTTCCTCCAGCGCTGCATCGGCCAGTCGGTGGTCTTCCTTATTCAAGCGTTGGAAAACTTTCTTGTGGGGGTAGCGGCCCATCAGCACAACGTCCCGGACGGTGGCCGGGAAAGTAAAATCAATCTCGCTCCGCTGGGGGACGTATACCACCTGCCGGCGGACCTTTTGCACCTCCTGACCCAAGACTTCAACACTGCCGGTATAGTCTTCGATTAACCCAAGAATCGCTTTCAATAAAGTCGATTTGCCTGATCCATTTGGCCCCAGAATTCCGTAACGATGCCCTTCTTCGATCTCAAGGAAGATGTTGCTGAGGACGCGTTTACGGTCGTAGGCTACGGAGAGGTCGGAAACGGTGATGGCGGCCATAATTGGTGATACTTGATTGGTGATTGTTAGTGCTTGATTGCGGAGCTTTTCTTCTTTTTCCCTTATTCCTTTTTTCCCCTTATCCCCTTCCCCCATTACTTAAGCTACGCCCCGGTTAATCCGCCGTACCATAAAGAAAAAAGCCCCGGCCATCACCGCCAAAATAATCCCTAAAAGGATCAATTGCTGGCCGGCCTTTGGGGCCATACCATCCTTGATGTCGGCGGTGTTCCCCTTGAGGGCCTGCACGATGGTATTGGTATTGAAGGTCAGCATCCCCAGGTAGGTTCCGGCTTCGGTATCGGGCTCGCCGAGGGAGTCGGCGTAGAGATAGCCACCGATGATGACATCGTTGTCGATGGCGATCTGGCGGATAAGTTTAGGGTTGATGGTACTTTCCACGAAGATGGCCGGGACGCCGGTGTCGCGGATGATGTTGGTCAGCCGGTTAACGTCGGAGGTCTGCACCTCCGCGTCGGTACTGGTGCCAAGAGCGGCCTCTACCTGAATCCCATAGTGGCGGCCGTAGTACCGAAAGGCATCGTGACTGGTGATCAGGATCCGGTCTTTTTCGGGGATGGAGGCGATTTGTCGGAATATCTCGGCATCAAGATCCTCCAGCTGTTGCAGGTACACCCCGGCGTTGAATTCGTAGACCTTACGGTTGAAGGGGTCGAGTTCAATGAGGGCGTCGCGGATATTGCGGACGTAGATTAGGCCGTTCGCTGCGGTCATCCAGGCGTGTGGATCGCTGGAATTAGCGTATTCCTCGCTGGCGATGGTGCCGATGCCTTCGGTGATGGTGATCGTTTCAGCGATGGTGCCGCTGTTTTCGATCAGCTCGTTCATCCACCCCTCAAACGTCAGACCGTTGATCAGGACAAGGTTGGCACGGGAAACCAACTGGACATCAGATGGCGTTGGCTCGTAGATGTGGGGGTCTCCGCCAATGGGCACTACCGACTCGACGCGGACGTGGCCGCCCGCGATCATCTCCGTCATGTCCGCGAAGATGGAGGCAGAGGTTACTACGAGGGGGAGGGTTGGGTCTTCGGTGGGCTGGGCGAAGCCGAGGGCGTTGAGGCC
>JBGCFZ010000381.1:0-15218 GCA_045110355.1 Lewinella sp. | reverse complement strand
CGATCTTGTCACATTAACTGCGGCGTCTTTTACCCGCTGGCTGCGTTGCTTGAATCCTCATTTAGCTACGGCTAAATTCCGGTTCAAGCGCCTTGCCAGCAGGCAAAATTCACCAGCATTTAATGCGACAGAATCGACCTGACAAAGCACTGGTAGGAGCGCATGAACAAGTTAAAGGCCGCAGCAGGTCCATTTTTATGCCGTAACTACAGTACCTCGAAGTCTATCATCCCCAGCACGGCAAGATCACAATAAATCTGTGCCCGGTAACGCCCCTTAGCTAATTTACTTGAGAGGTTTTGCTCAATGCTTAGGTGCTGAGTATTAACAAAGTCCGCACGGCTTTTTGCCGTAGTCTTCAGGCTAACCGTGGAGCCATTGAACGGAACGTTGGCCGTCGTGGATTGAGGAGTAATGACGACTTCCCCCCCACGGTTAGTTAAAACCAGAAACAGGTCTCGGGCTCCGTGATAACTTTCGGGAACATTTTTCAGGTCAAATTCGACAACAATACGCTGCATCTTGGAGGAAGATGTCCCGGAAGCTTCTTTAATGAAAAGCTTGATACGAAAATTTTCTCCCGCTAAGCCTTCAATGCCCGCACGGGTGATCTGCTCCTGCATCCGCTCTCCAATAGAGATGATGCGGATTCCCTTTGGCGCCAGGTTATAAAGTGGTGCGGTCTTCTTAACGGGTTGGGTCGGAGGCGCTGAGGATACTACCGGTGCTGACAGCGATTTATCGACTGCGGCAATAGGAGCCGACTCCTTCTTCTGGTCAAGGGCTAATCCGGGTTCTGTCGATACAATGTCTGCCTTTACCGGTTGTAGCCCCTCATTATTCTGATTGGATGCGGAGACCCGTTCAGTGGAGGTGACATTTTTCACTGCGGGCTCACTCATCTCCATACGCTCATAGGTGGTTGACATGGGGGCTGTGGAGGCAGTGTTTTTTACTACAGAAGGCTCCTTCATGCTTTCGTAAGAAGCCAGCATGGGGGCCGAAGAGGGCACATCCTTTACCTCAGGTTTACTCACTTCTTTGGGCTGGTGGGTAGGCTGATGCGGTATGGACTTCGCTGCTACGAGCTCATCAGGTTCCTTATTCCGATTTGGAGGTGACACCTCTTTCTGTGAAGCAGTAGTCAGTGGTTCGGAAACAGGAGGCAACTGCGGAGCAGGAACGGACTTGTCCACAGCTGGAGTTGCCGGAGCCTCCCCTTGCTGAAGTGCTTCTAATTGGACACGAAGCTGTTCGTTCATCAAGGTTAGCTCCTCTATCTTTTTTTGTTGAGCGTTATCATGCTCAGTGAAAAACTTCGGATTTGGGGGGAGTTCCTGCGTCACAACTTTAACCCCTTTTTCAGTTAGTTTCTGAATCAGTATTTCGTTGTTTTCTTCTAAGGCCTTATTTCTTTCGATATATGGTTCAGTAGAAAGCTTCAAACGGGCACACCTCAGGTTGTTGATATGGAGCGTGTCTCTGGTCAGTTCAACCAGTTCTTTTTGCTGGCCAAGGGCCTGCCTACTCACAATTAGCCAAGGTAAAGTGATGAAAAACGGCAAAAGCAGACAAAAGATAATGAAATAATCTCGTCTAGTCATTAATTTGGGATTGTGTTTGTTCTTAGTGTTCCTAACAAATAAAGGACTAAAGGTAAGCTTTCTTCAAAAAATAATAAAGGCTTGGAAACCAATAATTTATTCTGTCTAACGAGTAAGGCTACTTAGATTTTAGAACGATCAAATGATCACTACTGAAAAGTTACCTGATCCTGGAAAAGTACGCACCGGGCTCAATCGTAGACGCTCCGACAATTATTGACTATTTTTATCACTTTTGAACAACGCATATCAACACAAAATGAAGACTCTATCCCTAGTGGTACTCCTATTCGTGAGTACGTCACTTTTTGCAATTCCTGATGACTCTACCCGACTGATTAATACTATCCACCTTGGCTATTCTGCGATTAGCCTGGATTACAGTCCTGACGGTAATTTTCTCGCCATTGCAGGAGGTAAACATGACATTGATATTTTTCAGCCTACCTTAGGAGTAAAGATGAAAACGCTCAAAGGAGGGCATAATGATGATGTGCTAAGTGTCCGCTTTTCTCCCGATAGCCGCTTACTGGCCACTGGTGGAGCTGATCACCGCATCCTGATATGGGATGTCGCCAGCGGATCGCTTCTCCGGGAAATGAAAGGCCACGAAGGCTATGTACGTGATCTTGACTTCAGCCCGGATGGCTTCTACCTCGCGAGCGCAAGCTGGGATGGAACCGCCAAGATTTGGGAGACAGGCACAGCTCGTATGGTGCTCGACCTTGATCGACATCCCGACGATGTTACTTCCGTCGCCTATGGAGACGAAGGTAAGCACTTGATTACCGCCTGTGCTGACCACAACCTGCGCGTTTGGTCCACCAAATCCGGCGTCCTGTTACGAACACTCGAAGGACATTCTGACGGTGTATGGGACGTTAAATGGTCTCCTGTATCCGATGTAGTGGCTAGCGGAGGTTGGGACAATAAAATCCATGTATGGAATCCACACAAGGGGGTTCAGGTGCGCAAACATGACGGCCATAGTTCCGACGTTTGGTCCGTAGCCTTCAGCCCTGATGGCGCAACGTTTGCTACCAGTGGAGGTGACCGTACGGTTAAACTGTGGGATCTCGCTACCGGCAGACGCTTGATGACGATGGCCGAAAAGGCACACGATTCTGATGTCGAAGAAATTGACTTTAGCCCTGATGGAACGGTAATTGCTTCTTGCAGCCGTGATGGTATCCTGAAGTTCTGGAGTGTACCCCACCTGGAGGAACGAATCAATTCTGCCGTGAATCTGGTGATGAAAGACTGGGTACAAAAAAGCCCCTTCGAAAAAACATCGGAGTACGACAACAGAATGAAAAAAGCCCAAAAGCAAAGCACGCGTATCAAGAGTGAAATGGAAAAGGAGCTTGCCAGGTTCTTTGAAGAGCAGATCAATTGGGAAAAAACCATCACCGTCAAAAATTATAATGCTGATCAAGGTTACTTCCTCATAGATTCACCAGTGCTCGGAGAACTACGGTTGATGGCTAACTCAGGTGATGCTAAAAAGATCGTTGTAAATATGGAACGGGTCAGGTTTCGGGACTTAAAAATGAAGGTGGTAAAAGGACAACTCGTGGTAGATAACCTGACGGCTTATCTCAAAGGCGAGAAACAACTGGATACCGCCGACTTAAATGAAGAATAGTATCGGAGTTAAGGGGTAGGCCCCTCCAACTTCAATTACTCCTTTCGGATTACCAGTCTACCTTCACGTCCTTCCCGGATGGCCGTCCCAATAAACTCCGCAACCTGCCCCGGAAGTAGTATCTCCGCCGGAGGTTCTTCGTTATCCCAGCTGGAAGTGAGGGTTGCTCCGGGAGCCACCAGCGTAGTGCGGACGCCACTACTTTTTAACTCTGTTTCCCAGCCAAGAAAAAGGCCTCGCAGGGCATACTTGGTGGCCACATAGGCCGTGAGGTGAGCCGGCCAGTAATCTGTACCTAGCGATCCGATCACCACCAGGTGACCCTGGTCTTTCTTTCGTAATTCAGGGAGTAGGCGACGTGCTATCAAGTGATTGGCCCGAACGTTAAGTTTCCAAAGCCGTTCGAAGTGGTCTTCCCCACGCAGTAATTCTCCGGAGGAAAAGGCGGCGGCGTTCAGGATGATGGCATCAAAATATTCAAGTGGAACTGCCGAAATGCCTGCCTTTGTTGCCAGGTCTGCTTGAACGGTTTTTACCGCCTCCCCAAGCGACTCCCGTAGTAGGGATAGTTCGGTGGCAGATCTTGCTATCCCAACAACCTGCCACCCCGAGCGTACGAAGTATTCAGCACATGCTCTGCCAATGCCACGGGTAGCCCCGGTTATTAATATGCGCTGTTGGCTCATGCCTTCTCATTGAGGAAGATGACACCTTCTTCAACAACGACCTCACCGCGGTAGCCGTTGTCCGTTACCCCGATTTTGATGCCTCCCCATTCTCCTCCACAGTCGCTGTGGAGGATGGCCGCTGGCCCAAGGAGCAGCCGTGCACCGGGGTCAACGTGGATGGCGGCTCCCGCCGGCAGGTGAATCCGATTATTGATGCGCAGGGTATACCCACGCCGAATGAAAATGTCGGTATTGAAATCCCGGGCCCCTTCCCAGTTCAAATCTTTGGTGACCCGGACGGGTTCGTTGGGGTTGTACCTGCACCAGTAGGGGAGTACCCATTTTCGCTGCCGACCATTGATGTCACTCATCGCAGCATGCATCCTCCCGATCTGGCAGGGCGTTAGCGCCTCCTGTCGGTTGCTGTAATCCATTAGGTTATTACTGGTTTTTCCGGGGCCGGTATTCCTTCCCCGGCGGCTCCAGTAATCGTTTTTATGTGTTGGCGTATCATCGCAGCCATCTCTTGTCCAGGCATGATTCAGGGAAAGTGCGTGGCCTATTTCGTGGGCCACGATGCCCCGCAGCTCCCATGGGGGACGATCATTCTCCAGCCATCCGGTCACCTTTATGGCATCGCCAAGGTAAATACCATCGGTACCCGGTGAGCGGAAAGTTTTACTCGCCAGGCTATCCCGGGGTGGCCCCATGATGAAGATGTTCAAGACGGAGTCCTTATTAACCGCGTATTTCCTGATGACGCTTCGGTCGGCCCGGTTCCTGTTCCTTCCATTGTGCAGGTAGCCATACAGTTCGTCATCGTAATGTTCGTAGATGGCAGGTTCGTCGGTTCCTGGTTTAGTGGCCAGGTTAAACAGTAGCCTTTTGGGCAAGGCTGGCACTTCCATGCTGTCGGGCTTGAGCCAGAGTTCCTGCTGGCCGTTCATCAATCCATTGGTAGAGTTCAGCACCTCTTTGATGTTCTTTACTGCCGCCTCGCCGAATAAAGGGTACAAGGTGTCGGAACTGTTCATGATGTGGAAATTCACCAGAAGGTACCGAATGGGTAAGTACCGTTCGTTCGTGGTGTCGGGCAAGTAATGCGCAGGATCTTTCTTTCTGTTTTTCGGAAAAATAAATTCTTCCGGTCGCAGTACACCCTCCGGCCGGAAACGTTCATACGTAAAGGGATCGTCCGGATTGATTGAGGCTAATTCACTGGCTGGTACGGGCTTCGGCTTACAAGCTAGTGCCAATAAGGGTAAAAGGAGGAAAGGCAAGAAACGTAGCATCGCAGTTAGTATTCAGGAATCAGTATTCAGTATTTAGGAATCAGTATTCAGTGTTCAGTATTCAGGGGCCAGTAATCAGTGTTCTGTGTTTAGAATTCAGGGTTCAGCGCTTAGCAGATAGTATTCGGGGCGCACGGTTCAAGCCTAAAACCTACGCTTGAGACTTGGTTCCTGAGTCCTGATCGCTAAATCCCGAATTCTAAACGCTGAACTCTGAGTCCTAAACCCTGGGTCCTAAAACCTAAAGGTCCAACACCATCGTCATGGTCTTGCCATTGAAGGCCACGATCCGGAAGCCCATTCGCTGGTACCATTGTGCCGCATGGTTATCTCCGTGGACACTCAGGGAAACCTGTTGGTCACCTCTGGCGCGAAGTGCCTTAAGGAAGTGGTCAATTAGTTGTTGGCCTATGCCTGCGCCCCGCAGGCCTTTTTTTATGGCAATGCCCAGTTCCGGGACGTCCTCGGCAACAAAGCCGAACCCTGGTTCCGTCTGGGTGAACAACCGCGACCAAATGGCGCCAATCTCTTCCCCATCTCTTTTAACGATGAACCCAAGGTCGCCTTCCTTGCCCCAGTATTCATAGTATCGCCGCATCTCGGGGTTCCGGATGGTATCGAAAGGAATTGGCGGAGCACCGGGAGGATTGTAAAAGGAAGAATGGAAAATGTCGTGAAAAAACGCGGTGGTGGTGTTTTCCAACGGTTGAAAGCTCAAGTCCATAGTTTGGTTAGTTAGCGCAGAAAGACGGTGGCAAAGTACAATTATCCCCTTGAAGTGAATTACTCCGTTGGGTTTCTGGTGGTAGAATACTTGTGATGTATACTAGAAGTCAAAGTCATAGGGGTCGGGGCCAAAGTGTTTTCCCTTCTCCAGTTCGTCAATGGCAATCATATGGTCTTCGGAGAGTTCGAAATCAAAGATGGCACTATTTTCCTTGATCCGGCCCTGATTGGTTGATTTTGGAATGATGATGATGTCATTTTGTACACACCACCGAAGTACTACCTGAGCTGGCGTTTTACCGTAGGCTGCAGCAATTTCTGTGAAGAGCGGCTCTTCCAGAAATTTGCCCTGCATCAGCGGACTCCAGGCGGTGATGGCAATATTATGCATGTCGCAATAACTGATGGCATTGGCCTGTACCAGATAAGGGTGATACTCAATTTGGTTGACGGCTGGCAGAATTTCTCCCTGCTCGATGATGTCAGTGAGGTGCTCCTCCATGAAGTTACTCAGGCCAATTGCCCGCACTTTTCCGGCGGCGAGTGCCTGCTCAAGGGCCGTCCAGGCAGCTACATAACCGTCTACCGGCCAGTGAAGTAGTAGCAAGTCGATGTAATCGGTGCCCAGGCGGGCGAGGGCTTCCTCCAGCGCTTCGGCGGTGCGGCCGGCGCGAATATCGTCGTTCCATATTTTGGTGGTCAACCAGATGTCTTCCCTGGGAACGCTGGCGGTACGGATGGCTTCTCCTACCGCTTCTTCGTTTTTATAAATGCTGGCGGTGTCGATGTGCCGATAGCCCGCATCCAACGCCCAATGAATGGCGTCAATAGCTTCTTGCCCGTTTCCGGATTTCCAAACGCCCAGGCCTAATTGGGGCATGTCAAGGCCGTTATTGAGTTTAATGGTATTCATGAAAGCAGTAACGTTGTTACGCCCTCTGGGGTTTTTCTTGACTGCTGAGTTTGTTTTTTTGGCGGGGCCGCAGGTGCAGGATAGGGGATAAAGAGCAAGGAACAAAAGCCTCCGAACCTTGCTTTTACAATCCCTGAGTTGGCACCTGCGGCCCCGCCCCAATGCTCAAACCGTCAGCTATTTTTTAGCTAGATACCGTCCAAAACGATCCATAACCACTGCGTGGGCCTTAGCCTGGGTGAGGATGTATAGGTACCAGGGAAGTGCCGGGACAAACTCGTGAATGGCCGAAATCACGTAGGCTCCGCCCAGCACCCGACGGAACTCCAGCCAGCCATAATCTTTGCGGCGAACGAGGCGCCCGCCATTGATGTAAAAAAGTTGACGATCGTCGTCGCTGCGGTCAGGGATAAACTGTAATTGTAGCAGTGGGATCGATAAAAAACTGAAGATGGAAATATCGCCCTCACTCTTCACACTGATCAGGGTCCGGAAGAAAATGGGCAACCAACGCTGATATATTCTGGCTACATAGGTGGCTGAATGTGCACTGGGGTTTGGCAGGCGTTGAACACTTCGAACGGTGTTTTTCTCCCTGCCCGACACACTTTTTCGCGTTGGTAGTGGAGGTGATTTTTCCTTTCCGAATAAGGCCCGACGGGCAGCCGTTCGAAAGTCTTTTCGCACGGGGAAGGCAGCCAGCAATTCATTGGGTGTTGCAATCAAATCATGTCGAAGACTCTCAACAAGCGGGGCGACCAGGGCCTGGCTGTTGTCGGTAAACAAACTGACCCAAAAGGTGGAAAAGCCAGGACTAAAGAACTTGACCGGTCGAATGATGCGTTTTTTGTCAAGGAGCTCTGCTACCGTACGGATCATCTCCATGTAAGTGGTGGTTTGGGAGCCACCAATGTCGAAGGCCCGGTCAAACATCTCCTCTTTGCCGATAACGAATTGCATCATCTGGAGCGCATCGTCTAACTCAATCGGATGGGTGGCAGACTGGCACCAGGCGGGGCAAATAAGGACGGGCAGTCGTTCAACCAGCTTTTGGATCATGGTGAAGGAGGAACCTTCTGCACCAACGATGATGCCGGCCCGCAGGGCCGTGACCGGAACCCCGGCAGCCCCGAGCGTCTTTTCAACTTCCCACCTGCTGCGCAGGTGCCGGCTGAGTTGATCCGTCGTCTCATAATCGGGCAATAAGCCACCCATGAAGAGAATTTGCTTTAGCTCGTTAGCCCTGGCTGCCCGGCCGAAATTATCGGCCAGCAGGAGGTCGGTGTCTTCAAAACCTCCCTGGTGCAGTCTGGTGGTCGAGACCATGGAATGAACAAGATAGATGGCATAGTCTGCCCCAGACAGCGCCGCCTCCGTACTGCTGAGGGAGTACAACTCTACTTGTCGCCATTCGGCCTTGTCGTAGTCGGCAGCGGGTTGCATTTCCCCCCGGCTGAGGGCAATGATGTGATACTCCCGATGGAACCGTTCGATGAACCAACGGCCAATAAACCCGGTGGCACCGGCAATCACTATCGTAGGTCGTGGCATACCGGTAAAAGAAAGAAGCGGCACACATTGTTTGGTGTGTACCGCTTCTTTCTTTAATTATTGGAGAGCTGCAGGGCTGTAAATCGATCAGGACAGGGGCTTAATACCTCAGGTCTTCCACGTGGTAACCGGGGAATTCGTCCTTATTGAAGGTGAAAGTCGCCGCCGCCAGGGCAACGTTGCCTTTGGTCCCTTTAAGCTGGAAGGTGAAGTTGGCGCCATCGGGGGTAAAGGCTTTGATGGAGACCAACTCCTTTTTTGCCTTGTCAACCATCAGGCGAAGCTTGGTGAATTCACTGTTGTTGCGGTCCGTAGGCTTAAGCTCAATGGCCTGAAGCAGACGGCCGGCAACTACGTCCTCCTCCTGGAGCGCGAGGATGTAGTTGTCGCCCTCGTAAAAGTTGAATAAGGTTTGCGGCGTAAGCATACCACTCATCTCATCGGGGTCCGGCAAGTTGTTGATCATCACTTCCTTATTGCTGTGCTGAATAATGTAGGCAGCCTGGTCATTGATGATGCCCTCTTGGTCACCAAGCTTAAAACGAACAAGGTCGCCCTGGCGCTTAATTATACCGCTTTGAGATTCTACTTGCTGGCCGGGAAAGGCAATGTCGAGCATGAAGTCAGCCTCCATTGTCTTAAAGGCATCATACTTGGTACGGATGCTGTTGATGAGGGCTATTGCTTCGGGGTCACTGTCCTCAGCGTTTGTGTATTGCTTGTCTTGTGCCAGTAAAGTGGCACCAGGAAGAACGAGCAATGCGAAAAACAGTACATAAATTCTCATGGGATTGACTATTTTATAACCTTATAACGCAGCAAAGAGGCCAAGGATGTAAACTAAGGCGTTAATGTACCGTTAAACGTCCTGAAAGGCTGACGGATACTTGTTTGGTCAACTTTTCAGTTTTGTACGATAATTTTTTGTCTTGCTCCAAACATATATTCGCTCTTTGTCTAACAGCGAATAGTAGCGGATTTTTGTCTTGTTACCTTTATCCGTGTTGTTTATAAACAACAATCGAGCATCAATCATTAGTAAATTTTTTTAATAAAAATTTGATGACTAATAAGAAGAATCACTCCGGTAATAGTGACCGTGGAAACAATGAGATTCAGGAACTTCGTTATAACTTATTCCAATCCTGTAGTTGGCTCAATAATGGGACCCGCCAATTATTACAACCTTTTGGTATAACGCCGAAGCAGTACAGTATCCTGAAAAACCTGGCCAAGAGTAGCCCCGAATCAGCATCGATTCAGGAAGTGCGAGATGGCCTTGCCGACAAAATGTCTGACGCAAGTCGATTGATTGATCGGCTGGTCAAGAAGGGGTACTTAGATAAATTTCCCTCAGACTACGACCGTCGGAGCAACCGGGTCCGGATCTCTGATACCGGACATATGCTGCTGAAGAAAATCGAAAAAGGAAAAGAGTCATTTGACAGGCTGATCAAGGATCGGTTGAGTGCCAACGAGATACTCCAGCTCAATTCCTTGTTATCTCAGCTTAAGTAGTAATATTTTCTGGTTTTCGTCGCTAATGTTGGTATAGCCGGGTTATCCTGGTCATAGGTTACCTTCCATGCCCTTATGAATTATACCTTTAAGCCATGAATTTACCCGCCAAAATGGCCTGGCGTTACTTGTTTGCCCGCAAGTCAACCAATGCAATCAACATTATTACGCTGATCGCTGCTTTCGGAGTGGCAATAGGAACAGCGGCTTTGTTGCTCTTGCTCAGCGTATTCAATGGCTTTGAAGACTTGTTTTTGGGTATGTTCAATAACCTGAACCCCGATGTCCGTATAGTTGCTACGGAAGGAAAAACCTTTGAACTAGAGGAGAAAACACTTCATGGGCTCTATCAATTGGATGGCGTCCAATTCATCTCCCAAACGCTGGAAGAAACGGCTATTTTCAGCTACGATGACAAGCAAAGTGCCGCTCATGTTAAGGGCGTAGACCGCTACTACCCGGAGATAAACGGCATCGATTCAATGGTTAAGGAGGGGGTCTACGATCTTGACGTTTCCGATAAAAGGGTGTCTGGCGCAATTGTTGGCAACCAACTCTCCATCGTTCTTGGTATTGACCCCCTGAATCAGTTCGAGCGCCTAACCGTTTTTATGCTTCGGCCAAAGCCTAAGGGAAGCAGCTTTCTAACCACCGGAAGGAGCAATTACCTGCGGCGGGATTTTCAACCCACTGGCATCATCCGTAGCCAGGAGGCGTTTGAGAACCAGGCGGTACTGGTCAGTATTGATAAAGCTAGAGAACTTCTCAGTACCAGTGATTCTACTGTTTCTTCGTTGGAACTTAAACTTGCTCCAGGCTTTGAGACGAAGGATACCTATAAAAGAATCCAGGCTTACATGGGGCCCGGGTTTGAAGTGAAAAATCGTTACGAACAGGAGAACAGTATCCTCAAGTTGATGAAGGTTGAAAAATGGGTAGGCTTTGCCATTGTTTGTCTGATGATGATCCTGATCAGCTTTAACCTGGTGGGGGCCCTGTGGATGATCGTGCTGGAGAAAAAGCGGGACATCTCTATATTGAGGAGCCTTGGAATGACCAGCGGCAACGTCTCCGGCGTATTTGTCCGGGTGGGGCTTTTACTTTGTGGTCTGGGCTTAGTTACTGGTTTCATCTTGGCCTCGGGCTTGTTCCTGATGCAAAGAACGTTTGGCCTCATCAGCCTTCCGGGTATGATGCAAGAGGCCTATCCCATTTCCTTTCGGTGGTTTGACTTTCCAACAGTGGCCGCTACCGTATTATTAATTGGTTTGGTCGCCTCCTTGCTGCCCGCGCAGCGCGCGGGGAAGATCAATGCGGTGATCATGGAGGAGTAGTGATGGTCATCAATCGGATATTTCAGGGTGGTCGGAGGCTTGGAGGTCATTTTGCGCATTTATTGTACACACGTCCACTCCACCGGTATTCGGGCATTAAGTAGAATGTACCTGTATCAGCAAGCATTTCATCAGCATAAACAAAGCCCCCAGCACATTTTCTTTGTGCTGGGGGCTTTGCCATTACGAACGCTATTTATCCTGATTAGGCCATGGGCATTTTAGCCTCCGCCCGGTAGAATTCCCGGAAGGTGATCATCCGCTGTTTTTCTTCGTCCCACAGCTTATTGAACATCATCGGCAGGCTCTGGAAAAAGCCAACCTTAGTTACGTAGCGCTGAAGCACGGGGTTCTCCTTAGCACAACGACGCAGGTTGTAATTCGGAATCCGGCTGGACAGGTGGTGGATGTGATGGTAACCGATGTTGCCGGTCAGGAAATGCAGAAAGCGGGGCAGCTTGTAGAACGACGCACCTTTGATGGCGGCGGTAAGGTAGTCCCAGTTCTTAGTCCACTGCATATAAGTATGCTCATGTTGGTGCTGTACGTAGAAGAACCAGAAAGCAATAATGCCGAAGAAGAAGATGATGGAACCCTGTACGATCAGGAAAGCTTTCCAGCCAAGCAAAAAGCCAAGTCCGATGTAGACCGCAGCAATCAGGATATTGTTGAGGTGTTGCTTACGGTGAATGGGGCTCCAGCCTTCAAAGGTAATGGAGGGGATGCGCAGCATCACCCCGAGGTAAATGATGGGTACGATGACGAACATGACAATTGGAGAGCGGAACATCCGGTACTTAAACCGGCCCCATTTATTCAGTTCGCGGTATTCCTCTACGGTAAGGAAATCAATGTCGCCTATGTCCCGATGTTCCAACTGGCCGGTGTGTCCGTGGTGGAAACTGTGAACCCTGGCCCAATAGGTGTAGGGAATAGAACTGAAAAAAGAACAAACAAAGCCGATGGCATCGTTAACGCTGCGCTTCTTGAGGAACGAATAATGGCCGCAATCATGCTGAATGATGAAAATACGAACCAGGAAGAATGCATTAATTGCGCCAAGGCCAATGGTCAGCCAAATGGAGTAATCAACGCTGAAGTACATCGCAATCCAAAGCGCAACAAAAGGACCAAAGCTGCTGAACATTTGCCCAATTGCTCGTCCGGTATCAGCTTTCTGATACTTGGCAACGATGGCTTTCCAATGCTGCAGCCCTTGGTTGATATCCTCAGGGCTTTTATCGATAGAACTTTGCACGTGCTGTAAGTTTTGAATGATTGAATGTCCGGGCTTCTGGTTATCAGGCCGCAAGATAGGAAATCCTTTCGAGCCGGAGAATACTGAAAAGGGTCTTTACAAAAGACTGACCCCAGCCAAAGGCATAAGCTTCAGGCCGGGGTCAGTGGTGTAACGTATGTAGGCAGAGAAGTGTTCTAGCGTTGGTTCGGCGACCACTAGTATACACTGTACTAGCCTTCCATCAGCAGGAAAGCTGCAGCTTTTGGCCAGCCACCTCTCTCGCCTCCTCGTACGCTCTTTTTGTCAGCGCCCTCATCATGACGTTGCTGCGCTCTACCTTTTTTAGGCCCCCTGGTACGGTCATGGGCAGCTTTTTGCGGTGCATCTTCCGGCAAGTGAGCGCGAACAATTTCTTTTTTCTCCTTATTCCAGGCTTCCATCTGCGGCTGCAACCGCGTCTGGATGCGCTTAAGGTCTTCCTGGTATTTAGTCGTAAGCGCTTTGAGTTCAGCAATCTCAGCGCTGTGGGCTTCTCGCCAAGTTTCACGTTCTGCTTTGATGCTCTCCTTCTGCTCAGAAGTTGGGCGTTGGCCCTTACTTTTCGCTTTTTTCTGTCCCCGCTGGTTGGTCAGTCGTTGCGTTTTGAATACTTCCCGCAGGCGAACGATCGCCTGTTGGTCTTCTGCGGAGATGAACTGGTCCAGTTGGCCACGGGCAGCCTTGATCACCGGAATGACTTCCTCTTCCCGGTGTGTCTTCATTTCCTGCTTAAGGGCCTTTTTGTCTACCGACTCCCAAGCGGCCTTTCTCTCAGCCGCCAGTTTCGCGAGCTTTTCCTTTTGCTCAACGGTTAATACCGCTTCAATAGCTTGCCGGCTCTCCTCCCGGAGTTGCTTCATCGCCGAACGGTCGGGCCTTTTTTCCTGCTCCTGCTGCATCGAAGCTTTAGCCTTGGCCCGGGCTTCCGTTTTGATGGTTTTAATTTGTTCTTGTTGCTCGGCCGTCAGGTCGAGCTGGGAGTAAAGGTCCGGCTGCTTCTGGCCTCTTTTACCTTTGCCTGGTTGGGCAACTACGATGGTAACTGCCAACAGCAGTACCAGGGTGGTCATCATTAATTTACGCATGGAATCGAATTGTTATGGTTCGTAAATTAGATGATGAAGGAAGGAGAAGGTTTAATCGAAGCCAAATAATTCTTTCATCTTGTCAAAAATGGCCGTATTCTCATACATCCCCGCAAAGGCTTCTGCACCAGGGCCATAGGCAAAAACAGGAATGAGGTCGGCGGTATGGTAATCTGAGGTAAAGGCACCGTCAATCTCCCCCATTTTAGATCCGTTCTGGATGGCATAGCCCCCGGTTTCATGGTCCGCAGTCACGATAACCAAGGTCTCCCCGTCACGTTCCGCAAAATCAAGCACAGCTCCGATGGCATCGTCGAATTCTATCATTTCGGAAATGATGTAATCACTTTTATTAGCGTGCCCACCCCAGTCGATCTGAGATCCCTCGATCATCAGGAAGAACCCTTTGTTTTTGGTGTCTCTCTTGTTCAGGAAGTCAGGAGCGATACGTGCCGCCGGTACCAGGTACTCCCGGCCCTGAGAGAAGGGCAATGGCTCAGCATCGGCGGTGAAGTAGACGTAGTTCTTGGTGGCCAAAGGATTGATGTCCTGAATGTCCTTTTTGACGAAATTGTCGACCGCATAATTACGGTTCTTCAGTTCGTTGCTGAACTGCCGGTCATCCATTTTTCGGCGGTTAAAGAACTTCGCGCCCCCACCAATGAGTAGGTCGATTTCCGTCGACATGAAATCCTTTGCGATTTCCTCATAATTTTTTCGCTGACGATTGTGCGCAATGAAACTGGCCGGGGTGGCATGCACAACCGAACTGGTGGAAACCAGGCCGGTAGGCATCCCTGCAGCCTCTGCCAATTCCAAAATGGTGACAACCGGAAGGGTGTCCATGTCAACACCAATGGCACCGTTATACGTCTTTACGCCAGCACTGAAGGCCGTGGCGCCAGCTGCTGAGTCCGTCACTAGATTATCTCCGCTATAGGACTTGTGAAGCCCGATGTACGGAAACCGCTCCAGGTGCAGCTTATTCTTGTTGCTGTACAAACCCGCCGAAATCTGGGTAATACCCATACCATCACCAATCATCAGTATGATGTTCTTTGGGTGGCGTTTCTTAACCATCGTTTCATCAGGCGCGGCCGCAGGTGCCTTAGTGGGGGTAGTAGGGGCAGTGACTACCGGAGCAGTGGTACTGCTTACAGTATCGGTTGGTGCTGGCGGACAACTCATCATCAGCAAGCAAAGACCAAAACTGGGGAGGGCGACTTTTACGTTCATTGAACAAAGATAATAGCATCGCCAGAGGATGGAGTTAAGTTTAGAAAAACGTACAAATGACAAATTGCACAAACACTGGTGAAATCAAGCTATTTCGATCGGCGGCGACCGATACGAGCGCCAGCGAACATTTGTACGGCCCGCAGGAACTTTGTATTGCAGGCCTGATTTAAGCGGTACCCTTTAGGACTGCCAGCAGCGGTTAATGCAGGTAAGGCCCCACCTCTTTTTACAGGTCGAATAACTTGTAATCCGCATTAGAAAAGCCGGATAAAAAATGCGGTCAGAACCTAATAGAAAAGTCAAATTCAGACAAAAGCAGAAATTTATTTGCCAAGACAACATTTGCTGCACTATCTTTATTCTA
>JBGCFZ010000380.1:0-9493 GCA_045110355.1 Lewinella sp. | reverse complement strand
AGCTAAATGATAGGAGCTTGGAGCTAGGAATTAGTTTCTAGCTCCTAGATAAGGCGCGGCCGCAGGTGCAAAGGAAGGTTTAAGGAGCAAAACCCAACACCGCCTTTAGTGTTTACGCTGCATGCAAACCTTGCAACGCATCGCCCTGGGTGGTGGCTGCCATTGGTGTACCGAAGGCGTTTTTGTTTCCCTGCGCGGCGTAGCCCGCGTGGAGCAGGGCTGGGTGTCCTCTACTCCTCCAAATGATACTTTCTCCGAGGCCGTTATTGTTCATTATGACCCAGGAGTCATCACCGTTGAAGACCTCATCGCTGTTCATTTAGAGACCCATGCTTCGACTAAAGAACATGGCTTACGCCACCGGTACCGTTCGGCCATCTACGCTTTTTCTGCTGAGGAGGGGGACCAGTTTACTGCCATTCTAACCCACTTGGCAAAGAACTTTACTGAGCCACTTGTAACCAGGGTATATCCCTACGTCGCCTTCAAACCCTCCCTGCCCGAACACCAGGACTATTACCGAACGGACCCGGAACGGCCGTTCTGTGTGCGGTTTATTGCACCTAAGTTGGATATGTTGCGGGAGCGACGGCCGAAACTGTTGCCCGGCCTTTAGGCCGAGGTGGGGCAGGCTAAAAGCCTGCGGAATACCAACCTGAAGGCTGGGGAACAGCTACTCCAACAAATAAGTCAACTCCGCCTTGTCAAAGTCCAGCCCACCCCCAGCACCGATGATGTCCTCGGCCAGCTGCTTCTTTCGTTGCTGTAGCTTGTTGATCTTCTCCTCAATGGTGTCTTTGCTGAGGAATTTCCGGGCAAAGACATTGCCCTCCCGCCCGATGCGGTGCGCCCGGGCGATGGCCTGGTCTTCGATGGTGGGGTTCCACCACGGATCGAGGATGAAGACGTAGTCGGCGGCGGTGAGGTTGAGGCCGGTACCGCCCGCTTTGATGGAGATGAAGAAGGTTTGCACCGTCGGGTCTTCCTGGAAGCGTTTGACTTCAGCCGCCCGGGTTTTGGCGTTGACCTGCCCGGTGATCCAGGCATGAGGCTCGTTGGCGGCCAGCAGCTTTTCGCGGAAAAGCTCCAGGTGCTTGACCATGCTGGAGAAGATGAGGACTTTGTGGCCAGCCCGACGAACGGTGTCCCATTGTTCCAGGACTTCGCCGAATTTGCCGGCGTCTTTATCGTAGTGCTCGTCCATCAACACGGGGTGGTTCGCCAGCTGGCGCAGGCGCGTCAGCGTCTGCACTACGCGGAGTTTGTACTGCCCGTCGTTGGGGGTGAAGTTGCCCAACAGGGCGTTGCGGGCGGCAGATTTTTCGAGCTCATAGGCTTTGCGTTGCGCTTTGGTCATTTCACAGTAGAAGACCTGGACGTCGAGCTCGGGCAGGTCGGGGGCAACCTCCGCCTTGGTCCGCCGCAGCAGGTGGGGCATCACCAGTTTGCGAAGCTGTTCCTTCTTCAGCTCGTCGTCGTGGAGTTCGATGGGGGTGATGAAGGCCTTCTTGAAGAAGGCGAAGTGCCGCAACAGACCAGGGTTGATGAACTGCATCTGGCTCCAGAGGTCCGACAGCGAATTCTCGATCGGGGTGCCAGACAGGCTGATGCGGTGGTTGGCCTGTAATTCGTTCAGTGCCTTGAAAACCTTACTCTGGCGGTTCTTGATCTGTTGGCTTTCGTCGAGAACGATGTATTCGAAGTTGATCTGTTCGAGGACTTCCTTGTCACGCAGGGCCGTCTGGTAGGTCGTCAGCACAACGTCGAAACGCCGGAGGATGCGGGCATCCTTGGTACGCTGCTGACCGGTGTGTGTCTCGACGGTAAGACTGGGGGCAAAGCGTTCTAACTCGTTGCGCCAGTTGAACACCAGGGAGGCGGGCAGCACAACGAGGGCCCGAAGGGGCTGGAGGAACTCTTCGTCGGCGGCGGGCTGAGCAAATAAATCCAGCTGAGGGGCCGGGCCGGGAGCTTCCTTGCTCTTTAAACCTTCTGCTGCACCTGCGTCCGCGCCCAGACGCTCCTTGGCGTACAAGAGCACGGCGATGGTTTGGAGGGTCTTGCCGAGGCCCATGTCGTCGGCGAGGCAAGCCCCCAATTGCTCGTGGTGGTGGCGGACGAGCCAGCGCGCACCCTCCAGCTGGTACGGTCGTAACTCCGCCCTGAGTTTGCTGCTGGGCCGAAAGGCCTCCGCCATGGCCGCTGCCTGGGCGGTATCGCCTACTTCCAGGCCCAGTGGTGCCAACAAAGGCGCCTGCGAGCGGGCCATTCGGACCTTTTTACCTTCCACTTTGGCAAACTGTAGCCCCGGCCGGTATTTGGCAAACCATTCTTCGGGGATGAGGAAAATATCACCATCTGGCAGCGGAAACCTCCGTTCTTCCTTCTGGATGAACCGTACAATCTTCGCAAAGGGTATCTCGTGGGGGCCGACGACAATTTTCCCCTTCAGGTCAAGCCAATCGTTGTCTTCCTGAACATCAAGACTGATGACTCCCTCCAGTGTGCTGAACTGACTTCCTGCTTCTTCTGTGCGAACAACTTCAACGTCCGCCTGCTCCAACGCATGCGTATTTTCGAGCAACCACCGTAAGGCGGCAAAATGACCATCATCGGCAGACAAGCGGAGGGCGTTACTACCCGGTACGGGCTGGAGCCCGTACTCCAATAAAACAGCTAATAGCTCTTGCTCCCGATCAGTATTGCGGACAATGCGGGCGAGCCGAAAAGGTGGCTTTACGTTATAATCGGTGGCAGTTTTTTCGGGCGCCCCGAAGGGGAAAACCTTGCGGCCATAGACGAACTCCGGGTAGAGGTAATACTTCTCTTCAAAAGGGTGAGGGCGGGCGGCTACCCGTAATTTTGTCGGGGTAGTTATTTCTTCATAATGGAACCCTTCCGCAACTATGGGATTACGTTCGGCGATCCGGACCACGAATTCCCGCCAGTACTTCTCTTGCTTATCCGCTGGCACCTGCACGCCATCTCTGCTGAGGAACGGCTTGATCTGATCGCCGTTTAGCTGCCCTAACTGGACCAGTTGCTTGTCGAGCACCAGCCAGCCCGGTGTAGGATGGTTCGTCAGGATTTTCAGATCGTGAAAGCGGATGGGACTGGATTTTCCCGTATGATCGATCAGCCGGAACTGGTAATTGATGCCGTCGTCGTCGATGATGAATCGGAGTTCCGGGATAGGAGGGGAAGCGGCGAATGGCGTCAGGTGGTCATCGGGTGATTTACGTGGGTCCATCCCTACAGTCACGGGCCATCCCTGCTCGCGACAGAGCTTCAGGATTTCCGCTGAACGGTGATGGATGTAGCGGATGACGTTGGGCCTCTCCTTATTTTTATCCGAGAGTAAACCCGCCAGTGTTGGCACTTTTTTTGCGCCTTTGCGGTGGGCTTCGGCGAGGTTGTTTTGGCGGAGATTCTCGACCAGGGTTAGGGCCCGCTCCAGCGGAGTGGTCAGTTCAATGTCGTAAATGCCAAGTCCAGAAGCCTTTGCCGTGTGCTGTACGTGTGCAAGCTTCCCCGCTTGATTGCGCCCCACTACGTAGGCCTTGGGCAAGTAGATTCCGGTACGGAATTCCGTGAAATTGAAAAGAACGGCAGCGGGGTGGGGCACGTAGTTTTTTTTCTTTGGGGTGGAGCTAAAGGCGGCAAATATAGGTCGCAGGATTTAGTATTCAGGAATCAGTTTTTAGGATACAGCGATCAGTGTTCAGTAATCAGCGTTCAATAGGAAACGTTCAGTATTCAGACTTATGCACCTATCTCTTCGATCATCTCAAAAGGAGACGCTATTACCTAACTCCTGAACACGAATACCTGACTTCTGAAACCTGAATACTGATGCCTGAACACTGATACCTGAACACTGATTACTAAATTCTGCCCCCTGAAAACTAAACAATCGCAGCCTTCATGCGCTTAATTTTAGCACCACCATCATTGTCCTGAAACTTTATTACCATCGCGCTTCCCGACCATATTTTGTTTGTCCTGCTTGGTGTCGTCCTGCCCGTCGTCCTGCTCGTTACCGGAAACCGGCGGCGAAAGGCCTCGCCAATGCACTGGTCGCCTACGATGAAGGTGCGACTGTACTACGGTAATGGACTCCTATTATATGGTATGGCTGCGGCCGTACTGCTGGTGAGCTGGTTTAGTGGACGTCCGCTGAGGACGGTAGGTTTAGGATGGGGGGAAATCCCCTACGACCTAACCGCGGTACTGCTGCTTGCAGGATTTCTAGTACTCTACCTATTCGACCTTTTCAGAGAAATGGGGAGCGAGAACAGTAGGGAGGAAACAAGGCAGGAATTCAGTAAGCTCGGGTTTATGCCTGCTTCGGCGGGGCAATTTCTACACTTTATTTTTTTAGCCGTTGCCGCCGGGGTGGGGGAGGAGATCGTTTATCGAGGGTTCATGATCAGTTACCTGACTAATTTGCTTGGAACGACCGGGTGGGCAGTGGCAATAGTATTAATTTATCCCGCTATCGCCTTCGGCCTGGGGCATGTGTACCAGGGATGGAAACCAGTATTGAAGGTCATAGCGATGGCCGTGCTGTTCGGTTTCTTCTATTTTCGTACCAATACCCTTTGGCCGTTGATGCTGTTGCATACGGCCATTGATGTACTGGGAGGACTTCTTAGCTGGTATTTGTTGGGGAAGGAAGAGTTGGGAAGTAGGAAGTAGAAGCTAGGGAACTAGGGGGCTAGGAGTTAGGAGCTAGGAACTAGGGGGCTAGGAACTAGGAACTAGGGGCTAGGGGGCTAGGAACTGGGAGCTAGGAGCTAGGGGGCTAGCTTTCCTGATACGCTAGTTTCTAGTTCCCTAGCACTGGCTCCTAGCTCCTGTTTTCTAGCTCCCAGTTCCTAAATAATGCGCGGCCGCTGGTGCAAAGACAGTTTTACGGAGCAAGATAAGGGCGGCAAGCTGAGGTGCATACGGGGATTTCTCACCGCGACTGAAAGCGCTCGTTTTAAAATATTTTCTCCACACGGTTGTGAGAATAAAAAACAAGTATTACCTTTGCGTCCGCTTCGAGAGAAGAATGGCTGCGTAGCTCAACTGGATAGAGCACTTGACTACGAATCAAGAGGTTTCAGGTTCGAATCCTGACGCGGTCACTAACGGCAAGGAAGATTTTCTTCCAATGTCTCCTTAAGCAGGCCTCGGTCTGCTTTTTTATTCTGACCTAATCGGGTCCTTAACGTATACAGCGATGTCTAAAGTTTGTAAACTCACGGGTAAGAAGCCAATCAGTGGCAACAACGTTTCTCACTCCAACCGGAAGACGAAGCGTCGTTTCGTACCCAACATTCAGAAGAAGAAGTTCTTTGTTCCAGAAACTGGTCAATTCGTAACGCTACGTATCTCCACTTCTGCTATGCGCACCATCAACAAGCTTGGTGTTATGGCATACGTTAAGAAGCTGGAAAGCAAAGGCATTGAAACCGGCGTTAAGTTCTAGTAACTGCCCGCAGTACGCAGAACCACTAACCATTACAATCTACCATTCCCATGGCCAAGAAATCAAAAGGTAACCGCAACCTCATTATCCTGGAATGCACCGAGCACAAGGCCTCTGGTCAGCCCGGCACCAGCCGCTACGTCACTCAGAAGAATCGCAAGAACTCTCCTGATCGTATCGAACTTAAGAAGTACAACGCTGTACTTCGTAAGGTGACTGTACACCGCGAAATCAAGTAAACACGAAACTTATCCGACGCGACCACCGTTGTCTCGGTAAATAAATCATTCAGCCATGGCTAAAGTATCGAAGAACGCGCGGACGGGTCAACGTGCCGCAAACGCAGGCTCCGGCCGCGACTACATCAAAGTAGTAAAATCAATCAAGAACCCTGAAACCGGTAAGTACGCTTACAAAGAAGTGATGGTTCACAAAGACAAGATTGACGAGTTCATGAAGGAGAAGTAATTCACTTCCTGATTCGTAAAAATGCCCGCTACTGCTTTGCAGAGCGGGCATTTTTTTTTCCAGGTGTTGGGTTGTCCAGTTGTCGTGATATCTGGTTACCTGACCAAGGTAGGATTCTTGCGGAATACCGGGGCACCCTGCTCCTTTAATCGGCCCCTTCACCTGCGGCCGCGCCCAACTTCTGACACCGCTGAAATGTTGTACTTTCGCCCCACAAAGGACTTGATTAATGTGGTGCCACCACCTTTTTCCTTTTACTCTTCCCCTACCACCCTTTCCACTTTTTTACTTTACTTATGACCAACGATCAGCTAAAGGAACTCAAAGACCGGCTTTCACTGTTGAAGGGCTATCTGGACGTGGAAAAGCGCAGCTTCCAGATCGAAGACCTGACGCACAAGAGCCTTGATCCGGATTTCTGGAACGATAGTAAGGCTGCGGAAGCTATCATGAAGCAGCTGCAAAGCCATAAAGGCTGGGTGAAGCAGTATGAAGTAGTGGCCGAAAGGGTGGATGACCTGGAAATCCTGCAGGAATTCCTCAAGGAAGGGGAGGGGACAGAAGAAGAGGTTGAGCGGCGTTACGAAGCAACCGTGGCGGTACTGGATGACGCTGAATTCCGAGCGACCCTCAACCGGCCTGAAGACGAACTCGGTTGCATCCTGGAAATCAATGCCGGTGCCGGTGGTACCGAAGCCAACGACTGGGCCGAGATGCTCCTACGCATGTTCACGATGTACTGCGAAAAGAATGCCGGCTACAAAATCAAGATGGCCGGCCGGACCGACGGTGATGCTGCCGGCATCAAATCCGCCACCATGGAAATTCAGGGCGACTTCGCCTACGGCATGATGAAAGGCGAAAACGGCGTGCACCGTCTCGTGCGCATCAGCCCGTTCAACGCCCAGGGCAAACGGCAGACCAGTTTCGCCTCCGTATTCGTCCACCCATTGGTGGATGATACCATCGAGGTGGAAATCAATCCGGCGGACCTGAAGTGGGACACCTTCCGCGCCTCCGGCGCAGGAGGGCAGCACGTAAACAAAACTGAATCCGCCGTACGGGTAACCCACGGTCCTACCGGCATCGTCGCCGAATGCCAGGACGAACGTTCCCAGCACAAGAACCGGGACCGGGCGATGAAGATGCTCCGCAGCCGCATCTACGAACTGGAATTGAAGAAGCAACAAGCCGAACGTGACGAAGTAGAAGCCGGTAAAACCGCCAATGAGTGGGGCAGCCAGATCCGCAGTTACGTCCTTGATGACCGCCGGGTGAAGGATCACCGGACGGGGTGGCAGACTTCGCAGACTGACGCTGTTTTAGACGGCGACCTGGAGGACTTCCTGAAGGCTTATTTACGTTGGTCGGGGGAAGCTAAGTAAGCGCGGAGCGCTTATTTGTAGGCGAAAAGTCGCTGCCCGAGTTTTCTTGGTAGACGACAGCTACACGATCTTGTAGACGGCCTTAGGCATTAGTAGGTTTATAGTGCTGCCACAAGGGAATGCTTTCTGTGCTCATAAGCAATGGGACTACTTGAAAACACGTAATGTTTTATTTCCCATCCCTTAGCCTTTTACTCCCAAATAGCATATTCCAAACCTAATCGCAAAGCACTAATTTGTGGTGTTTTTTCTAAGGCTATAAGGCCTGGTTGGCCAGCAGCAAAGCTGTAAGCGTTGTTAAGTGACGAGAAACTGTACCGACGGAGACTTAACTGGTAATTTGCCGTGATGCTCAAACGCCCGAACGGGTAGCGGAGGCCGGCATTGATACCATAATCTGTACGCGTATCGGGAGAAGTCTCTGGGTCATTGAGATTGTAAAAAGGGACTTTATTGTCAGAAATAGCTAAAGAGATGAACGGGCCGGTATTCAGACGGAGTTTTCCATTGATAGAAGTCGTTGCTAGGACGAATAAGTCGATGAAGGAAGTATAAGAATAGGCTCGATCAATTGCCTGAAAAGAATTTGGCGAATTACGCTCAATCTGATAGCGATAGCCCCGCTTCATGTATTGAAGCCGGGTGCTCCAGCCCCAGGCTTTGTTTGATGGTTGGTGGGCTAAACCCAGGGCGACATATCCACCTTCCAAGGGATCGATATTTTCATTATCGTCAGCATCAAGTACGAATGCGACTCGGGTGTCAGCAGGCAGTACGGGCTTTTTATTGAAGGTTGCGAATGCGAAGCCACCATCTACGGTGAGTCGGAGCTGAGCAGAAAGAGCGTGTGAGGATATTCCAAAGACTAAAAGGAACGTGGTGACGAGGAGGAATCGGTGCATGAATTACTGGTGTTTAAGGGGATGATTATCGGATAATGGTGAAGCCAACGCCTATCCGTAAAGCACTGATTGGAGAGGACTGATCAATGGATAGGAGAATGCCACCAGACTGACTGTCAGGTACGTCAGCATAATCATAATCGCGCAAACTTCGTTGGTACGCAGTGTACATATAGGCTCGACCAAAGTGTAAGCGGCCTTCAACCATGACTCCATAATCGTGCGTATTGGTCCTTCGTTCGCGTTCCACTATAAAGGGATTGTCCTCAAATTTTCTACCTATAGAAAAGTATGGGCCGGTACTGACGGAGAAGAACCTGCCGGGGCGGTAGGTAAGTTTTGGGGTGATGTCCAGATAGTCGATATGGGAAGGAAATGAAAAGCCATGCTCGAGTTCGCGGTCTGCGACTTTGATGAGATGTTTATGCCCCCTTCGCGAATAGCTCACTTGGAGGCCACCGGAAAAGGCTTTGTCTGCTGGTGCGTAATTAATTTCCAGGCCAATAGTGGTTGAATTGATAGGATTCAGGTAGCCGTCCTGGCCGATATGAATAGCACTGCCGACTAATTCGGGTTGCTGATTGAAGGACCCAAAGGAATAGCCAGTGTTTACGGAAACAGTAAGTTGGGCAAACATTAGGGCGGGGCCGCAGGTGCAAAACAGGGTAAACAGGAGCAAGGAACGCAACATGGTTTTATTTATTGGTGTACAGTCGAAACGCTACCTTGTGAACGCTATTGATATCGATCAGAATTTTAACTGTGCCCTTATGCGAAGCTTTTTACCCTTGCTCTTTTTGAGCGTCCTCTGCACCTGCGTCCGCGCCCAGAAACTGATCAATTTTGGACAATCCTACGAACTACGTTCCGAAGTGCTTGCCGAAGATCGGCTGATCAATGTGCTGTTGCCCGCCGAATATGCCGACTCAACGGAAAAGAAATATCCGGTCATTTACCTGCTGGATGGTGCTACCAACGAGGATTTCTTCCACGTCTCCGGCCTGCTGCGCTACTTCAACGATCACCACATGATGCCACCGGCCATCCTCGTCGGCATCGCCAACGTGGACCGGAAACGCGACTTCACCTACCCCAGTAAGGATCCACGTGATGTCCGGGATTTCCCTACCACCGGCGGCTCCGCCAAATTCATCGATTTCCTACAACGGGAACTCCCCGTCTTTGTCAACAAAACCTTCCGCACAACGGAACACAAAACCCTCATCGGCCAGTCATTGGGCGGCCTGCTGGCCACCGAAATC
>JBGCFZ010000379.1:0-3435 GCA_045110355.1 Lewinella sp. | reverse complement strand
AAGAACAGTCAAACAGTCATTTAGTCACATAGTCGCCGAAATGACTATTTGACTACCTGACTCCTTGACTATCTGACTCCCCCGACTCCCCCGACTATGGAAAACCGACCCCACGAGCTCCCCCAGGTAGACGAAGCCGATCAAAATGACAACTTCGCCTTCCACCCTAAGAATGTTTACCTTACTCTGCTGATCTTCAGCCTGACCATGTTGTTCCTCGCCATGACGGCCGCCTTCGTCTACACCAGGGTGCAGAGCAATTTGCCGCCCATTAAATTGCCCATCCTGTTCGTAATCAACACGGCAATTTTACTGGCGAGTAGCTATACCATCATCCGGGCTAAGAGGGCTTACCTAGCTGATGACACCAAACAGTACACCAATATGCTGTGGTATACCATGGGCCTGTCTGTTTTCTTCCTAATGATGCAATGCATCGCCTGGTACCAGCTATTTGATCAACAGATCTATATTACTTCCGACAACTCTGCTGGTTACCTCTATGTCATCAGTGGATTACACTTTGCCCACGTTATCGGGGGTATTCCATTTCTTGGCATTTTCCTTTACAATGCCAGGAAGTACATGAAAGAGCCCGTTTCCGTATTGGTCTATTTCTCTGACCCGGCCAAACGGCTCAACCTTCGACTGCTCACCATTTACTGGCATTTTCTGGACGGACTCTGGATCTACCTCGTGCTGTTTTTCTTTATCAATCAGTTGGTCTGGCAATTGGGTGGGTAGTGAATTAACTGAATGGAAGAATAAAAGAATGGGAGCATGAGGTCGTTTCCTCATGCTCCCATTCTTTTATCACCTTATGCTATTGGCTATCCGTTCAATTTCTGAAACAACAGGATGCCCCACCCAAGGTGCCCTTCGTTACCGAGTGCCGTAAAGTCCTCGCAGGCTTTGAGTCTTTCATCCACAAAGGCACGACTGCTTTGCTTTACCAGGTCTGCTTCGTTCTCACGTAGGATAGCGGCAAGTTTGGTGAAGTGAGTGGCCAGGTGTTGCGGCCGTTCGATGGTAAAAATTTGCTGAAAAAAGCCGCGTTTAGCGTCCATTTCATACTGGCTGAGGGTAGTCAGTTCTTCTACGGGCAGCTCAGCGATCCGGGTGTTAACGCTTTCCGGCAGGTCTTCGTTGGCCAAAATGGCACTGAATACCAAACGCCCCTCGGGCTTCATCACGCGGTGAATGGCGCGGAACATAGGTTCCTTTTGGTCCGTAATGCTGAAGCTGTCCTGAGCGATCACGTAGTCGAAAGTGTCTGGTGCATAGGGCATGTACTCAACGGAGCCATAGGTAACCACGACTTTTTTCGTCAGCTCCAGTTTATCGATCTCCGCCTGGTTAAAGGCATTCTGCTCATTATCGTCGTTGAGACAATCAACCTTACAGTTGTGGGTTTCAGCGATGTAGCGGGCGGCGGTACCGAAGCCAGACATCAGGATGAGGATTCGGGTGCTGCGGTTAATTTTGGGAAAGAGGCGCAGCATCCGGTCGGTTGTTGCCCGGGCGGCCTCGAAGGGAGAAAGGTCTCCCTTGTCGTACAAACCGACGTGTAAATCATCACCGCCCCAGAGGTTGCGGTAGATGGTTTGTGATTTTTTGGCTTCGTTAAAACTAGTAGGCGGCGTGATAGCTTCTGACATCTATTGGGGGTAATTTACACTACTACAACACTCGTAGTAGCATTTTGTGCGATGCCTTGCCCAAAATTACCGAATTAATAGCTTTGGAGACCGTCCTCTTTTCCTGGCCAGCTTCTCTAGCCTACGGCGGGTTCGGCCCACGGAAAGGGGGTCTTTGACGTTGTAACGGGTCAGGCCAATCAGAAATGTATTGGCTCCGAACAGGAGTGGAGTAGCGTTTTCAGCACGGCCAAAACCGGCAACAATCATGCCATCCGGGCTGTCTCGCGCACCGATCTTTTCATTCCCGAGGTAGCTGATGTGGTCTTGTTTGGTGTCGGGCGTGGTTTGCATCATAAAAAACACGTAGGGGCTACGGTCTTCACCGAAAAACATGTAGCGGTGTTGTGCCCGGTGGACGTTGCCGGCGAAATGGTCTTGAATGACGTAGCTGGGGTTAGTCAGGTCAGTGGCCCAGAAGGTCGACTGAGGTCGGTACGCACCACCGGCGGGACCTTCGTAGAGGAACCAGTAGGGCTGGTTGGCGGGTGCTTTTTTTACCTCTAGTTTTGCAGTATTGGCGTAAAACGTCCATGTCCAGGTCCATTTCCCCGAAAGGGAAACGGTATGAATACTGTTGCGGCCAACCACGCGGCTTTCGCATTTTTGATGGCCGGGGTGTCCGGCGCCGTCGTCTTCTCCTCCGTAGACCAGGTTCGGTACGCCCCGGTATTTGGTGGCTGCGGCGGCGGGATACTCGGGGGCCTCGTCATCTGCGTAGCTCACCCAATCATTACCTAGTTTGTCGAAGATGGAGCTGAACCCTCCCGCAACGGGGTCGTAGAAATAAATGGCCGAAGCCGTTTTGATCCGAAAGTGCTCCCGGCCCAGGTGATTCACTATGCTGATTTTACGGGCCGTAGAGGTAACCGGATCGGTATCCGTAGCGTGCATTTGGGCGGGGCCGCTGGTGCAAAGAAAAAGTGCAAGAAGCAAGGTCTGTTTTAACATTGTTCGGCGTAAGATTGATGCTTATTTATTCCAAACGTAGTTCCGGGTGGCGTGTTCGGCCTGCCCGCAACTGTACTTTGCACCTGCGGTCGCGCCTGATCAAGTTGCAGGTTTCAGGTTGCAGGTTGCTCATCGGATGCATCTTCCGGTCTGCCGCAGCCGGATCGATGTTCATCCGATGCGTCGAATTGCGTGCCTGATCGCCTTTTATACATCTGATAAACTTTTGCGACTGCGTCAGCAAAAGATGTATCGGATGAAAAAAGGCTTAGTGAAGACGCTCCCCCGCAACGCAAGCCCCCCTCGCAACGTTACTTTTTAGGATTCATTAAATCATCTACTCGAACATGCACAAATTACTCCTCCTACTTTTCACCTTTTGTTTCCCTGTCCTGCTGGCTGCCGGTGGTGGAATGTGGCTTCCCCTCCTGCTCGAAAACCTCAACGAAGAGGAGATGAAGGGCATGGGGATGAAGATCACGGCCGACGACATTTACAGCATTAACCAGGGCAGCCTCAAAGACGCCATTGTCCACTTCGGCGGTTTCTGTACTGGTGAGGTCATCAGCAACCAGGGCCTCTTACTAACTAATCATCACTGTGGCTTCAGTGCTATTCAAAGCCACTCCAGCCTGGAAGACAACCTGCTGGAAGACGGTTTTTATGCCAGAACTAAGGCCGAAGAAAAGCCCAACGCGGGCCTGTTTGTTACTTTCATCGAGCGCATTGAAGATGTGACCAAACGCATCCTCGACGACGTTGAAGACGACCTCTCGGAGGCTGACCG
>JBGCFZ010000378.1:0-12373 GCA_045110355.1 Lewinella sp. | reverse complement strand
AAAAATGATTTTTCGCCGGTTCTTTGCATGGCAAGGAAGTCGAACAAGCAGTATTACTGTACTCCATAATTCCTGACAAATGAAACTATTTACCACCATCCTCGTATTGATGCTTTCCACGGCCGCCGCCCTGGCTTCCGTCAATCCGTTGGACCTCACGGCCCAACGAGACGTGACTAGTGGAACGCTTGTCATCCGCAGCAGCATCGGGCTTGAGTATGCAGCCTCCTTTGAAGTCTTTGACGACATCGGCAACGTATTGTACTCAGATTCGGTCATTGCGGGAGATTTCATCAACAAACGATTCCCCGCTGCGGCCTTCGTCCGCAATACCTATAATCTGGTGATCACGGACGAACGTGGCCGGACCACCCAGCCATTGCGGATGAACAACCGTGGGAACATCCTTGATCCTGCCGACGCAGAAGTCCTCTTTTTCCCACGGGTCGACCTACGGGAAGAGCGTATGCTCGTAATCGGCTACACCAATAAGGGCGGTCGTCGGGTCAACATCAGCATTGCTGACGTAAACGGAGAGGTTGTCTTCTCTGACGTTGTCAATGGTAAAGAAGAAGTACAACGGGCCTACCGGCTTGACCAACTCGCCGATGGCGACTACCAACTTATCGTCTCTGCCCGAGACGTAAAAAACCACGCAACGGCCTTTGCCCTGCGGTAAGAATTTTGCATGATCGACTTTAAGTTTCGCCCCTTCCGAATATCGGGAGGGGCTTTTTTGTTACTGGCCGACAGGTCCAAGGCAGAGGATTGATGAACTCAGGGTCCGTTCCGCTGATTTTTACCGGCGCGATACCCCCCTAGAAGTCGAGGTAAGTCGGTTGGCTGGTAGCCGTTCAGCCGGAAAATCTACTTTCTTCGGGGATGCCTAGCGGAACTCAAAATCCACATGGTAGTGGTCATCATGCAACTCATCCACCAATCGGGGTAGTGATCTTGCAAAGTAGATACCACGTTGCCGTATTTTTTTGCCGCTGGGGCTGGCGTAAAAGTCATCCTTGAGGTCAATTTTAAGGATGACTTTTTTGATGCGGAGTCCATTGGCACGCGCGGCATCATCAAGGGCCAGGAGGTGGCGGGCCATGGTCTCGAAATCGATACTTACGCGTTTCGAGTAGGCGCCCTTCTCATCAGCGTTCAGCAGGTAGTGCCAGACACCAAGATGGTCGAGCAACCGATGGGGTTGGCCATTGCGGGTCTTAGGCAGCATAAAATCAGCCGACAGGCCGATCTGGTGCGTACGGTGTGGCCACATTTTGCCGCCATGCTTATTGGCGCATTCCATGAGGCGAAACTGAACGTCGGGGCACGTAGTTTCACAGGTCTTGTAGGCAGCCAGTAGGGTGTTGTGTACCCGATGGTGGGTGTATCCCCGGTTGAGGACGTAGTAACTCAGGGGGCTGAAATAACGGTAGTTCGGTCCGAAGTACGGCACCAGCCAGGCGTTTTCGAGGGTGCCTTTGCCTACGGTACCGGAAGCAACGGCCTTGTCTTTGTTTTGATGGGTTAACTCGGGGAAAGCGAGGGCTACGAGGCTAAAGGCTAATAGGATATGGAAGATATGGCGTTTTTTCATAGGACGTAGGCAGGCAAAAAGATGATCGTTTGATCAACGACTATGACTGTGCAAATATTCCGTCATAGTTTGGCGACCTCTCATCACGTTTCATGCATCGGATAAACTTTTATGATTACGTCAATGAAAGATATATCCGATAAAAAATGCTGGGTCACCAGCCGTAGTGCGCCACGATGCGGTCCGCAACTTCAGGTGGCGAAAGTTCGGCGTTATTGATTTTCAGGATGTTCCGTTCCGGCATCTCTCCGGGATGGGTATTCTGGCGGTATTTCTCATCGTCGCGCAGCAGCATACCTTCCGAATGTGCCACGTCCCGTTTGGAGGCTTTCTCGGTCAGACGATCGGGGTGGCGGTTTCGCTGCAGGCGGACGTCCTGGCCTGCTTCGAGTTCTACGTAGTGGATATTGGCACCGGTGGCTTTGAAGATGTTGACGATACGATCCACGTACTCCGCTTCGGAGGGCATATCCAGCGCCCAGCAGAAAGTGAAGATGAAACCCTTTAGGTCGCTTTCTGCTGCGATCTCGAATACGCCGAAACGGACGAGGCTACTGAGTTTCCGGAATGGGTCGGTCCCAAAGTCAAAGAATCGGTTGGCCAGCTCTAACGACACGTGGTTGTGGAAGAGTTTGTAGCCGGTTTTCTCGGCCAGGGCTTTGCCGACGGTCATTTTTCCGACCGCTGAGGGGCCGAAGATCAGGACGAAGTTCATAAATTGATAATGGTATGAGGCAATGATAAAGTTACTGGCGAACGGCATTTTCTGGCGCGGACGCAGGTGCAAAGTGAGTAGAGGCAACCTGATCAGCTTCTTTAGCTACTACAAATACATAACCTAAAATACGAGGTACAGACGAAATCATCCCAACCAGAGCAACGAGTAAAATGAGTGCTAGAAACATTTGGGTAAATGTGTGTATATCAAATTGCAGGAACCGTTTTGGGCCTTACCTGCGTTAACCGCCGAAGGCAGCCGCGAAGCGCAACCAGGCCTGTGCTATAAAGCGCTAACGAGCTGTGCCGATGCTCGCTAGCGCTCGTGTCGGCTACCGCCGATTAAAATAACTCGCTTTTACAGACGAACCCGCAATCTTATATACACACTGGGTAAATTAAGCATACTGCTTGATACGAGCATTGCTTAAAATGCAGCCTTCTCGGGGCACAGCCCCTCGCCCTGAACCCTGCTCCAATACCTTCCTTTGCACCTGCGGCCGCGCCTCTTAAAAAGGAGAAAAGGCAAAGGGACTAAAAGGAGAAAGGAGCCCCTCCTTTACCCCTTCCCCCTTCATCCCCTTCCTCTTTTCTCCTTTACTCCCTTCCTCCTTCCTTATCTTTGCGCCCGCCTACGAATTCCCCAACTATGTTAAACCAACTGGAAGCCATCTATAACCGCTTCAAGAACCTTGAAGAGCAGCTCTCCGATCCGGAGATCATTACTGATCCATCTAAGTTCACGAAAGTGAACAAAGAATACGGTAAGCTGAGGCCGATTGCCGAGACTTACCTGACTTACGCCGAACTGCTCGAAAACATCGAAAGCAGCGACGCCATGCGTAAGGACCCCGATCCGGAGATGCGGGAGATGGCCCAAATGGAATACGACGAATTACGGGAGGAGAAGGACAAGATGGATGAAGAGATCAAGGTGATGCTCATCCCGAAAGATCCGGAAGACGAACGGGACATCATCATGGAAATCCGGTCTGGCGCAGGAGGAGACGAGGCCGCGATCTTCGCAGGCGACCTTTACGACATGTACCGCCGTTATTGCGACACCATGGGTTGGAAAGTCGAGGTGATCGACGAAAACGAAGGCACCGCCGGTGGCTACTCCAAACTGGTGATTGAGGTACACGGCGACGATGTTTACAGCCACCTTAAATTTGAGTCTGGTGCGCACCGCGTTCAGCGGGTTCCCAAGACGGAGAGCCAGGGCCGGGTGCATACTTCGGCCGCTACCGTTGCCGTACTCGCCAAAATGGAAGAGGAAGACATCAACATCAATAAAGCGGACCTGAAGATCGACACCTTCCGCGCCTCCGGCGCAGGCGGACAGCACGTAAACAAAACGGAATCTGCCATCCGCATCACCCACTTGCCAACGGGTATTGTGAGCGAAAGCCAGGACGGCCGTAGCCAGCACAAGAACAAAGAGATTGCCATGGCGCAGCTCTACCGTCGGATCAAGGACGCCCAAGACAGCAAGGCCCAAAGTGAACTGGCGGCCAACCGTAAATCCCTGGTCGGATCAGGCGACCGTTCCGAAAAAATCCGCACTTACAACTACCCGCAAAACCGGGTTACTGACCACCGCATTAACCTGACACTGCACAACCTTGATAAAATTATTGCCGGTGGGCTCGAGCCGGTTATTCAGGGCTTACAGGTGGCGGAGAATGCTACTAAGCTGCAGGAAGGGGTTGTTTAGATTGATAGAATAATAGATTGATAGGGCTGCCGCACGGCCTTGCTCGCTTCGCTCGTTCAGCCACGCGGAATGATTATTCATTATGCACATAGCTTTACGAGCGAAGCGAGCAGCTAAGTTCGGCAGCCCATCAATCTATCCTACTATCAATCTAAATCCTCGCTTCTAGCGTTAACTAAGCAAACCAATTCATTCTGATGATTCAACGGCTTTTTCTGCTCCTATCGACCGCCTTTCTTTTGACCACCTGCACTTTTGTGCAAGACCGCTACCCCACCCTCCCCCCCGGCCCCTACCGGGCCGAACTGGCACTGGAGTACAACCCCATCGTCCCTAACCCTAAGGGCGCACCGATTCCGGAAAAAACGAATCTGGAATTTGATGAGGTTACGGAGGGGCAGTTGCCCTTCACGATGGACGTGATCTACGAAACAGATTCCACCTTCCGGATTGAGATGCACAACGGAGAAGAAGTGACGGTGGTCCCCGCAAAGAACATCATTACCGGGCGCGATCAGCAGGCCGGGCGAGACACCATGCGCATTGATTTTCCGGTATACGACACCCACATCAGTGCCTACCATGAGGAAAACGTGATCGAGGGTGTGTGGGTAATTCACTACCGGGACAACTACAGGATTCCCTTCAAAGCGGACTTTGGTAAAAACCATCGTTTCACCGTACTCCGGAAGCCCCCCGTAGCGGATGTATCCGGTAAATGGGCCGTTATGTTCGGTAAGGGAGACGAGGAACCCTTCCCTGGCATTGCCGAGTTTGTGCAAAAGGGTAACCACCTTACGGGAACCTTCCGGACGGAAACCGGAGACTACCGTTACCTGGAAGGGACCGTTCAGGCCAATAAGCTGTACCTCAGTGTATTTGACGGCAGCCACGCCTTCCTGTTTGAAGCACTGATTAAGGAAGACGGCACGCTGAAGGGCACCTTCCATTCGGGCCGGCATTACCTGACCAACTGGACGGCAAAACGTGACGATGATTTCACCCTCATCAGCCCGGATGAAATGACGCTGATGAACGAGGATGTCCCGCTCAGTTTCAGCTTTCCCAACGTCGATGGCAACATCATTTCGCTAGACGACGAGCAGTACGATGGACGACCCAAGCTGATCAGAATTATGGGCACCTGGTGTCCTAACTGCCGGGAAGAAGCCGTGTTCATCCGGGATTACCTCGCCAATAATGACACCAGGGACCTGGAAGTCATTTCCCTGGCTTTTGAGAAGTACGGTGCGGAAGATGAACGAAGTAAGGCCTCCATCCGCCGGTTCCAGGAAAATATGCAAGTCCCCTGGCCTATACTTCTGGCTGGCCCCGCCGACAAAGAGGCGGCCCAAAGAGCCCTCCCCGTGCTCAACAAAATTTTCAGCTTCCCTACCTTGCTATTTGTGGATCGGGATAATAAGGTGAAACGAATTTATACGGGGTACAATGGTACGGCAACCAGTAAATTTGAGGAATTCAAGCAAAGCTTTGAAGACTCCGTTACGGAGTTGATTCAGTAATATTGAAGGCGTGGACATTGAAGGAGTGAATAAGCTACCGCAAGTACCGTTCTCTGCGCTGCGCTTGATCACCATGGCGAACACAGCTTAGCGAAGTGAGTGGTTAGTGCGGCAGCTTACTCTACCATTCTCCCCTTCAATTATTCTCTTATTTTTACGCCCATGCAGCTAACCACCTCCAAGAAAATCGCCCTGTTGCTTGGCGCAACCGGACTAGTAGGCTCCGCATTACTGAATGAGTTACTAGCTCACGATGCTTACATCAGGATCATCGCCCCAACACGCAGACCAATGCACCGCCAGCACGATAAGCTGGAAAACCCCATCATCAACTTCGATGAACTGGAGGCTTACGCCGGAAAACTCCCCTGCCACGATGTGTTCATCGCTCTGGGGACAACCATCAAGAAGGCTGGCAACAAAGAAGCCTTCCGAAAAGTAGATTTCGACTACATCGTTAAAGGAGCCCTGGTCGCCAAGGCTGGCGGCGCCAGCCAGTGCCTGCTCGTCTCGTCTTCCGGCGCTGATACAGACAGTCGTTTTTTCTACACCAGCGTAAAGGGACAAACGGAAGAAGCCATTAAAGACCTTGATTTTTGGGCCACGCATATTTTTCAGCCAGGAGTACTGGTCGGAAACCGGGAAGAATTTCGCCTGGGGGAACGCATTGGCATTGGCGTTTCCAATCTGCTCAGGCGCATAAGTCCCGAAATTCTGGGCGACTACAACCCCACCAAAGTCAGGGTATTGGCCCAAAAAATGCTGGAAGCAGCTCAGGGGATGGAGCCCGGTGTACAGGTGCATGGTGCCATGAGTTTGTTAGAGGGCAAAGCGCTTAGTGGTGAAGACGTTTAGGAGGCGCGGCCGCAGGTGCAAGGAAGGGATTAATGGAACAAGGTAAAAGAGCGCAAACCAAATTTTCGCAACCTACAGTGGCACTGGAGTGCCTGCGCCATTTCGCCGCAACAATTTGGTTTGCTTAGAAATAGGGTATTCCTATAGCAATTTCTTAAAGCATTACGGCCTATTAACAAGAGGTTTGTAGCGGCAGGGCATGCCCTGCCGCTACAATTCCTAATTACATTAGCCAGGATTTCTGAGAAATCCTTCACCAGCACGAGTGCCTTGTATTTGACATTTTTTTAAATAACTACCTCAGGACCGCAGGATTCTCCCGCCCCAATCGTCTAACTCAAAAATACATTTTTGAACCTCCACCAAATGAAGAACTTACACCTTATTATTTGCCTCCTTTTTTCGTGCTGTTTAGCCGGACAGGAATTTTACGATCTAAACACCATTCAAAACATTGAAATCACCTTCACTCAAAGCAACTGGGACCAGTTGCTCGACAACGAGAAGGCCGGTGATGAAAACTACATCCTCGCCCAAAGCGTCAGCATCAATGGTACGGTTTTCGACAGCGTTGGGGTAAAATACAAGGGCAACAGCACTTACAACCCCAACCAAACCAAGAATCCCTGGCACATCGAACTGGATACATACAAAGACCACGATTATCAGGGGTATAAAGACATCAAACTGAGCAACGTCGCCAAGGACCCATCCTTTCTGCGGGAGGTGCTGAGCTACCAGATTCTTGGACAATACATGGATGCTCCCTTATCTAATTTCACTAATGTGTACGTCAACGGCACGCTGATCGGGCTGTATTCCAACAGCGAAGCCATCAGCAAAACCTTTGTCAACGATCGTTTTGGTTCCAAGAGCAATACCTTCATCAAATGCAATCCGCCAGCGGGGGCCGGTCCGCAGACCAACGACTTCCCCAACCTTGTTTATCTTGGTCAGGACAGCTCGGACTACTACGATGCCTACGAGCTTAAGTCTGACGCGGGCTGGCAGGAGTTAATCGACCTCTGTGATGTCCTCAGTAACGATGTTGACGAGATTGAAAGCATTCTTGACGTAGACCGGGCATTGTGGATGATGGCCTTTAACAACGTTTTCGTTAACCTGGACAGCTACCTGGGTGCCTTTGCTCAAAACTATTACCTCTACCGGGACGACTACGGCCGCTTCATCCCCGTCGTATGGGACCTCAACGAATCCTTTGGCAAGTTTGCCATGACCGGCTCCGGACAACTAAGTGGAACGGCAGCCATGCAGCAGATGAGCTACCTACAGGAATCCAACAATACAAGCTACCCTCTTATTCGTCAGTTGCTCGCAAATCCTACCTACAAGCGCATGTACGTAGCGCACATGAAGACGATGCTTCAGGAGAATTTTGACAATGACACCTACTCCGCTACCGGAGCATCTCTCCAGGCCCTGATTGATGGAGCAGTCCAGGCCGACGGCAACAAGTTCTTCACCTACGCCAATTTTATCAGCAACCTGAATGATGACATCCGCGTCGGTGGCGGGCCTCGCGCTGACAACACCCCCGGCATCACCAACCTCATGGACGGCCGGTCGGACTACCTCCTTGGGCTGTCAGATTTCACGGCATCAGCTCCTTCCATTCTTGACATTGTAGTCAGTGACCCCGCTCCGGTTGTTGGCGAGTCTGTAACCATTACAGCAATGATCCCTGGTGCTATTTCAGCCATATTGGGTTACCGAAGTGCACCTAACGCCCCCTTTACCAAAGTAGCGATGTCTGATGACGGTGCTAGTGGCGACGGCACTGCCAATGACGGTGTTTATGGTGTCACCATCTCCCTGACTGGTACGCAGACCCAGTATTTCCTGTACGCAGAAAACGAAGATGCCGGGCTGTTCTCCCCCCAACGGGCAGAACACGAATTTTATAGCATCTCCGCAACGATCTCAGGTGTCACCGCCGGCGATCTGGTCATCAATGAATTCATGGCCTCCAACGATGTTACCGTTGCGGATGAACGCGGTGATTTCGACGACTGGATAGAACTCTACAACAACACTTCCTCCCCCATCGACCTCACCGGTTATTTCCTCTCTGACAACCCGGACAATCTCGACAAGTACGACCTA
This sequence comes from Lewinella sp., assembly GCA_045110355.1. Lineage (GTDB taxonomy): Bacteria > Bacteroidota > Bacteroidia > Chitinophagales > Saprospiraceae > Neolewinella. The sequence goes on along the minus strand of JBGCFZ010000378.1, from coordinate 3,843 downwards.
CCCGATGGCACCACCATTGCCGGGAACGGCTACCTCATCATTTGGGCCGACGAAGACGGCGACGAACAGGAGGGGCTGCACGCCAACTTTAAACTCTCCGCCGGAGGCGAATCCGTATTACTGATGAATGCAGATACCGTGATCATAGACGAGGTCACCTACGGAGAAATAGAAACGGACATCTCCTACGCACGCCTGCCTAATGGCACTGGCGATTTTGAATTTACTACCTCTACCTTCAATGCAGAAAACATGGTAGTGGCCACGGCCAACCCCCAGGCCGCAACCATCGGACTACGGGTATCTCCCAACCCCGCCGACGACGGCTTCTACCTCGATTTCGACACGCCACAAAACAACGGGCGTGACCTGAGCATCTACGATATTACCGGCCGCATAATCCTGCGAAAGACCATTAGGGGCGGTCATTGGATAGAGACCTCAGGTTGGACACCCGGGCTCTACCTGGTTCGCGTAGACGCTGGTGTGGTGAAACTAGTGGTTGAGTAATAGAAGTTTCCTTCTGGTATTCCCTAGGGGCACCCCAAGCGCTCGAAGTAAAAATTAGTTTTACTACGAGTGCTTGGGGTGCCTTTTTTGTAAAAGCTTAGTCCAAGTTAAAAAAATGTAACCAAAAAGAATAAAAACACAAGGAATAAAACTTTTAAGATTATATTATTTTTGTTATTTTTGCGCCTTCCCAAGGATAATACCTTGGCAACAACTTCACCACCCTACTTAATTTACTTACGGTCTACCGTAATAACCAACCTCTTTTATATGGTCTCTTTTTTCCGTGCAGCAACGCTGCCTCTATTCCTCGTTTGCGTAACACTAACGAGTTTCACCCTATCCGCCCAGGAGAAAGTCTGGGACGTAGACTTATACACTGAATTAAATAATGTAAACTGGATTCAGCAAGGTAACGATGGCACCCTACTTGCAGCGGGCGACAAAGCATTAGTTGGCCTTGACCATACCTCTGGCGAAATCCGCTGGACCAATACGGACCTGAAGGCCGTAGATAAAAACACCTTCTTCAACGTTGAAGGGCTACCCATCGCCTACCTCGAGTACAGTACTGGGCTGAAGAACCGCGGTGCTATCATCAACGTCAATACTGGCGAGATGTACTACGACACTGGAGAAGAAGGGCTTCGCATTCAGACTTACACCAGTCTGCCCGAGCAAAACAGCATTCTTTTCGAAGCTACTGAAGGGAAACAGCGTAAGATCATCAACTTTGACCTGAAGAGCCTGAAGGTCAACTGGTCTGCCGATGCTGGCGAAGTCAAAGGCCTTCTGAACCAGATGAAGAAATTAGCGGGTGTTGGCACTTTCATTTCTCAGGGCCCGATGTTCACCAAAGACGGTGACATGATTCTGGGAATAAAGGACCAAATCCACGTTTTCGATTTTGCTACCGGCACCCGGAAATGGCAACAGGAAACGGATAAGGCCATCAAGGCACTTGTTTACAGCCCGATCAACAACAGCCTTTACCTCGGCATCCGGAAAAGCAAGAAGCTTACGGTACTAGAACCTGGCTCAGGTAAAGACATCACCCCCGGCAAGCTAAAGCTAAAGGGTACCATGCTGGACATCCTCCCGGATGCTGACGGCAACCTGATTCTGGTGGAAACTGAAGGTTTCAACCTCATCAACCCCGCCACCAATGACCTGATCTGGAAGAAAAGCTACAAGATCGAAGCATTGGACGAGGTGATCCCTTACGAAAAAGGATTCATTGCCATTGGTAAAACAGAGAAAGGTAGTGAGGTACACTACACCGATAAGTCAGGCAAGAAAATCTGGGACACGAAAGTAAAAGGATACGCTTACTTCGCAGTTCCTACGCCCAAAGGAGTAATGTACATCAGTACGGAGCGGTCTAACATCCTGTCCTTCGCTGATGGTAAAGATGTGTGGGACAAGGACGTTAAGTTCAAATCCATTCCAGCCGTTGCCTACGACGAAGATGCCGACCAGGTCTTCCTGTTCGAGAATAAGAATGCTTACCGCTTCAGTTTTGCGCAGGGAAAAATTGAGTTGATCGGCGAAGATCTGTTACTGGAAAATGTAAAGCGTAGTACCCCTCTGGAAGCAGAGTCTCTGCCGGCTGGTTACTTCGTTTTTGCCGACCAGCACGCCAGCCTGATTGACCGGAAGGGTAAGATCGTATACACCTCCTACTACAAGCCAATGGCCTCTGCCGACTTCACCAGTATGGCACAGTTCGGCCTGGCGGTTGCCGGCGTAGACCTAGATATTAAGGGTACCATGTCTAACATCGAAACCATGAAGAACATTTCGAATGGTTCCTTCAAGTCAGGAAAATCTCAGACAGGTGGTCGTTCCGAAACACGTAAGACGTTCAGCATGGGCGTTGGCAGTGGTGCGAATTATACGGAACTGATGAACGTAACCAGCACCCGGTACTTCAACAGCCTTCAGACGAAGGATGCTAAGTTCCTGACGGCCCAATCAGAGGACGGCACCAAAAAGGCCATCTACATGATCGACAAAGCCACGGGTAAAATTATGAAGGAAATCGCCTTAACGGACAAGAATCCCGGTTACGAAATCGACGTAGTTGACAACCTCATCTTTGTTAATGAGAAGAGTCGGACGGTGACTGCTTACAAGATGTAAGTTCCCCTACCCTGCTGTTACTTCAACGGTACTAAAAGCCCCCGTCATGATTGCTTCATGGCGGGGGCTTTATTTTTTGGCGGCAGAAGATCTGGCGGGGCCGCAGGTGCAAGGAAATGGATCAAGAAGCAGGCGCGGCTTCGGATACCGGAGCGTTGTGCAGATAAAGTTGGTACAGTTTTTTCATTTCCGCTCCCTTGCGCAGCTCGGTCGAAATCCCGTCCCAAAACGTCGTAAAAGCGTCCGGCTTCCCAATGTCCAGCAAGGTTTCTCCGAAGCTAAAAAGCAGCGCTTGCTGTAAATCCGGATCTTCCTCTAATTCAACAATCTCATGATAAGTCGGGTAATCTTCCGGATCGGTGATTAACTTGTGGAAAGGGCCATGAAGCTTGTGGTAGGCAAAGTAACTATTGTAAGTAAACATCGTTTGCTTAAACCTTGGGTGCTTTTTCAGGGTCGGAAGGTGGGAACGAAACTGGCTCGCTACCGCCCTGAAATAACCTTCGGTATCCGGTTTTACTGCCTGGAGGTCTTCCCGTTGTCTTTCCATACCGTGCTCGAAAAGAAGACCAAAATGCCGGTTGAGCAAATAAGCTGACAGGGACGCCACCAATTCGGGAGCGGGAGACTTAGCTTCAATAAATTCATTGAGTCTGGTGGTATCTATTTCGTAAAAGCTGCCAAGGTAGGTCAGGGCATCATTCAGGCCGAGGCGCTTCAGGGCGCTTTTCTGCCCGCCCCATTCTTCGATGAAGCCACCGTTGTGAAAGGTATACAATTCGTTGTTATACGCCGCGCGGTCACCGCTGAATTCCACCCCCGCCCCATCGTCGATCTTGATCACCAGGTGAAGGCTATCGCCCGGTTCCACGTTGACGTAGGTGTAGATGAATGGTTTTAATGTGATCTCTTCCGGGGCATATAAATCAAAGGCCAGGCGGAAGGAACCGTCGTCAGCGATGCTGTCAGTAGCCAGGTTCCCTGACCAGTAAACAGGGCCTTCAGCAACCACTTTTCGGGTATTCGGGTATTGTTGGTAATCGACAAATTCTCCGGTGATGACGGTGGGAAGAAATTGCGTAATTTCAGGTTCGGTAGTAGAACAGGACAACAGGAGCAGGGCTAAGCCTGAAAGCAGACGGTATTTCATGTTAATTGGGCTAAAGTAATAAGTACAATAAAAGGCTTTAG
>JBGCFZ010000377.1:0-13481 GCA_045110355.1 Lewinella sp. | reverse complement strand
GGCCGTTTTCGAATTTCTTTGTCATCTTCGCCTCATGACGACGACACAAATTATCCTTACTTATCTGCTTATCGGACTCTTTGGCCTGCTTCCAATCTTTTTGGTGGGAACTGCCGCAGCCGTGGGCAAATGGCTTGGGTGCAATATCAACGAAGCAGGAACGGATCCATGCATTCGCTTCGGATTTAAATTCGGCAAGATCTTGAACGGAATGATGGTGATGGGGTGGTTGGTACTCCTCACTGGCCCGGCCGCAATGCTGGCTGGTGTCGGATTTACCGTTTATCTGGTCTGGCTTATTTGATTAACTTACGAGCCAATAAAACCTATAAGAACTTTGGCTATTAACTACTCCTTCGGCCTACCGCTGAAAAACAATTTTGTTGAATTTGCCTATTATCAAGGCCTCTTTCTGCCGCATGAAATCAATAAGATTCTTGAATTTTGGGACGACGATAAGACCTTTAAGGCTGAGGTGTCTGGCGAAGAATTACATAAAGACGAACTCCGTAAAAGTTCTGTGATGGGCATTGATAATGAGCCAGAGAATGGCTGGCTCTATCAGAAGCTCGCCAGCATCGCTGTGGCAGCGAATAACGAAAGGTATTGGTTTGACCTCCTGGGATTTCACGAAAAGCTACAATTGGCACGCTACGGAGAAGGCGATTTCTTCGATTGGCACCTTGACTTCGGGCCCGGTGTAAACTCTGCGCGCAAACTGAGCATCAGCATTCAACTTTCTGACCAAGACGAATATGAAGGGGGAGATCTGCAATTTATGGTCAACCAGAACATCATTTCCGCTCCCCGCACGAAGGGAACGGTTGTTATTTTTCCGTCTTTCATCATTCATCGGGTAACGCCCATTACGAAAGGGACGCGTCAATCGATCGTAGGCTGGGTGACGGGGCCTCCGTTTCGGTAAATAGCCTTTAGTATGACCATAATCCAGCTGGCATTAGCTTATTTCTTAATCTTTTTGTTTGGTGTTTTCCCGGTTGTCCTGGCAGGTGTCATCGAACTGATGGGGAAATATCTTGGAGGACAGGATGTGAACGGGAATCCTCCTGCCCGTTGGGGGATTTCCTTTGGTAAAGGAAGTAACGGTATGGTGATTATGGGATGGTTGGCGCTTATTACCGGCCCATTAGCCATAGCTGCAGCCCTTGCTGTCACCTATTACTGGTGGCAATTCCCCGTAGGATCATAACCCACCAGTTATCCCCGGCCACCAATAATCCTTAACAAAAAAGAAGCTGGCAAAGAGCAAAAAGGCACTAGCTAATATTAAGGTCAATCCTCCGGCAATCTTCACCCCGGGGCGCTTAAAGAAAGCGTATTCGGCCAGGATGATTTCCACCACCACCAGATTCGGCAGGTAGAACCAAAAGTCCATAAAATAATCAAACCAGCCCTGGAAATCTTCCGTGTGCCCCTCCCGGCCGCCGAAGCCGATGTAGAAGCCATAGTCCATACGGTAGAGCCAGGAGCCGATGGCTAGCGCAAAAAGGCGTAGCGCCCAGGCCCGATGGCGCTTGAAATCTTTCTTTCGGGCAAACCTTGCCGTTTGTACGGCTGCTAGAAACATCAGCAGGCCATAACCCGTGAAACCAATGTCCATCACCAGGCCACCAATGGTGCCCTTCAAAGCAATAAAGACCAGTCCGCCGACGGCGGCCAGCAAACAGGCCAGCACATATACCCTCCCCGACCATCGATGAATTTGGGGATATCGTTGCCGAACAGACGGCAACAATTGTAAACATCCTAATACCAAAATGATGCCACCAGCCAGAAAGTGAACGGCAATGCCCGCCGTGGAGCCTGTATTCTCTGCATCATACAAGCCCGGTAAAACCTTATTCCACTGTGCCGTATCCCCTGAAACGTAAGCAAAGGCATAGAAAACCAGGATGTAGAGGCCGAAGATCAGGGCGCTGGTCCAGACTATGGTGCCTAACAGTGATTTGGCGAAGCGAAAAAGTTTGTCTTCGGTGGGAATTGTGGAGGTTGCTGGCATCTGTTGTCGTTCTGTAGGTGAAGGTACACAGTGGGCAGAAAAGCTAGTTTGGTATTAATAATTTAATGGAATTGGGAGGTGATTCTACTTACGGTGAATAGGTGTTTTTACTTGAATTTTAATTGTCAAGGTAACCTCTTAGGTCATAATCTACTAATGTGTATTAGTTTTCGTCGCTTTGAAACACCAACTGCAGCGTCAGTTGACTGCTGTTTATCTTTTTACCGATACAACGCTACTATGAAATCCATATTTTTTACCCTATTATGTTGCCTTTGCTGCTCGTTAGCACTGATGGCACAATCCCCCGAGTCCCTCAACTACCAGGCTGTAGTCCGCGATGCGGACGGTGCCATTCGCGCCAACCAGGTCACCTCCGTTGATTTCAACATCCGCCAGGGAGCGGCCGATGGCACCATCGTTTACAGCGAAATGCACGATCCAACCTCCAATGAATTTGGCTTGGTCAATGTGAAAATTGGTGCTGGTACGGCAGCAACGGGTAACTTTGCTGCCATTGACTGGAGCGCCGGACCTTACTTCCTGGAAGTGCTGCTTAATGACGTCAGTGCAGGTACGCAGGAGTTTTCCAGTGTCCCCTTTAGTCTTTATGCGAAACGCGCTTTGAGCGCTGCCACTGCTGATGAAGCTGCCTTCGCCGCAACTGCTGAAAATGCTACTAATGCTACCATGGCTGACTTCGCCACCGCCGCTGGCACCGCAAATGACGACAATGATCGTAGCCCTACGAACGAGATCCAAACGCTTTCGATCAATGACCGAACCATCAGCCTCTCCGACGGTGGAGCGGTTACCTTACCGGAAAATGTCGAGTTGTGGGATAGTCGTAGCTACGCCATCAGCCCCGCCGAGAATAGGTCTGTTGGTATTGGCACTGCCAATCCTTCAGGTAAATTTGAAGTGGTCTCTCAAGTTGGGACCGGAACGGCGGCGATTACCGCTCAAGCTACTGGTAATTCAGGAAACGGAATACCCAGTGGCTGGCAATCATTCACTGCCACCCAAACGGGGTTCATTACTGAAGTTAATGCTTTTTCTACGGGCGGCTTCGTAGTCGGGCAGCTGGGACGATTGAATATTTATGCTGGAACGGGTACGTCCGGACGGCTACTTCACAGTCAGGTTTCTCCTCCAAGTCCACAGTTCAGTTCCAATGTCAATATTCCAATTACTCAACCTGTTTCCACCGAAAACGGACAGGTTTACACCGTTCAGATAGTCAATTTTGGGTGGCTGTTTGCTACTGATCCATATCCTGGTGGAAGGTGCAACTTTAATGAGTCTTCCGATTGCGTCTTCAGTGTTACCGTTGTCGATCAAATTGAAGAGGACATGACCATCGCCGTAAGTAACGGTCGGGTAGGCATCGGCACCATCCAACCCCGCGAAAAACTGGAAGTAGTAGGCAACATCTGCTACACCGGCACCATCGGTGCCTGTTCTGATGAGCGCTACAAAAAGAACTTCGCCAACATTGAAAGCCCACTGGCCAAGGTGCAACAACTCAATGGCCTGTACTACGATTGGAAGCAAGAAGAATTCCCGGAGCGGGAATTCACCGACGAACGCCAGATCGGGGTAATTGCCCAGGAAGTGGAAGCCCTATTCCCTGAGATTGTGCTGACGGGAGACGATGGCTACAAGTCAGTCGACTACGGTAAATTAACCCCAATCCTGCTCGAAGCCATCAAGGAACAGCAAGCCATCATCGAGGCGATGAAAACTGAAACCAATCAGCTGCGGGCAAGTGTCCTGGCACGTTTGGATGCTTTGGAAGGGAAGGCAACTCCCGAGACAACGCAAATCCAAACTTCCAAGAAATAAACCCCATGACCATGTATAAATTAATCATTACAACCGCAGCCTGCCTGTTCTGTGTGGCTAGTCTCTTTGGCCAGCAGATCGAACGGCAGGTAATCGGCTCTGCAGGTCAGGTCTTTAGTACAGGAACACTGTCGGCCTCTTCCACCGTTGGCGAAGTAGCAACACTGACCTTTGCCGAAGGTAATAACCAACTCACCCAGGGCTTTCAACAATCCATGGACGTTATCTCTGCCGTCATTGACCTGGGAGCAGGCGTAGGCGTAGAGTTGTTCCCGAACCCCGCCAAAGACTTTGCCACCTTAAAGATCGAGACCGAAAGCAACCTTGATCTATGTTTCGACCTGGTAGACATTTCCGGCCGACTGATAAGCTCCCAACGGCAGCAACTTCCGGCTTCTGTTACCAACCATACGATTGATCTTAGTCAGTTGCCTTCTGGCACTTACTTCGTAAGAATTGCTACGCCACGTGGCAGCGTACTCAAGACCTTGAAACTAGTGCACATTTAAGAGCGCTAACTGACGGTAAACCTATTTTATTGGTTGCGATAGACTGCATTGCATTCCTCCTGGTCAGGTGCCAGGAGGAATGCCTTCGTTTGGGCACCAACCCGGAGGTACAAGAGAAGGTAAACGGGGCTGGTAGGAATGAGGGGTTGTACGCTTTTCATCCAGGTATAAATACCTGAATTGAAGCTGGGCCGGGTAACCTTTCGATTCCTCATTCTACTATTGGGTAACACTTTGAAAGAGCTGGTGCCTATGCACCTGCTATTGTTTACCCACATTCAAATACTTTTACATGAATTCCCTTTTTACCCTGAACAGCCGTAGCTGTTCCTTCCTACTTTTCCTGATGCTCGTTTGCTGCACCAGTAACCTTTTCGCTCAGGCACCCAAAACAATGAGTTACCAGGGCGTCCTTGCCGAAAATGATGGTACTCCTTTCCAGGGAGACCGGGAGATGACCTTCCGTCTTTACAATGCTATCACCGGCGGCACGGAACTCTGGATGGAAACCCAGATGGTCAGCTTTGACGGTGGATTGTTTAATGTAAGTCTTGGCTCCGTTACCAACCTGGACCTGGCTTTTGACCAGCCTTACTTCCTCGGCATCACCGTTGAAGCCGGCGACGAACTCAGCCCACGTACCGCCATGGAGGCAGCTCCCTACAGCATGAATGCGGCCAAAAAGTATGCCCTCGATTCCCGCGACGGCAATACTGAAAACATGGTGTACGCTGCTAACAACAAACGCGTTGGCATCAACATTCAAAGCCCACTCGTTACCCTCGATGTAAGGGCACCGGGCGACTCCATCGCCAGCATGTTCCTACGTGCGGAAGAGTGGAACTCCGAGGGTGATTACAGCCAAATTTTCTTCGGTGACGGCAACCACTACATCCGGGGCGAATTTGCCAAAGGAACCACCATTCACGACGTGGATCAGATTACCCTAACGGGCAACTCTGTGGTAATTCCTACCAGCCTGGGCATCCGTACAAATGGAGAACGACCAACCTCCCGCCTGCACGTGAGTGGTGCCAATAGTGAATTTCGGGTGCACCCTGATTTTGGCGGAACGGCCACCTCACTGGTTGGTACGTTCAATGCTTATAATACAGTGGGCGCCTTAGTTCGCTTCACTTCAGAACAAGCCCCTAACGGAAAATACTACGATATCGGTACCAACGATAGTGGCAACTTTGTTGTACAAACTCAAGGAAGTCGATCCTTATTGGTAGAACCCGGAGCGATCACGCTTCCCGACGATGGGGATATCTTCGGCCTGGACAAAGTCGTTGGCTTTAATGACCTGCGTTTTTACGCCACCGACGACGATCGCCCCGATATGATCATGAGAGAAAGTGGAGCGGTAGGCATCGGCCCCGGTTGGATCCCGAACGCTCGCTTGTCGGTCATTGGGGATGATGAAACCTCCTCCGATTTCTTATTTGCCACACGAGCACCTGGAAACAATGACGTCTTCACGATTTCCAAAGCCGGAAATATTAGAGTTAGCGGCAACTTCACCGTAACCAACGGTGCCAAAAACTTTGCCCTCGATCACCCGCTGGATCCTGCTAACATGACTTTGTACCACAACGCCGTGGAAAGCCCCGGCTACGTCACCTATTACAACGGCACCGTTAAGATGGACGCCAATGGAGCTGGATGGGTGGAGCTGCCCGATTACTTTGAAGCATTGAATAATGATTTTCATTACCAATTGACCTGTGTGGGCGGATTCGCTCAGGTGTACATCGGTGAAGAGATCAAAGACAACCGTTTCCGGATCGAAGGAGGTAAGCCGGGCATGAAGGTCAGCTGGCAGGTAACCGCCAGCCGGGCTGATGCCTGGGCACAGGATCATCCTTACGAAGTTGAGGTAGAGAAGACCGGTCATGAGAAAGGCAAATTCTACTACCCGGAAGGCTATGGAGGCACCCAGGCCGACCGCATCAATTCCGGAGAATTGAAGATGAGCACTGATCAATAATTCATAACCTAAAACTAATTGATTATGAATTATCCAAGAATGATCCAAAAAGCGGTATTGCTGTCGCTCCTACTGACAGTCCTGTTTAGTCTGAACCAACTTGCAGCGCAAGTGATGATCAAACAGGTTGTCGGAGCCGGTGCAACGGTGGCCGCCAATAGTACCTATTTTCTGCATGGCACTGCCGGCCAGAACACCATCGGCTTTCCCGTCACCACCTCCGAAGAAGCCGGCATCGGCTTCTGGTACGAGGTGAGTATCCTGACTTCCTTGGAAGAAGTGGCGGTGCTGGGCCGGGAAGGCTTTGACCTTGGCCAAAACTTCCCGAATCCGACTGGAACCGAAACGACCATCCCCTTTCGGATCCCCTCGGCTGAAAACGTCGAGCTGGTGATCTACGATCAGCTGGGGCGTCCCGTAAGGAGGCTGGTACAGGATCAACTGACTACCGGCGCCTATCAGTTCACACTGTCCGTATCGGATTTTCCTGCGGGGAGTTACAGCTATCGGCTGATCGCCGGCCGAAACGCCGCGACACGGAAGATGTTGGTGGTGCGATAAGTTTACCAAATTCAGCATAAAGAACGCCCTCCTGGTCAACGGATCAGGAGGGCGATTCTTTTGGGCGACGGCGCGCAGGTGCAAAGGAAGGGATTAAAGGAGCAAAGGAGGAAGGGCTGTGCAACCTGCAACCTGAGCACAGCGAACCCTGCAACAGTCGCGTAGCGCCATCTTAACACTTCAAATCGAAATAGTCAAACCCTCGTTAAAGACCTTCCAAAAGTTGGGGGGAGGGTAGTTCTGCCCCTTTCTTGCAGGCATAATCAAAGCATCCGCAATGAAAAAGTCCATCTTACTCTCCACCCTGTTAGCCTTCGTTCTTGCCCTGGCAGTAATGCCCGCTCAAGCACAGCGTCCTAACAATCCTCGCGGCTCTGAAACTACGGCAACCACTACGCCGACCCGTGCGACCACTACCCGTGGCACTGCTACCCGTACGACAGCTACCCGCCGTACCACCACTGCAACTGCGCCAAGGCGTACTTCCACCACCCGTGGTACCGCTACCCGTACGACAACTACTGCCGCAACTAATTCGCGTCGGACTTCCACCAACCGCGGTTCCACCGCGCCCCGGACCCGCCGGACTACTACTACGACGACGACCCGTCGTACTAACAATAACAACAATAACAACCCCAACTACTGTCCTCCCGGTGGTAACGCCCGGAACAACAACCAGGGGAGCACCCGTCAGCGGACGACTACGACCACACGTCGTCGTACCACTACTACTGGTACCAGTAGCCGTCCTGCGCGCAGCACCGGTACCACTGTTTCCAGTACTCGCCGCACAACCAAGGTAAAGGCTGATAATGGTGTTCGTAGCCGTGGTCGTGGAAAAGTTACTACTGCCAACGGTACATACGACGAAGTTTACGGCGCCAAGTCTCAGCCACGGGCTGAGCGTGTCTCCAGCAAATCTCGTCGTAACCGTGACTAAGCGATAATTTTAGTTGACATATTATAATCCCTGAACAAAGTCATTCCTCTTATCGGCAACGGTCCGCCACCTTCGGGTGAGCGGGCCGTTGTTTCGTTTACAGGGGCCTTATTATTGCACAGAACAGATTAGTGCCCACTACTGTGTAAACCTTTGTATTTTGGCGATCAGGTTAATTGTTATTGATGAGGACAATGGTTCCTTGCTCCTTTATCCTGCCCCCTTTGGGGGCCGAGGCGGTAGCCGAGGATGGGGAACATTGCACCTGCGGCCGCGCCCTAAAGCTCCAAATTACCTGAACCCTGCGTCCTGTCCGTAGTTAATAAGGTATCCCTGACCTGATTTTACGTGAATAAGCCAATTTTAAAACATCCAATTGCCTGAATTTCCCTACATGACTTCACCTACTTTTTTTGAGAAACTATGGGAGCGTAAGGTTCCCCAGCTCCTCGGCACCTATCTCGCAGTTGGCTTCGGTGTACTGCAATTTGCAGAGTTTATCTCCCGCAGGTTTTCGCTCAGCAGTTTTTGGGTCGACAGTTACTTGCTCCTTTGGCTGTTGTTGATCCCGGCAGTTGCTCTGCTCCTGTATTATAAAGGACTCCCGGTTAGCGCCGGAAAGAAATTTAACTGGAAGAAATGGGCCGTATTTGGCAACCTTGGGTTGGCCTTGCTGCTGGTTTTCCTGATTCCGGGAAGTGCCACCTCAACGGCAACCACCCAAACGGTTGTTACCACGGACACGGAAGGAAAAACCGTGAGCCGCGTCATCCCTTCTGCTGCCTCGGTTCAACGCATTGCTGTTTTCCAGTTAGCGAATGAATCAGACGACGAAACAAAAGATTGGTGGGGAACAGCTTATTCCATCTTGCTGAATGATGATCTTCGGCAACGGCCAGAACTCCTTACCCTTGATGCTCAATCGTTGAGTCATTTGTACGCACGGTTTAATGTGGAAGAGTTTTCTGATATTAATATTGGTCTGCAACGTAAAATCGCCCAGCGAGTCCGGACAGATTATTTTGTAAGTGCAAAATACGCGGTGACGGAAGACAGCCACGAGGTTAATGGTGGCCTATATCGAACCAGAGACGGGAAACTAATGCAAACGCTTCAAGCTGTTGGCCCCGATATCTTTACCGTAGTTGACCGCTTGCGGGATCAGATCAATGACTACCTCCCCGCGCCGGTGGTGGTGGATCAAATGGCTACGGAGTTACCGTCGTCTGCGCTAATAACGGATCGGGAGGATGCGTTAGAAGCATTTACGCAGGGCGTCATTGCATTTAATCTTAATCCTGGTGATCTGCCCGCCTGTCTGCGTCATTTCAGGAAGGCAATGGAGCTCGATCCGAGCTGCGCTTCTTGTGCTTACATGGTAGGAGACAAATTATACGGTTCTGGTAAATTGGATAGTGCTAAGGTACTGATGATCCGAGCTAACCGCTTGGCGGAGGTTTTGCCGGAACGGGAGCAATTCAGTTATAAGGCCACGCTTATGGCCATTGAAGGGTCTGTTGATGGGTATTACCGTTTGATGGAATCTTTTCGACAGCTGTATCCTTATGAATTCGCCCCGTATCAAGCCCTGGAGTCCCATTACGCCAGTTCTTACAGTGTTGATTCCGCCATCGTCCTCATGGAGCTAGCGGCAGAATTATCGGATCGGGAAAGAGCGCTTAGATCGCTTTATGAACTCTACATCAGGGCGGAGGACTACGACAAAGCCGAAGGGGTAATTAAGGACCTCGAACAAGAGTTTCCCGACCCAGATGCCATCCGGCGGAGGTACGCCAGTTTTTACCAAACCACCGGTCAAATGGACAAGGCGCGAGAGACGTTGAGGGAAATGCAAACCCTTGATCCGCTCAATTCGGATATAACCAGCCAGCTTATATTCTCTGAACTGAGAGCTGGGAATTATGCCGATGCCGAGGTCTTAACCAGGAAAGCCCTCTCTAGTTCCATTAATCGTTCAGACAGTACTACTGCCTGGAATTATCTGATTCAGTCGTTTTCAGGGAGAGGTCAATTCAATCGTGCGATGAAAGAACTGCTGGCTTATGAAAAGTATATTGGCCAGCAAAGCCCTCGTAACGTCATCATCTTTCAGAACTACAGTACAAAGTCTGACTACGCCATGCAACGTGGCCGTTTTGGGTTAGTAGATACGCTGCTGAGTGAAGTAGCAGCCTTTGACCCTGGCAGGGCAGAGATGCTGGCCTGTTACCGTCCCATTCAGGCCATTATTACCGGGCTCAAGTACCCTAATGGTCAAAAAGAACTGGATGGCTGCGAAGAGGTTCTTGAAAATTTAGGCGTATCTGCCCAGGGACTTTCAACTATGGCAAGCCTCATCATCTTAGAGGATTATACCGCTGCTGAAGCATTCCTTGACCAACAGCAAGCGGCAGGGAAAGAAGTGTTGCCAGCTAATGTAGAAGCACAAATACGCCGTTTGGCTGGTCATCCCGAGAAAGCCATCAAAGTACTTAATAAAGCTTTAGTGGCCAGAGTAAACGATCCTAAACTGCTATTGGAACTCGCCCTGGCGCACCACCAACTTGGGGATAAGGAAGCAGCCCTTAAGGCCATTACTGGCCCAATTGCAACCTGGGCGGAGGCCGATGCAGACTTCATTTTAGCCCAGAAAGCAAAAGCACTGGCCGATGAATTAGGACTTCCTGCGTCCTAAGAGCTTGTTGAGGGAATCTACTTCCGACCTGCAAGCGGCAATTTTGCACCAGCTCTGCGTCCAGAAAAGTGAACTAATAACCCGTTATGAGTCCATTTTCTAGCCTTGATCTGGCACAAAATTGCACACTTTTAGTCAGGAACCAGATTCCCCAACAAACTCTAAAACTTAACTTAGACCATGACTAAGCCCGAAAAGCAAGTATTGTTGAAGCTCATCGCGGAAGAACAATTGAACGAAACCATCGAGCAATTGAAGGCTGCGGTGCCCGAGCAACACCCGGATCTGAAGAGGATCAATGATTTGGCCAAACGCTTGCGGGAGCTTGAAGAAAGGATTGACATGGGGACACTGTCCAATGAAGACATCGGCCGGGTGCGTAGTCGGATTTCGGGCGGCCTTCGTGATGTAGTTCAGGAACTTAAACCGATGGCGGAGACCAAAGTGTCGGAGGATGGTCCTAAAAAGACGTTTAAGTTGAACCTTGCTCCTGATCCGAAAGAAACTCCCCCCACGCCGGAGGTGGCAATGGGTTTTACGGGAGAGGTGGAGTATAAAGGCTCTCCAAGTAAAAAGGAACGAAGTATAGAATTGGTTAAGGGGTACGGGGCAGCCTATCACCAGTTGCTGCAGGGCATCAAAAAAGCAGGAATGACGATGGAGAAAGCCGACCGGGCTGGTGGTAGAATGACGGCAAGTATACCAGGGACGTCTTCCAGTAAGTTCGGAGAAACCGTCGAAGTTTGGTTAAAGCCAGAACGCAAAGGCCGTACCTGGGTGCATGTGGTCATCGACAGTGCCTCACCTGCCACTACTTTCGATTTTGGCCGCCATGAGAGTAAACTAAACTTATTGTTTAGCTACTTGCGGTAGGTTCGCCAGCCATAATTTTCAACTGCTCCACCACATAATCCACCATGTCGTCCGTAACGCCAAGGTGGGTAGTGAACCGTACCATCTGTGGCCCGAAGGGGACGGCCTCAATGCCTTTTTCGGAGAGGGTGTCTAAAAAGTCAGCAGCCATCAGGTCCCCGGCCAGGTGAAAGATGCAAATGTTTGTTTGGGTTTGTTCCACCGACGCCACGAAGGGTAGGGGGGCTAGCGCCGCTGCGAAGCGGCGGGCCCGGGCGTTGTCCTCGGCCAGCCTGGCTACGTGATGTTCGAGGGCGTATAGCCCAGCGGCTGCCAGGTATCCCGCCTGCCGCATTCCTCCGCCGATCACTTTTCGAAACCTTCTGGCGCGGTCAATGAGTGCTTTAGGTCCCAGGAGTAAACTGCCTACGGGCGCACCCAGCCCTTTGCTGAGGCAGATGCTGACGGTATCAAAAAGGCTGCCCCAGGCTTTGGGCGATTCCCCCGTTTCCACCAGCGCATTGAACAGCCGGGCTCCATCGAGGTGACAGGCCAGCCCCGCAGCTCTGGCTTCCTCCACAATTACCGTTGCTTCTTCGATGGTGTAAATGGAACCACCACCCTTATTACAGGTGTTTTCGATGACGAGCAAGCGACTAATTGGTAGCCAGTCGTACCGTGGTTTGACGGCGGCACTCACCTGGCCGGGCAATAACTTTCCGCGCTCCCCTTTGATCAGGTTCATACTGATGCTGGACAGCATGGCGTACACACCACCTTCGTATTGGTAAACGTGACTTTTTTCTTCACAGAGTACTTCATCGAGTGCCTGGGTGTGGCATTTGATGGCCAGCTGATTGGTCATCGTGCCTGAAGGACAATACAAGGCGGCTTCCATCCCGAACAACTCCGCCGCAGTGGCTTCCAGTTGATTGACCGTTGGGTCCTGGCGAAAAACATCGTCTCCGACCTCAGCTGCAAACATGGCTTTTAGCATGTCTGGTGTTGGTTGGGTGGCGGTATCGGAGGTGAGGTTTACGATCATGGCTGGTTACAAGTTACAAGTTGCAGGTTGCCCACAAACATCGTAATTATTAGGCTATTCGGCCAACCTATTATTTGCGTAGGGCAGAAAACTGTTTCCTGAATTTACCCACTTTGGGCGTGATGACGAAAGAACAATAGCTGTTTCGGCTGCCTACTTTGTTGTAATAGTCTTGGTGGTAATCTTCGGCGGCATAGAAGATTTCGTGGGGGTACAAGTGTGTTACCGCGGGAGCGTTGTACAGTTCAGGCACAATATTAGCCATGATGTCTTCGGCAATGGCCTTTTGCTCTGGCGTTGTGTAAAAAACGGCACTGGCGTATTGTGGTCCTTTGTCGTTCCCCTGGCGGTCGGGCGTGGTGGGGTCGTGGGTGGCAAAGAAGACTTCGAGGATTTGCCGGGTGGAAATAATGGCAGGGTCGAAGTCTACCAGGATTACCTCTACGTGGCCGCTGGTCTTTGTACAAACGGCCTCATAGTTCGCGGTGGCCTCCGGTCCGCCGGAGTAACCGCTGACTACGCGTTTTACGCCCTTCAGCTCAACGTAGACGGCTTCGGTGCACCAGAAACATCCACCTCCAAGGATGATCGTTTCATGGGTGGCGGTGTTGTTTACGTCGGTGACGACTTCGGCAAAATGGGGCATGGTAAGCAAGCTTTTAGTTGCTTAGGAAAGGCTTGGGGGGGCTTATTTGTTCTACAGCATTAGGGCGGGGCCGCAGGATGCAAAAATTTGGTTCAAAAGAGCAGGGAAAGGATGGCCGTTGGGATGCAGTTCACCGTCGAATCGCTCATTATTATGTTATTTCCATTCCTCCTGAGCCAGGGCAAAGTCTTTCTGAAACTTACCCGTATGCCACATTAACATCAGCATACGATGCGCTAGTTGGCGCGCGACCTCTTCGTCGCTAGGGTAGTGCACCCCCATGATCTCTCTGGATTCTCCAAGTTCATAGGCTATGTTTAAAAAGGCCTTTCTCCGCTCCGGCATCAATTCACTAAACGTATACGCTTGGATATA
>JBGCFZ010000376.1:0-5255 GCA_045110355.1 Lewinella sp. | reverse complement strand
CTTTCCCCACAGCCGTGCTTCCGGGCAGGTAGGTGATCAATGGCACCCTTACGCCACCTTCAAAGCTTGTCGCTTTTCCTTCCCGCAATCCGCCGCTACGGCCGGCATGTCCGCCATAGCTAAGCCAGGGGCCATTGTCTGAAGTGAAAATAATCAGGGTATTTTCGGCCATGCCTTTTTCGGCAAGTGCCTTACGTATCTCTCCCATACCGTAATCTATCTCCCCAATTACATCGGCGTAAGGGCCTTTTCCGGTTGTTGGTCCGTAGCTGGGATCTTCATACAGTGGGACATGGGGTAGTGAGTGGGCCAGGTACAGGAAAAGTGGTCCTTCGTTTGTCGGATGCTGACGGATAATTTTCAGCGCTTCCTCATTATAATCACGAGTAAGTGTGGTAAAATCAAGCAGACTATCAAGGAGCACCGTATCACGAAACAGCGGCACCTTATCCGGAAAATACTGGCGCATATGCACTTGGGGGTGGCTGCTCCACATATCGTGGCTGTAGGGGACGCCGTAGTAGGAGTCGAAGCCATGTTGGGTAGGCAAAAACTTCCCCTTATCTCCCAGGTGCCATTTACCAACCATGGCAGTGTGGTAACCGTGTGCCCCCAGCATTTCGGCGAGGGTCACCTCTTCCGCCCGTATGCCACGAGCCGCTCCCGGGCCCAGTGCCGCTCGAATTCCGATTCGGTTAGGGTAGCACCCCGTTAGCAAGGCCGCCCGGCTGGCCGAACAAACCGCTTGCGCTACACGAAAGTGGGTAAACCTGGTGCCTTCAGCCGCCAATTGATCAAGAGAGGGGGTCAAGACGTGATCGCCACCGTAACTTCCCAAGTCGCCGTATCCCTGGTCATCCGTGAAGACAATCACGATGTTAGGAGGGTCAGGCGTACTTTCCTTTTCCGAATTGGAACATCCTAAAAAAGTAAGCAGCAGCAGAAAGAAGGAGGATCGAATAAGCATGGAGTAATATCAGCAAAATTTCCTAAACTCCTTTTGGCGCTGTTTAATGGTGTGTATAAGAATATCACGAGTGAAGTTTAATCATTGATAAACGCCATCCCCAACAATGGCGTAGGCTCCAGGTGGTAAGTAAAATCAATGGCAGCGAGGGGATTATTCTCGCTGGGATACTGGCCAATGATTTGCGGATTGGTGAGACCACTTTCGTAGTGGGTTAGGTTCTGGCCGCCAAAAACTTCGATGGTGGTCAGGAGGGCAAGTGGGCCATCGGGAGGGCTGCCCGGCAGGGGAACGGGAAGCCGGAAAGTAGGGAAGTCAAGATTACCGGTGACTGGCAAATAGGCATTGAGAGCAGCCTTATCAAAGGTAAAAACAGAACCAAGATCACTCTTGACAAAACGATTGGTCTCATCTTCCAGAACACCCAGGCTCACGGTAATACGTTCGGGAACCATGATGACGTCCTCCTTTAGTTGTCGCATCAGGTTAAGGGCAATGGGCACTTGCATTTCGTCGATCAGGCAATACTGCATGGTCTCGGTCAGCATAATATCGACAGGGATGTCTCCCGAAATAACGTGGGTAGCAGCATCCGTTTGAATGAAGGCTTCCACATACTCATTCAAGCCAAGGTGGTTGAACGTTCGCTGGACGCTGGCAAAGCTGCCCTCGTTAATTTCAATACAGGTCACCCGCAGTTCCTGAGCACTAAAGCGGGAAGTAAGCGGCAAGAACAGCGTAGCCCAGGGGCCAGTGCCGGCGTATAGAATATGAGTGGGGCCGGGACGGCGCTCCTGCATGGACAATACGGCGCGGTAGAGGCCGCTGACGAAGCGCTTCGTTCGCAGAAGATCATCAATGCAGAGTGCCGCCCAGGTAGTACCGATGGCAACACCAGCGCCTGTATGCAGACAATCCATTTCATTCTCTCCTCCAAGATCGATGCCGGAGGCAGTGAGCAGAATGTCTCGGTATTGGTCGAGTGTTTCGGAGAGGAGGTCGCCCCGGGTTTGATCATCCAGCAAGACATCTGCGATGTCGGCCAGGCTTTGATGGTGGGGCATTTATTTGCTTGTAGTAGGTAGTTAGAGGTAGGTAGGTAGTTAGTGGTGGGTAGTCAGTAGCCGGGAATCGTAGGTAGTCTAGTGGCTATGTTGATAGGCTGGTAACGGTATCGGGATCATTGTTATTACGCGGTAAGGTAGGTTAAATACTTACACCAGCAGCAGAGGGCGCGGCCGCAGGTGCATTGTGGAGGGAGGAAGGCTGGGAAAGTTAACGCGTAGGGTTGCTTGTCAACCGACGACCTTCTTATGCCTTTATATTGCAAGCGTCGGGCGAAAGCCTTACTTTTGCAAAAGCAATTATTGCACAAACAACTAAATTAATAGCAATGTCCGCTGCAGCTACGGAAAAAGCACCTTTTACCACCACCGATAGTTTCCCCCTGCTGGGCACAGACTATGTGGAATTGTATGTAGGGAACGCCCGCCAGGCCGCCCATTTCTACCAATCGTGTATGGGTTTTCAGCCCTTGGCTTATGCCGGGCTCAGCACCGGACTTAAAGACCGGGAGAGCTATGTTGTCGTCCAGGATAAGATTCGGTTAGTGCTGACCAGCCCGCTAACCAAAGGCACTGAAATTGGTCGTTTGCATGATTTGCACGGAGATACCGTACGTTGCGTTGCCCTCTGGGTTGACGATGCGACAACCGCCTACAATACTGCCATTGGCCGTGGAGCCGAGTCTGTATCCGAACCCTGGTCTTCACAAGACGAGTTTGGCACCTGCGTCCGCGCCCAAATCCAGAGTTTTGGCAACACCATCCATGAATTTGTGGAAAGGAAGAACTATACCGGAGCCTTTATGCCAGGCTACGATGCCTGGAGCCCGGAGTACCGTCCCGAGCCCGTAGGCCTTAAATTCATCGACCACATGGTCAGCAATGTTGCCCTTGGCGAGATGAATAAATGGGTCAACTGGTACGCAGATGTGATGGATTTCAAGCAGCTCATCAGTTTTGACGACAAAGACATTTCCACCAAATACACCGCCCTGATGAGCAAGGTGATGAGTAATGGAAACGGCCGTGTCAAATTCCCCATCAACGAACCCGCACCAGGCCTGAAAAAGAGCCAAATCGAAGAATACCTTGAGTTCCATTGCGGCCCTGGCATCCAGCACATTGCCGTAGCAACCGACGACGTCATCTCCACCGTCCGCGCCTTGAAGGCCCGTGGGATGGAGTTCCTCCGGGTCCCCGACAGCTACTACGACACCCTGCTTGATCGTGTGGGCCACATCGACGAAGACCTCAGTCCATTGCGCGAGCTCGGCATCCTCGTTGACCGCGACGACGAAGGTTACCTGCTACAAATCTTCACGAAACCCGTACAGCCCCGGCCTACAGTTTTCTTCGAGATCATTCAGCGAAAAGGTGCCACCAGTTTCGGCAAAGGCAACTTCAAAGCCTTGTTTGAGGCCATTGAGCGGGAACAAGAGGTTCGTGGAACCTTATAGACGAAAAATCGTTCCGCTTTTTTTCTGATAGACGGTCGCTTCGCGACCTGGTAGACGGCACTTTGTGCCTTTTAGACGCTTCGCTTATAGCGCTACCGCACGGTTGTGCTCGCTTCGCTCGATTTGATCCTCTATTGGTTGCCGCAACTCTGTGCTTCCTCCGTGCCTCCCTCCGTGTCAACCTCTGTGAGAATAATTGCTGCGAAGCAGCCGAGCGAAGCGAGCATCCACAAATGACTCCCTGACTCATTGACTCCCCGACTCTCTGACTCTGTAAGAATAATTGCTACGAAGCAGCCGAGCAAAACGAGCATCCACAAATGACTCCCTGACTCATTGACTCCCCGACTCTCTGACTATTCCCCAACCTAAAAGACGGTCAACGAAGCTCCCATAGCCAACGAGAAAGCGTCCTTACTTACCCCCGTATCTTCAAAGCCAAAGTACTCGAACAGACGTTCTGTAGGCATGTTCCCCGTCAGGTCGTCCTTGGCCATGGGGCAACCTCCGAACCCGCGAATGGCGCCGTCGTACCTGGTGCAGCCAGCGGCAGCAGCGGCGGCAATCTTCTCTTCCCAGCTGTCCGGAGTGGTATGTAGATGTGCCCCGATTTCCAGGTCGGGGTACCGCGGGATCAGGCTATTGAAGAGGTAACTGATGCTGGCCGGAGCGCTCACGCCAATGGTATCGGACAATTGAAATATTTTGATGTCAAGTTCGGCGAGTCGGCTGACCCACTGCTCCACCACTTCCACGTTCCACGGGTCACCATAAGGATTTCCGAAGCCCATGCTGAGGTAAACCACCATCTCTTTTCCCGCAGCCACCGTAAGCTCCTGAATTTGTTTGACTCGGTCTACACTCTCCATCAGGGTGGCATTCGTATTCCGTAGCTGGAACGTTTCGCTTACGCTAAAGGGATATCCAAGATATTGAATCTCGGGATGCGAGAGGGCGGCCTCGGCACCACGTCGATTCGCCACAATGGCCAACAGTTTGGTCGCCGTGGCGCTCAGGTCAAGCCTGCCGAGCACTTCTGCCGTATCCCTCATTTGAGGAATGGCCTTCGGGGAGACGAAGCTACCGAAATCCAGGCTATCAAAGCCACAGGCTAATAATTTCTGAATGTAAGCAGCTTTGGTTTCAGTGGGGATAAAATCATGACGTCCCTGCATCGCATCGCGCGGGCACTCAATGATCTTGATGGAATTGGTGGTGGTCAGCAAAATCAACTTGGTTACGGGCTAAATAATATCGGGTAAAGGGCCATCAACAAAAATCAAGTAGTCAGAACGGGGTAAAAATAATGGCTATCAGCTCAACACCACGTCCTGCTCCGTAGTTTTGTATCAAACTACTATCCTGATCATATGCTAAAGAACGCTACCACCCTCACCGTCATAGGTTTCCTGCTGCTGTTTACGGGCATTGTCACCTTAGTCCTAAATTATGTAGGCGTAGATTTTTTCCTGCTGGAATGGCTTTATCGTTGGAACGTGAACGCTTCCTATGTTGTCCGGATACTGATGATCATCGCAGGTGCTCTATTAATCTACGTAGGCCAGACAGACTGGGACCGGGTGGAAGCTTAGGTCATAGACGAAAAATCGCTCCGCGCTTTTCTTATATACCTAAGCCGGAGTGGTTTGGGACAATTAGCGCGCAGCTAGTGTGGTTTCTGATGAGGCAAAAAACGTAGGAGAAGCCTTAGCTTCGGCGAGGCTTTTTAACGAAATCAGGGGCCGCAATAGCAAGCGATAAAGTCCC
>JBGCFZ010000375.1:0-21853 GCA_045110355.1 Lewinella sp. | reverse complement strand
ATCAAGATCGCGAAGCGATCGTCTACCGTAAGACTTCGACCCGTTCCCCCTGTTCTCCAGTAATGTTATTTCCGAAACCGACGACCTGGTAGTTATTAGGTGCAATGCCTTTATTCGCCAGGAAATTCCGAATGGTTGTTGCGCGCTCTTCGCTTAATAATTGAGCAGCACGAGGGTCAAGGGAGGCGGGCGTATGCACCCTGATTTCCAGAGCGGAAGTAGATTGCTGAATCAGCCCAACGAGTTGATCGAGCCCGGTATATCCACGACTATCGGGATAGGCAGTATTGGGAATAAAGCTGATGCCTGCCGGCATGGGCGCACCACGCCCGGAAGGCAGGTTGTTGCCATTAGTCATTGCAGGAGTAGTCTCACGGCTAGTCATTGAAGCTGGCGTACGAGACTCGTACGTTGCCGGTACAGCGGGGCGTGCATAGGGCGATATTTCTTCCGCTGGTTGGTTGGTTGTTGGCGTAGTGCCTTTGGCCTCCCAGGTAGGGCGCGCTGGGCGCTTAGTGCTGGCTGGTTGCCCGTAGTTAGCGGGCTGTTGCGCCGCTGGCGCAGCATCCAGCCTACGTAGTTCGGCCCGCAACGCTTCCAATTCATTCAATTGTTGCTGGTAGTCAGAGTCAAGTCGGGCCAATTCTTCGGGTGATAGTGGCTCGGTTCTTGGAAGGCCCTGGCGGACCTCATTCTCCCAGGCAGCACGCTCATAAACCCGGGGGGCATTGTTCCGATTAAGGCCAGCGCGTATTTCTGCGGCGATCCGTAAGCTGTCGTTATAGGCGCGTTCCCATTCCGCTGGCGTGCGCGCTTCCTGCGGCAGGGGGCGGTAACTTTCACCGATGCTAGGGGCTTTGCCCGACGCGGTGGTTGGTGCAGCGGCCTTCTCAGTCCATTTATGATTAGACGAACCACTGCGTTGTTCGAGCTTATCGTTTTGCTGACGACGAAATTTTGCCTTCATACGCTCTAATTCCGCCAATTCTTCGGCGTAGCGATCTTTACTTGATCCACTCTTGGCCCTTGTTGAGGATGGCGGAATAGTATCTGTAGGTGACATCGTAGAGCGCTGGTATTGATCACGCAATGCTGCCAGCTCAGGGTCATCGGTTTTGGGGGCAACGAGGTCGTACTTACGCCGTTCAGCGTCTAGTAGATCCAATTCCCGCTGGCGGCGGGCAATGCCCGCCTGGAGCTGTTTCCGGTCTGCCGTGCCAGCAGCATCAGCCCCCGAAGTAGCCGCAAGACTACCTTGTGGGCGATTATTACTTGCGAGCGGTGGTAAACTGCTTTCAATGGCTAAAGTTTCTCCGTTGCGCAGGAATACTGCGTAGCGGTTAAGGGCATCGGGGTAAACCGTTAATAGTTTACCGTCAGCAAGTGTTACCCTGCTTGTTTGATCTCCGGGAGGTGGTGGACTGGCCAGGTAGCCTCTTTGTAGAGAAACTGGGGCAGGCATATCTTCCACATTGGCGGAGAGCAAAGCAAGTTGTTCTTTCTTCCCGGAGGTTGCGGGTAAGGCAGCGATAATTTCGGCAGATGCTAAGGAGACTGAGAATTGACGAATATTGGTAGGTATCGTTACGGAAACCGGACGGGCACCTGGGGAGTCCTGACGGAACCACCGGCCACCATCCCGTTGGAAATACAGGGTACGGCCGTCGGCAGCTAAAGCAGGTGCAGTTTCATTGCCTGGCCCATTAGCTTCCCGCATCTCTTTGGGCGCGCTCCAGGCACCGTTAGCCAGTGCTTCCCGACGGTAAAGGTCCAGGTTACCACCATCATAGGTACTGTAGATAAGCTGCAGGCTGTTTGGGTCAAAGGTTAAATCATACCGTGGATAAACGTCTTCAGGTAGGGGCCAACTATCTAAAATCCTCCAATTCCGACCACTTTTTTCTAAAAGGTCGAGGTAGCTTACTGCTCCGGTTCGTAATACAGCGAGTCGGTTACCATCGGGAGAGAAAGACAACGCACGGTCGTGGGCGAAGGAGTTGATGGGCGATCCAGGATTAAGCGGGCGCCCCCAACTGCCATCAGCGTAGCGCGGCACCGTCCAGATATCCGCAGCGTTGTCCGTTCCTTTATTACTTGCAAAATTTGGCCGCGTAAAAAAAAGTTCCTGACCGTCTGGCCGGAGTAGTGGGTCAATTTCCGCAGGCGCGTTGGTTCCCTGCAAACTGATAAGTTGCTGTGCCTCCAGCCCCTTACAACCGAAACAGAACATTAAAACCAGCGATATAAAGGCAGCGTGACGTAGCATGAAAGAACTAGCTTAGGTAACCTTAGGACGACAAAAACAAGAAAGAGTCAACTTTCCTTCTGCTTAAAATACGCTTTTCATGCCATTCAAGTTGCCTATGAGACCGTTACCGAAATAATAAGAACTTATTTGAAGGGATGAACTAACGCATTTAGAAGCTATAAATAAAGGGCGGCGTGAGGGCAAATCCTATTCGAATTCAACGTGTACTTCAGGCGTGGTAGGATGCGCCTGACAGGCCAGAATATAGCCTTCGGCGATCTCATCGTCGTCGATGGCAAAGCAGACATCCATCTTAACACCACCTTTGACGACCTTGGCCATACAAGTACTGCAGGCCCCAGCTAAGCAACTGTAGGGTGGAGCAGCACCTGCTTCGAGAAGACCGTCCAGAATGGTTTGTCCTGGCTTCAGATCTACTTCGAGTTCTTTGCCGCTGAGTTTAACGAACGCTTTTCCACCGGCTACCGGGCTGGTAGCTTCCCCTTTCTTCTTGGTGTCGTTGGCGGAAACGAAGCGCTCACTATTAATGACATCTTTTTTGATGCCCAGGCCCAAGAGCGCTTGCTCTACGTTATCAATCATCTGACCGGGGCCGCAGATGTAGTAGTGCTTTTCTTCTACATTGCCGGGATTAGCACTGAGGAAATCTTGTACAGTCTTAATTTCAATGCGACCGATCGGGCCTGTCCATTTAGGTTTGCCACCTGAGAACAACCCTTTTAACCCACCAACCTTATATTTTTTTGGCCGAGAGAGCGTATGCTCAACGACCAATTGGCCTTCATACCGGTTTTGCAACACCTTGAGTTGTTCGGAAAAGATGATGTTCTCTTCATCCCGGTTTCCGTAGAGGAGGTGAACGGAAGATTTGGGTTCGTGCTCCAGCAAAGTCCTGAGGATCGACATCAGTGGGGTAATGCCACTACCGGCACCAAAGAGATAGTAATCCCGGCGGCTGGCGGGGTCTGGCTTAACTAGGAATCTTCCCTGTGGAGGCATTACTTCTACTCGGTCTCCGGCGCTGAGATTATCGGCAATGTGGTTGCTGACGATACCTCCCTTTACCCGTTTAATGGTTACGGCAATTTCATCGTCGTGTGGCGCAGAGCACATGCTGTAGGCACGTCTTTCTTCCTTCCCGTTGATGATGAATTTCAGGGTCAGGTATTGGCCGGCAAAGAAGTTGAATAGTTCCGCATCAGCTGCTGCTGGCTTGAAGGAAACGGTAATTGCCTGGTCCGTTTCCGGTTGTATGGAACTGATTGGCAGAGAGAAAAACGTTGGCTGGCTCATGGCATAAGGTTAACTGGGACGCAAAAGTCGTAAATTCAAAGTGGATTTCCAGTTTTGATGGCACCATTGATCAATTGAATGTGTGCTTATGACGGGAATAGGAAATTTCGGGGCGCGGCCGCAGGTGCAGTGAAAAGGTAAAAGGAGCAAAAGGAAGAAAGGTTGTGGATTTGCCTTAGAGCTGTGGCCTTCTGGCAAAATTTTGTCTGGCTGACTGGGCTTGTGTCTGAAAATTACCTTTTAAGCCCCAACTCTCTCCCTTTCTCAGTACTAAGGCCTACTCCTAAGCCATTGGGCCGGTTCCGTCAATATGCCGTAAAAGTATGCGTTGGCCCTGCCCCTTTGCTGCTTAATCCTTCCCCCTGCACCTGCGGCCGCGCCAAAAAAATAGTCAGCCCGGAAACCTCCGAACTGACTATCTGACTGTTTTGATGCGAAGCAGCTAAGCTGCAAATTGACCTGCAAGCGTCCAATCTGGTAATTTAGCTCTTGATTCGCGTTACTAAACGAATTAGTTCGCCATCTCACTCAGGAACTTGATGCGTACCAGTTTGATCTCTTCAATGGTAACATCCTCTTCCTTCAAGGTTTGGAAGGCAATGTCGGGGTCATCCGTTTCTCTTTCGGGATCCATGAAGTAGTCATAGGTCTCCTCCAGGCTGTACTCATCTACTTCATCTTCGATGTAGTAATCAATGTTGAGTTTGGTGCCGGAATGAACGATGGACACCATCTCTTCCATCAACTCGTCCATGGAGAGTTGGTTGCCGGAAGCAATGTCCTCTAACGGAATTTTCCGATCCACCGCCTGAATGATATTGATCTTTTTCTTCGACTTATTCGCCACCTGTTTGACGACGAAATCACTCGGCCGGTCAATATTGTTCTCTTCAACGTACTTTTCAATAAGGAGGAGGAAAGGCGTGGCGTAGCGGCGGGCTTTACCAATGCTGACACCATTAACGTTTTTCATCTCCTCCAACGTGATGGGGTAGCGGGTCGCCATCTCGTGAAGGGAAGGATCCTGGAAGATAACAAAAGGTGGTATGTCCAGTCGCTTAGCTTCCTTCTTCCGAAGGTCTTTCAGTGCCAGCAGCAAAGCCTTGTCGAGCACTACTGCGCGGGCATCATCAGCAGCTTCCTGAATATCGGCGGCCAGCTCTTTTTCAAAGTCGTGGTCAATCGGTATCTCGAAACTCCTGGGGTTCTTTAAAAAGGCTTCTCCTGCCTCGGTGATCTTGATGGTACCGTAAGATTCGATGTCTTTTCTTACCAGGTTATTGAGTAGTGCCTGGCGGAATACAGAACTCCACATCACCTCTTCCTGGCCTTTGCCTACACCAAAACCTTTGCGCTTGACGAACTTGTAGTCCTTCATTTGCTTCGTCTCTTTGCCAAGCACGAATTCGATGAGCGTCTTGAGGGGGTAGTTCTGGTCAAGCTCAATAACGGCCTTCAGGGCTTCCACCACTTTGTCCTGAGCTTCAAAGCGCTCTTTGGGGTGGCGGCAGTTGTCGCAGCGCTTGCCACAATTCTTTTCGTCGTACTCTTCCCCGAAGTAATGGAGGAGGAAGCGGCGACGGCAAGCCGTCGTTTCCGAATAGGCCATCACTTCCTGCATCAACTGAGCGCCCATCTCTCGTTCCATCAACGGCTTATCACGAAGGAATTTTTCGAGCTTAAGGATGTCCTTGTAAGCATAAAAAGCAACACAGCTGCCGCCCATGCCATCCCGGCCGGCACGGCCGGTTTCCTGGTAATAATTCTCAATCGACTTCGGGATGTCATAGTGAATGACAAACCGTACGTCCGGCTTATCTATGCCCATGCCGAAGGCAATGGTGGCGCAAATAACGTCTACGTCTTCCATCAGGAACTCATCCTGGGTGCGAGAACGCGTCTTGGGGTCAAGCCCCGCATGGTATGGAGCGGCTTTAACGCCGTTGACCCGCAAAGTTTCAGCAATCTCCTCTGCCGATTTCCGGCTCTGGACGTAAACAATACCTGATTCGCCGGGCATTGTTTTTACGACCTGGATGATCTGTTTGAAGGTATACTCTTTCTTCCCCTTCGGTCTTACTTCGTAATAAAGGTTCTCCCGGTTGAAACTGGAGACGAAAGTAGCATGGTTGTCACCCATCCGCAGGTTCTTCACGATGTCGGATTGAACCTTAGGTGTTGCGGTAGCCGTGAGGGCAATGATGGGGATCTGGTGCCCGATCTCGTCCAGCATTTCGCGGATACGACGGTATTCAGGGCGGAAATCATGTCCCCATTCAGAGATACAGTGGGCTTCGTCGATGGCAACAAAAGAAATATTGGATGCCCGGAAGAACTCAATGTTCTCTTCCTTCGTCAGCGTTTCGGGGGCAACGAAAAGTAGTTTCGTCTCTCCACTCGTGATGTCGTCCTTTACCTGGCGCATCTGCGTCTTGGAAAGAGAGGAGTTCAGGAAATGGGCAACGGCGTCATTGTCTCCGTAAGACCGAATAGAGTCAACCTGGTTTTTCATCAGCGCTATCAGCGGTGAAATGACCAGAGCACATCCATCCATCATCAGCCCTGGAAGCTGATAACAGAGGCTTTTTCCACCACCGGTTGGCATGATGACGAAGGTGTCACGCCCTTCAAAGAGGGCTTCAATAATGGCTTTTTGATTCCCCTTAAAGGTCTTGAAGCCAAATTGCTGAAATAGTGCTTCCTCAAGATGGCTGGCAACTGGTTTCGCGGTCATGTTTAGATTCACTTTGCTCCGAATGTTATTTTATAGTGGCCGCAGATAATCCTTTTGCAAGATTTATTCGCATTGAGGAACGGCTTCGGAAGGTTTTTTAACTCAGGGTGATACCTTTGCGGCGCTCACCATTAATAATGTAGGTTGTTAAATACTAAATGGGCAAAGAATAGGCGAATACAATTGGCCTGGACCAATCAGTTGTTAATTTAGGGGTTTAAGTCGATATTTCATTGCTTTAGACCACGAATTCTTAGGAAAGTCACCCATTAGATAATGGGGGGATTCGCAACGAGCGCCCAAAAATACACTTTTACGTGAAAAACGCAAGTCTCATTCTCGGAGTAGCCCGCAAAACCCTTGAAATCGAGGCAAAGACCTTGCGAAATTTAGTCAGTACCCTGGATGATTCCTTCGTGGCCTGTGTCACCACCATCCATGCCGGGGCTGGCCGGGTGGTGGTCACGGGAATAGGGAAAACAGCTCTAGTCGCTAAAAAGATTGTAGCTACACTAAATTCTACCGGCACCCCGTCACTTTTTTTACATGCAGCCGACGCAATCCATGGAGACATCGGGATGGTGCAGCCCGAAGACATCGTCTTATGCCTGAGCAAGAGTGGGGAAACGGCAGAAGTGAAAATGCTTGCCTTGCTGGTTCGGCAGGCAGGTAATCCGCTCATTGCTATGGTTAGCCGGAAGGACTGCAGCCTGGCGCACCAGGCCGATCATGTGCTGCTGACGCCGATTAGCAGAGAAGCAGACCCCAATGACCTTGCCCCTACGGCCAGCACAACGGCCCAAATGGCACTTGGTGATGCCCTGGCTACGGCACTACTGGCTTTACGCGGATTTACCCCGGGAGATTTCGCCCGGTTTCATCCCGGTGGCTCGTTGGGTAAGCAATTGTACCTGCGGGTGTCTGATCTGTACCCAAATAACCAAAAGCCTGCGGTAACGACGGCGTCCCCCCTCCGGGAAATACTGTTGGAAATGACCTCTAAGCGGCTGGGAGCAACGGCCGTCCTAGAACCCGAAACAAATAAGCTGGCCGGCATCATTACCGATGGTGATCTGCGTCGCATGCTCACCGGAAATCCTCACCTGGAAACGGTGACGGCGGGAGAAATAATGACCCTCAACCCCAAGAAAATTCATAAAAGCACGCTGGCGATTAAGGCCATGGAGTTGCTGAGGGCCAACAACATTAGCCAACTGGTGGTGGTGGGCAAGGAAGAAAAGTATCTCGGTATTTTGCACGTGCATGATTTGATCAGGGAGGGGCTGGTGTAGCTAGTTGGAGATAAGTGCTATACCTAAGCCGGAGTGGTTTAGCTTCGCTGCTCCTTCGGGGTGGGACAATTAGCGCGCAGTTATCGTGGTTCCTGACAAGGCAAAACCTCGAAGAAGCCGCGAAGCGAAACGTAGGCGACGCCTTAGTGTCGGCGAGGATTTTTAACGAAGTCAGGGGCCACGATAACAAGTGATAAAGTCCCAAACCACTTTGACTTAGGTATACTTTGATCTATTACTAATTTGAGAAAGCTTCGCTTTCTTCTCGGGGCATAACCCCTCGCCCTGAGTCAGTCCTATCTGGAAGAAAGCAAAAGATTGATCAATTTCTTCAACAATTCATGGCAGCCGTGAGCCATTACGGCATTGAGGCGTTACCAAGGCGGCGCACCAACGGACCAATAGCACTAATAGACCAAAGTACCAATAGACCACCCCATGGATTCCCTAACCCAAATCGTTTTAGGCGCCGCAGTAGGCGAGGCCGTTCTTGGCCGCAAAGTCGGCAACCGCGCCATGCTTTGGGGAGGGCTTTGTGGTACGCTGCCCGATCTCGACGTCTTTGCCAATGCAGTGAGTGACCCCATGAGTGCGCTGGCTTACCACCGGGCCTTTACCCACAGCCTGCCCTTCGCGTTTTTGGTGGCACCGCTGGTGGGGCTGGCGCTTCACCGGTTTTATGGCGGTAAGGAAGGGCCGATGCGTAATGCGGGTATCTGGGTAGTGCTGTTGCTTGCGTTCTACGTTGTGCTGACGGGCGGAAGCTACCTGATGCCAATTGAGGTGTACAATATACCACTCATCACCGCGGCGATCACGGTCGCATTTGCGCTGTTCTTTGTGGTGATTGGCGGCTTACGCTGGCTTCGAGGGTTCCCGTCGAAAATAGAGAACGCCAGTTGGCGGGGCTGGACGATGCTGGCTTTCGGGGCCATAGTTACCCACCCGATCCTTGACTGCTTCACGGCCTACGGCACCCAGCTTTTGCAGCCATTTGCCAGTACACGGGTGGCATGGAACACCATTTCGGTGGCGGATCCTATCTATACTTTACCCTTCCTCATCATACTCATTTGGGCGCGGACGCGGGTGCAGGGGAATGTTTGGAGGAGCAGACTGAATACTGCTGGCCTGGTAATTTCATCTATTTACCTGGCCCTTACCGTGGTCAATTACTTCAACGTTGAAGACGTGATGCACGACACCCTCGCAGCCGATGGCATCGAGGCCGAGGCCACCATCATCGGCCCTTCCATCCTCAACAATGTCCTTTGGTCGGGCACGGCCAAAGACGCGAAGAAGGACCTCTACTACTTCAGCCAGTACAGCCTCTTTGATGAGCAGCGGCGCTTCGAACCCTGGACGGAGATCGAAGGCAACCATGCCTGGATCGCGCCTTACGCCAATGACCGGGACATCCGGATCATCCGTTGGTTCACCAAGGATTACTACAATGTTATCCCGACGGATACCGCCGCCTACTTGCAGGTCGCAGACCTGCGCTACGGCCTCATCGCTGACGACCCCAACGACCCTGCCAGCTACATCTTCGCCTGGCAGGTAGACACTACGGTGCATCCGGTCCGTGCCTGGCAGCGGAATGCTGGCCCCGACGACGGGGTGGATATGGGCGGGTTGTTTTCGGATCTTTGGACGCGGCTGAAGGGGATTTAGACAATGAACTGGTTTAGGGTTTTCTGAGCTGACCGCTCCGCAGTCCTGATGGTTACTGGCTAGGCGTGAAAACCGGAGTTTAGCCGTAGCTACCACGCAGTAGCCGCGGAGCGAAATGAGGATTTTCACAATGACGCCAGTAATCATCAGGGCGCGGATAAGGTCGCGAACGAAAACCCTAAACCAGTTCAATGTCATGAGTGGCTGGTAAACCACAAACAGCGCACGTATTTATACCTGTTATGGGTAGTGTTGCTTGCTTGGAGAGTGAATACCCCCTAGTTTTCTTTCCAAGAAAAGCACACTGCTATGAAAGAAATCATTTTCCACCTCGACATCAGCGCTACCGGTTATGACCCCGATGAGACTCACGTTATGGTACTAGGTACTGCCGTTAGGATGAAAGGCCACCTGCCCATAGCCAACGGTCCTTTTAGTTACCTTGACTTCGCTTCTGGCACCCTGGTCGCTGCACCGACAAACATGAGCAAGGCTACAGCGCCAATGGTTTCCACACTCGATCAATTCCAGAAAGACGGAAACGGAAAATACTTGGTCAATGTGCCCTATATAGGGAGCGCCCGCTTGTACATTAGTTTTGGTAAAAGCCTGACGGCAATTCCCCAATTCGCGGCCTCTGGCCCGGTGAATGGCAAAAACAACATGGTCATCTATGATAAGATCGAATTTGACAATGCTACCGCCATAGGCTCGACGAAACCTCCAAATCCCAACGTCAACCTTACTAACGTTGATTTCTTTGGCCTGGCCTATCAGATAAAAGCGATCGACACGAATACCGGAAATTCAAGGACCATTGGCTTCAAGGAAACCCGGGCAACAATAGAAGGCAAGTTCCAGGCCATACCCAGTGGTACGGGAGTGACGGGTAACCCCGAATACTTTAAACGGCTTATCTTAAAGGACGCACACAACCATCTCGTAAGAATTCTGGCACCTAAGGCAGCTAGTGCTCTCGATTGGTGCAGCAAAAAATCGAACACTGTAGAAGCAGTGCAGCAACAGTCGCACTTTTGGCATGATTACATAGTTAATAAGTGCTACGTACCCAATCGTCAATTCGAATGTTTCGGCAAGCGTTGGAATCCGGTTACCCCGGGGTCAAAATATTTTTGCGAGGTAGATGCCACCGGAGCGACCATTAGTATTTTTACTGACAGCGCTCGCACAATTCCGTACAGTCCCTGCCCCACCTTACCCATTCCTGCTAATCCGGCGGTGAACGGCGTGATCCAACCAGACTTCAAGTCTGGGTTCACGGAGTTCCAACAGCTTGATAATACCCCGGTAGACTGGGGGTTTCTTATTTCCGCTAATGCGCAAGGAAATGCGACTCCCCCCTGGGCGACCGATGATGTAGCCATGTCAATTCTACTCTCCATTTGTCGTGGGTGCATGCACATGGACCAGGCTACTGACTGGACGGATAGCAACAACTGGTATACCAGTGCAGCCCCGGTCTTCTTCTACGCCAAAATACTACACGAAGCCGCTATCGGGGGGCTGGCCTATGCGTTGTCCTACGATGACATCTTTGGCAATGACCCCAGTATTTATATCTCTGGGCATCCGGATGTGGACGTAACTTTTGATAAAGTATAGCCCCCTACAAGCAGTACAATAATCACAACACTGGCCCGAACGAAAACCTCGCCACAAAGCTGACGCTTTGCCAGGGAAAACTACGGCAGGTCGTGCTAATTTGGCCTTAACTCATAGGTGACCCAGAGGTTATATCCTTTAGTTCTCCCTGGGCTGGAGTCGTACACCTTAAATTGGGAATCGAGCCTGGTTAACAGCTCCATTACCGTTTTTATAGTTTCCCCCTGTTCGCTATCGAAGTCAAAAGCATCGAATAAGGGATCAGCATACGTTGTTTCGTCGTCAATGTTGAGTACTCGGACTATCTCATGGTTCAGGTTCTTAGCGATTACTTCCGCTTGGGATTTGGCATTTTTCAGTGCCATGATCGCCCGTTCATCCTCATCTGAATAACGATGAGGTGGAAGTTTGTAGTAAAACTTCTCAATGTTTACACTTAGTTTTTTGCAAACCATCATCAGCTCGCCAAGAAGCTCAGGGGAGTTTCCCTGAACTTCAAATCTGTAAATATTTTTCTCAGGGGAATCTCCTTCCAGTTTTTTTAGTTCGCCAGCGACACCTGCGGAAGCCATGGCTGTCTGAAGCATCTCCTTCTCCTTATCGATGTCCGAACCACCAAATCGTACAAGAATACCGCTGGCTTCTGCGGATTCCACATAGGTTGATTGTCCTAAAACCCTCAGGGTGATGCTTTGCGAATAGAGTGGAATGGAAAAGAGTAGAAATAGGAGTGCTGTAATCATTCGCATTACTCAACCAATTTAAAGGTGATTGTAACCTTATAGGTTGCCATCTTGGTCTTTTCCTTTACAGCCCCTGTTGCGCGGCTGCCTTCTTTTACTTCGATATTGAGGATTTCACCAAGCTTCATGTCAATATCATCACAAATGGCCTTCGCTTTCCTCTTTGCATCCTTAATTGCCTTGAGGCTTAGTTCTATTTCGAGCGTTTCGTCTTCATCCTGGTATAGATATTGAGATTTAGTAATCTAAAGCCCCGGGCTGGAAAGGGTTCTCATTTTCTCTGCTTTCGAAACATCCATTTTAACCGAAAAACTATTAGAGATAACTTTACTGAATCTGCCTCCCGTCTTTAGTACGCCTTCAATGGCGTTTGTGTCGACACCAATCTCATTGAGCTTCATAAGCACTTCACCGTAAGCGGCGGCGTATGGTTTGCCCTTCATGTCGTTGTAAGAACTTTCTTTTACTTCAGATACGGTAAAATATACTTCGGCCTTACTTGCCTGGATTTCTTTCTTTGCATTTCCGACTATGCGGACGAACCTCTCGGTAGACTGAGCTCCAAGAGAGGTGGATAGGCAAAGGGCAAAGATGAGTAGTTTTAATAGTTTCATTGTTAAAGGGTCTTTATTTAGCACATAAATTTAAGTAAATTATTCCGGGCCATTTAGGCACATGCTAACCCAGGGCAATCGCAATGTCACCGGCCGCTCAAAGAACTTCAGGGATTCCGCCTTCGGCTCCATTCCTGAAGCCGCTTTGAGACCCTAAAACCTACGTGTAGGTGCTCAAAGCGGCCATTTCCGGAGCGGAGCGTAGGATAAAATGGTTCTTTGAGCGGCCGAGCCTTGACCTTGAGATTGCCCTGCATATTAACCTGTCTTTAGCAATTACTTTAGCCGGAGACAACTATCTTTCGGTATGATTCACATAGTGAAAGGGAAAATACTCCTGCTGTTTTTTGGTGCACTGGTGTCCGCTTCCGGTTTTGGGCAAACACTTGTTGACAACCCGCTGGATGAAATTATTAGTAACGGAGAATACAGTTACGGCCCATGGGCATCTGCCCCAGAGAAGTACGAAATTCAGGTCCTCTATTCCGAGATTGATCGCAACCCGGACGGGACAATTAGTCTGAAGACTCACCGTTGGGGCACAGCCGATACCAGCCAGTATTTCTACCCCGCCAGCACCGTCAAAATGCCGGCAGCAGTCCTCGCCTTACAGTACCTAAACGAACTCGGTGTGCAAGGACTAAGCCCCCAAACCCTGCTCTTCCACGGAACCGGCACGGCACCTGCGGCCGCGCCCCAAACTGCCGTCATTTCCGATTCAACGTCTGCCTCTGGCTATCCTTCACTGGAGCATTACATCCGCAAGATTTTTCTGGTGTCTGACAACGATGCCTACTGTCGCCTTTTTGAGCTCCTCGGCCCAACTTATCTGAACCAGGCCCTTCACCGTGCTGGCATTTTCGGCGGCCGCTTGCAGCACCGCGTTGGTGTGGGTGGTTTTGATACGGAAACCCATGCCTGGCTGAATCCGGTTAGGTTTGTCAACGGTCTAGAGACCCCTTACCAAATCGGTGAACGGCACGACCGGTACTTTGACCCACTTCCACACATAAAGGGTCAGCACCGGGGAAAAGGCTACACCACCAACGAGGGAGACCTTATCAACGAACCCTTTGACTTCAGCCACAAGAATTACCTCTCCGTCCGGAACCTCCACGACATAGTACTGCGCATCGTCTTGCCCGAGGCGGTACCTCCAGCACAACGTTTTTTACTGGAAGAGGATGACTACGCGCTCCTCCGTCGCGCCATGGCCGAACGCCCCCGCGAAAGTGACTTCCCAAAGTATGACAAACCCGACAATTACGTCAAATTCTGGTGCTTCGGTGATCAACCTGAGGAGACGATCATTCCAGACGGCCTCCGCATCCTGAACAAAGTAGGCTGGGCCTACGGCTACCTGACCGATGCTGCCTACATCACTGATTCAGAAAGTGGTCGGGAATTCATCCTTGTCGGCACCATTCACGTCAATGAAAATCGGATATTCAACGACGGCGTTTACGAATACGAGGAGATTGGGTTACCCTTTTTTGGCGAACTGGGGCGGGCAATTTTAGCTTATGAGCGTGCTAAGGGTAATTAAAGCGGCTGATACCCCCGAAATCACCATCTAAACCACCTAATCTTAGCTGGAGGTTAAAAAAATTGTGACGCTACCCCTAATTTGCAAGTCCTAACGTTGAAGTAGATCTGGCAGAAACAAATATTCCACCAGTAACCTGCCTTTTAATGTTGTCTGCAAAACCAACAAGTATGAAAAGATTTTCGCAAAAACTCTCTATCGCGTGCCTAGCCTTCGCGGCCATTTTCCTCCTACCCAGCTGCCAGATAAACCCAGTGACGGGTAAAAAGCAACTGGCTTTCATGTCAGAAGAAAAGGAGATTGCCCTGGGCAAGTCTTACGACCCTCAGGTGGTTGCCGAAATGGGTCAGTACGAAAACCCTCAAATGGCCCAGTTTCTTAACGAGAAAGGCCAGGCCATGGCGGCCATTTCGGAGCGACCGAACCTGCCCTGGAAATTCACCCTAATCGATTCGCCGGTAGTCAACGCCTTCGCCGTACCGGGTGGTTTCGTTTATTTCACCCGGGGCATTATGGCTCACTTCAACAACGAGGCGCAGTTTGCCGGTGTACTTGGCCACGAGATCGGCCACGTTACGGCGCGCCACACGGTGGCGCAGCAGGCTAAGCAAACCATTGGTCAGATCGGTCTGATTGGCGGCATGATCCTTAGCCCCGAACTGGCCAGCCAGGGGGAAAGCCTGATGCAAGGCATGGGCATGTTGTTCCTGAAGTTTGGCCGTGATGCCGAGAGTCAGTCAGACGAACTTGGGGTAAAATACTCTACCGCCATCGGCTACGATGCCAAAGAAATGGCGGGCTTTTTCGGCACCCTTGACCGGCTGACTGGCGGCGCTGAAAACCGGGTGCCAGAATTCCAAAGCACCCACCCCGACCCTGCCAACCGTAAGGTTCGGGTAGGCCAACTGGCACAGGCGGCCCAAGCAGCAGCCCCCAATCGGAAATTTGAAGTTGACCGTGACGGTTACCTCCGGATGCTCGACGGCATGATCTACGGCGAAGACCCCGCCCAGGGCTTCGTGGAAGCTGGTAATTTTTACCACCCGGGGCTAAAGTTTCAGTTCGGTGTACCCCGCAGCTGGAGGCTACAAAACTCCCCTTCCGCCGTCATCATGGTCAGCAACGACCAAAAAGCACAGATGCAACTTAAATTGGCGCAGGGGACTGACCAGAGAGCCGCAGCCCAGGCCTTCGTAACGGAAACAAAGCTTGCGGTAGCCAGCCAAAGCGAACAAGCTATCAATGGCTTACCTGCCACTACGGTATTGGGAGATATTGTGCAGCAATCTCAGGACGGCAGTCAATCGCAGACCATTCGTGTAATTGCCAGTTTCATCTCTTACGGTGGCAACACTTATATGTTGCTTGGGCTTTCGCTGGCACAAGACTTTACCCGCTACCAGCGGGAAATAGAAGGATCCATCGGAAGCTTCAACAGACTGACCGACCCAGACAAACTGAACCGCCAGCCGGAGAAGATCAAGATTGTGACCAACTCGCGCAGCCAGTCCCTGGGCCAGGCACTCCAGTCTCAGGGCATCCCCGCTGACCGGATCAATGAGCTGGCGATTCTCAACGGAATGGAGGTGAACCAGACTATTCCCGCCGGTATGATTTACAAGTCATTATCTGGCGGAAAACTCCGTTAGTATACAATTGACCTTGTTTAAGAAAGCCTCGTCAGCCGTGCTGACGAGGCTTTATTGCTCTATCACCCTTACACTTGCACCAGCGGCCGCGCCCGCAAAAACCTTTACTTTTTATCCAAAATACACTAAGTCTGCTTTTTATCGTTAATTGATCTGTTGGCAAATCAATCAAGATTCAATCCATTTAGCCTGTTTTTGACAAACAGGTCGGAACTTTATTCGTAGATTGGCCTCTAGAACGAAAAGTTAAATATCCTAAAAGATCAAGCACGAAAAGTATGAAATTCAACTCACAAGGTGATGAAGAAGTCACCTACGACGCCATTGTTGTCGGCACCGGAATTAGTGGTGGCTGGGCAGCCATGGAGCTCGCTACCAAGGGGTTAAAAACCCTGGTCCTGGAAAAAGGGCGGATGGTAAAGCACGTAGTCGACTACGAGACCGCGAACCTGGACGACTGGGACTTACCTAATCAGAACCGGACGCCACAAGATGAAATTGCCAAGCACTACCCAAAGCAGAACCGCACGGGTTACACCATTCGGGAATCGCATAAAAAGTGGTTCGTTAAGGACAGTGAGCACCCTTACGACGATGAAAAAGCGCGCTTCGATTGGATGCGTGGCTACCACGTAGGTGGCCGCTCCATCATGTGGGGCCGGCACAGCTACCGCTGGAGCCAAATGGATTTTGAGGCCAACGCCAAGGATGGCCACGGCACCCCCTGGCCCATCGGCTATGACGACATTGAAAAGTGGTATGACTACGTGGAGACCTTCGCCGGAATCAGCGGAGAGTTGCTGGGCCTACCCCAGCTACCGGACGGAAAGTTCCTCCCTATGATGCCGCTGAACTGCGCCGAAGACCACCTGCGTAAAGGTGTCATGGACAAGATGGGCCGCACCATCACGGCTGGCCGTGTAGCTCACCTGACGGCGTACGACCCTGCCATCCACAAAGGCACCCGTGGTGCCTGTCAATACCGCAACCGCTGTATTCGCGGTTGTCCTTTCGGCGGCTACTTCAGCAGCCTTAGCTCAACCATTCCCGTTGCCCAGGCGACTGGCAACATGACGCTGCGGCCCAACAGCTCGGTCTACAGTCTGATCATGGACAAAGACGCCGGTAAAGCCAAGGGTGTCCGGGTCCGTGATACGGAAACCGGTGAAGATCTCGAGTTCTACGCCAAAGTTGTTTTCCTCTGTGCATCTGCCATTCCTTCTTCCTACATCGTGATGAACACCGAGCATGAAGAAGAAATGACCCTTGACGTTAGTGGCGAACTCGGTGGTAACATCATGGACCACCACTTCCGAGTTGGAGCCTCGGGTAAGCTCGATGAATACGGCGACAAGCACTTCAAAGGCCGGAAGCCAAACGGAATTTACATCCCTCGTTACCAGAACCTGGGCGACCGTAAGAGCGCTAGCAAGGACTTCGTCCGGGGCTGGGGTTACCAGGGCGGCGGTAGCCGCACCAATTGGATGCGGGCCGTGCGGGAGATGACCGTCAAAGTTGGTCCTGGCCTCAAAGAAACACTCATTGAACCAGGCCCATGGCAGGTCGGGATGACAGCCTTCGCCGAAGCATTGCCCGACACCAACAACCGGATGACGATCAACCGGGACGTAAAGGATAAGGATGGCCTGCCAACACTTAGCTTCGACGCTAAATGGACGCCCAATGCCTACGCCATGAAAGAGCGGATGATGAGCGACGCGGCAGAAATGTTGGAAGCTGCGGGCTTCAAGGACGTAAGCACTTACGACCGCCACAGTTACCCTGGGCTGGGCATTCACGAAATGGGCATGGCCCGGATGGGATCCAGCAAGCGCAACTCCGTAGTCGATAAACACAACCGCCTCTGGGCTGCACCAAATGTGTACATGACCGACGGTGCGTTTATGACCTCCGCAGCCTGTGTTAACCCTTCCCTCACCTACATGGCCTTCACCGCCCGTGCTGCAGACCATGCGGTACGAGAGTTGAAGAAAATGAATCTTTAAATTAGACTATTGGTGCTATTAGTAATATTGGTCTATTGGTCCGTCAGCACAAATGCAACGAACCAATAGCACCAATAAACCAATAGCGCCAATAGACCAATAAGTCCAAATATTATGAAAAGAAGAGAAATACTCCGCTATTCAGCCTATGCTGCGGGTTTCGCCGTAAGTGCACCAATTGCCTCTGCATTCTTCACCAGCTGCAAGTCCGATCCGGAAATTAAGGACACCAGCTACGCCCCTGCTTTTTTTAGCGCGGCAGAATACGCCTACATTTCCAAAATGGCCGACACCATGTTGCCGTCTGACGGCACCCCTGGTGCTCTTGACGTTGGCGTGCCGCAGATGATCGATAAGATGATCGGCGAAGTCTACAATAAAGAGAATCAGGCCAAGGCTAAAGAAAGCCTCGGGCTGCTCATGAAAAAGATGGACGCCGACAACCCCGGTGGTTTTGCCGCGCTCGAAGGAGATAAAGCACTGACGTATTTGCAAGCTCAGGATGAGCACTACAAGTCTGCCAAAGCAGAAGTGACCATG
Source organism: Lewinella sp. (assembly GCA_045110355.1). Classification (GTDB taxonomy): domain Bacteria; phylum Bacteroidota; class Bacteroidia; order Chitinophagales; family Saprospiraceae; genus Neolewinella. Next base: position 3,870 of record JBGCFZ010000375.1, on the reverse strand, counting down.
TCTGGCGAAGATGTGCCTACCGAAGAGGCCGTTGAATCCGATGAGGCAGATGCCAAAAGTGCTTACTTCAACCTCAAGTCTATGATCATCTCCTCCTTCTTCAATACGGAAGAGGTGGCTACGACTATGCTGGCTTATGACCCCGTTCCTGGTGAGTACATCCCTTGTGGGGATTTGCAGGAACTTACGGGTGGGAAGGCCTGGGCGTTGTAGGCGTTTATATGTTTTTGATCATTTAAAATAGTCAGGCAGCTTTCATTTTGGTGGAATGCCTGACTATTTTTTTGCGCGGACGCCGGTGCAGAGAATAGCGTGAACAGTACAGTTTGGTAGAATATTCTTAACATCAAAATTAGATTCCTTTTGGAACGTTATTTAGTGGCACCATAGCTTTATTACAACCTATAAACCTAACATGAAAAATATTCTCCCCCACCTCCTTGCATTTTTATGCCTGACCCTTCTCTTAGTGAGTTGTGAAAAAGATTTCCTCAATACTCCGTCTGACATTGATACAAACAAGATAGGTGCCGTTCAAAATATGACACTGGCAGGTCCTGCTTCCGGGGCCGGAGTTACCCAACTTGGTGACGTACTTACTAATCCCTATAGCTTTGAAGTCATCAAAGAGGCTTGTATATTGCTTGGACTTCAAAGCCCATCTGCTCCTACACATTATTACCTAAGAGTAAACCCATCTGACGGTGCCCACATAGAGTAATTAGAAAATTATGGTGACCAAATGGGCTACGATTTTGACTGGCAGCCGATCCATCGTGAGGTACTTTATGAAGGGGACGAAGGATATATCCCTGATGGCGACACTTCCGTATGGGCATTTGCCCCCGAATACGGAGCTATTGAAGCCGAAAAACTAAAAGGTTTCCCGGACATTCCCTACGAGATCATTGATGTCATGTATATTCCTCCATATACGACAATGCTCACTTATACGGCTTTCGTCATCTCTGGCAACGAACGCTTTTATGAAGCCACTGATGGTTTTTGCCATCCAGATTGTCCGTCGTGGCCGAGCTGCCTTGAAGACGAGAAAGCAAGTATTTGTGTACCCCAGAACCCCAACCAGGTATTGGAAAGTATTCAAGTAAAAGAATTACAGGAAAAGAGGAATTTTCCGAATTACTTGATGGACACCAAGATGGGCTACGATGGTAAGGTTGAATTAATGGTCTGCGACATCATCGTGGGCCAGCCCAACTGTGGCCTTAATTGCACGCCTGTACTTGAAGAAATCCCTCACGAACCCGATGCTTGTCGCTGGACGTGTGACTGCCCTGATGATGATGGCGGCGGCAATGGCGATGGCGGAAATGACGATGACGATGGCGACGGTGACGGTGACGACGGTGGAACCGGAAATGGTGGCGACCCTCCAGCGGGACAAGTAGAACGCTGTGGCTGTTTGGTTGATGATGACCAAAAAAAACCAGCGGGGCGAATAATTCTAGTGGATAACCAGTTGGGGGATGAAGGTATTCGTAGAGTCAAGGTTAAGACTACAAAATATTTTTGGGGATTTTTGTGGCAGAATACCAATACTGATGATGAAGGATGTTGGCAAGCCGATCGGCGTACTGACGCAAGAAGGATAAAGGTTAAGTTAGTTTTTAAAGATAAAGTCAGTGATAGAATGGTCATTCGTTCCTTTCGGGGAATACGTTTCTGGAATGCTTTCCTGAAGCCGGTTAAACATACGTTTAGAATGAGGTCAAGAACACGCACGTGGAATGACCTTTGCATACGGGTAAGGGACGATTCAGAAAATACGTCACAACACGAAGAAGCATACGTTGCCGCGATAACCAATAATGGAATACATGAATATTTCGATGATTATGGTACCTTTCCTTCTCCCGGAAAAATAGCTGTGCTCATACATACCCTATCCGACGATCTCAATTCTGCTCCAATGTTTCGAAATATTGATCGTAACACCGTTGAGTTAGCGGATCTTACGAATTACCTTTTGGCTTTTGGGACAGGAAGCTTTGCTGGAGGACTTTACACTTATTGGGATGTGGCAAAGCCAGATTTGTTTTTATCATTCGGAGATGATAAAGAAACCGACAGGAAGCGTAAAACGGTATACCATGAAATGACGCACGTTTCACAATTTAGCCGATTAGGGATTCCCTGGTGGGAAAATTATCATTCTTACATAGCCCGCGTAAGTCTTTGCATTGGTTGCGGGCAGGAGAAGCCCTATGGAAATGGGGATTTGTTAGGACACGAGCACGCTGAACTTACAGAGGGCATGGCTAGATCGGTAGATATGTGGATGTCTGATTTGAAGTATGGGTTGAATCATTCTAATACTGACTCGCCGCTAGGTCTGAATATTCAATTTGTGAGATACATGAACCTTGCGGAAAGGTTAGACTTTTGGAATGACGAAACAAACTTCATTCCACAAGGCCTATTCTTTGACCTTTTTGACGTAAACAATTCATTTCCTGCAGGAGTGAGTAGGTCAGAGCCGTCTTTTGTGGGGAGTCTGGACCAAGTCGGAAGTTATAGTTTTGAGCAGCAGTTAAATGCGCTTAATCCAGCAATAGTGACAATCCCTGATTTTCAACAGAATTTGTTTAGTTCTGCTACACCAACAACTGCCTCCACAAGAGGTCAGTTCGACAATCTTTTTTTGACTTATGGTTTTTAAGAGCGTAACCGGATTGGGCTTATTTATGGCCTTGACCCTATTATTTGTTAGTGGTTGCCGTTGTAAGCCAGATGTTTATGGGGACAACATATTGCTTGAGGTGCCTCTATGCATAGGAGTCTCATCCGACACAATCAATGCTGGCGATACTATTTGGATCTCGGCTGAATTTGACAAACAGGTCTTGGAACTGAAGAGTGGACAAGAAATATTGTTAGACAATTTCAATTTTTTTACAGAATTGGGGATTTCTGAAATATCAGATACAATCCAAGAAATTATTGCCGTATCTACTTTTTCAGACATTGGATTTATAGAAGAACTTCCGCTAATTACAGCAATATCGTATCCCATCACCTATGAAGAAACAGAAGACCAGTACTTGTTTAAAGGAGGAATGATTGCACCTAATGAGATCGGTTTATATGTCATAAGTCCATTTTCTGCTAATATTTTATTTGAAGGGTATAATCATCCAGCACTTCTTATATGTGGCAATGATCGCCGATCCATAGTCAATGTATCGTATAAGAATAAATATTCCACACGGGAGAATTACGAAAATACCTACATCAATACTCAAGTCCCTTTTTTATTAGAGCGCGCAACCTTTGAGGACTATCAATCGGCTGGAGCCGTTTCCTTTTACGTAAGATAGCCGATGTAAATAATTTATTTTTGATAGAGCAGGTAAAGCGTTGTTCGCCTAAAAGTCTTATTCATAGTGCAGGAATAATTTTTTGAACCCAGCAGGTCACTCTACTGCTCAAACAACTTCCCTGTGCACCTGCGGCTGCGCCAAAAGTTGGGCACGCTCTAAACTTCATTTCGTACTTTAGCCCTCCAAGTTTAAAGCACGATCAAATGAAATTCAATTCTCAAGGAAAGGAGGAAGTTACTTATGACGCCATTGTAGTAGGCTCCGGCATCAGCGGCGGCTACGCCGCCATGGAACTCTGCAAAAAGGGCTATAAAACCCTGATGCTGGAACGTGGACGGATGGTCAAACACGGCGAATACCCCACGGCTAACCTTGACACCTGGGACCTTGAATTTCAAAACAAAGTTCCTCGCGAAGAGATCGCAGCTCATTACTATAAGCAGAACCGCTTGTCCTGGTGGGTCAACCAAGATAATAAGCACTGGATCGTTAAGGACGACGAACGGGACTATGACGAAGACCAGCGCTT
>JBGCFZ010000374.1:0-31003 GCA_045110355.1 Lewinella sp. | reverse complement strand
CGCCATCTCCAGCATAGAGATGAACTTGTCAGCACTGGCTGCTTCGGGGCTGCGCCCGAAGTCAGTTTTCAGGCGACGGAAGGCAGCGAGTGCTTCTTCGTTCTTACCCTGGCTGCGCAGCAGCTGGCCGAGTTTGTTGAGGTAGTAACCACCGGTTACGAAGTTTTCACCAGCAGCATCGATGGCACTACGGTAGGCGCTCATGGCGTCTTCCATGTTACCTAGTTCGCTTTGCGCATCTCCGATGACGCCGTACTTCATGGCCGGCAACACAGTACCGTCGGCACTGAAAGACTGGGCGTAGTCAAGTGCTGCTTCGTACTGACCGATGTTGAGGTAAGATACTGCAGCATAGTAGTTGGCCAGGTTACCGGCCTTGGTGCTCCCGTACTGATCTACGATTTCGATGAAGCCAAGTCCGCCATTTCCGGGGTTAGCCAGGGCCAGGTTGAAGCTGTCACGTTCGAACTGAACTTGTGCTTGCTGCATTTCCGCCATGGCGGATTTTTCAGCGGGGAGGGCGACGAAAGTCTGATAAACGAAGTAGCCCGCAATAAGCAGGGCCACGAGAATTGCACCGTAGACGATAGTATTACGATTTTTTTCAAAAAAGTCGAGGCCCTGATCACGAACTTCAACAATATCAACGAGGGTATCATCACCTTCAAGTACCGGAGCTGAGGTTCCGCGAGCGCGACCCGTATTTGGCGTACCCTGTGGGCGACGACCGATGTTATTCTTCTTTGCCATTTTCCTTTGATTTAGCCGACTCCATTGGTGCGGAGCCGCAAAAGCGAGCGCAAAGATAAGGAAAGTAGAGATAATGTGTATTCCTTAGGCAAAGTTGTAAGGTACCGGAGTCGCCAGATCGTCTTTTGGCACCAAATTCCAACGAAAAACCCCACCTCCGGGATCGCGAAAGTGGGGTTATCCTTATAGTCCTTACTTCTTATCCTAGGTCAGGAAAGGGTAAGGCTCCGAGTAATTATCGGTATAGAGGGTCGATGCATCCGGGAAGTTGCTTTCTTCGGCGAACTTAGCGGCGGCGGCAACCTCAGCCTTCACGCTGTCTTTGATGGCCTTGATGTCAGCTTCTGTTGCCAGGCCGTTGTCCAGGATGATCTTCTCAGTAGTTTTGATCGGATCACGTTGCTGATATTCTTGCAGCTCGGTTTTCTCACGGTACTTAGCCGGATCGGATACGGAATGACCTTTGTAGCGGTAGGTCTTCACTTCGAGGTAGAAAGGACCTTTACCGGAGCGAATGTGCTCAGCTGCTTCGGAGAAGGCTTCGTGTACAGCGACAGGGTCCATCCCATCTACACTTTTGCTGGGCATGTCGAAGCTGGCACCAAGTTGGCTCAGGTCCGTTACGTTACTGGTACGCTCTACGGAAGTACCCATGGCGTAGCCGTTGTTTTCACAAACGTAGAGGACGGGAATCTTCCAGGTCATGGCCATATTCCAGCTTTCCCAGAGCGCGCCCTGGCGGCTGGCACCGTCGCCAAACATGGTAACACACAAGTTCTTGGTACCCCGGTACTGCTCGGCCATGGCAATGCCTGTGCCGATGGGGATCTGCGCACCAACGATACCGTTTCCTCCGAAGTACTTATTCTCTTTGCTGAAGAAGTGCATGGAGCCACCTTTGCCCTTCACGATGCCGGTTTCTTTACCGTATAGTTCGGCCATGGCCTGGTCCATCGTTACGCCCCGGCCGATGGCCGTTCCGTGCTGGCGGTAAGCCGTCACAATACCGTCATCTTTAGTGATCGCACTCTCCATTCCGGCAGCAACCGCTTCCTGGCCGATGTAAACGTGACAGAAGCCACGGATTTTCTGTTGGCCATAGGCCATCAGTGCGCGTTCCTCAAATTTCCGGATGCGCAGCATCAGGGTGTACCACTCGAGGTACTGTTCAGCACTGTATTTCAATCCTTTAGCCGTTCCGTTTTTCTTAGCGGTCGTAGTTTTCTTCGTCCGCGTTGCGGTCTTCTTTGTTGCTGTTGCCATGCTCAGTTAGCGAATTTTCGCTGGTTAAGGTTACGTTACCCTCTAAATATAGGTTTTGGCGATAAATTCAGCGGAAAAAATATCACCTCTGTTAATAACGGAGAATCGACTCGTTGGTTTGGGGATCGTAAAAATTAAGGGTTGAATATTTAGTTAATGGCTTTTTGGCGCGGCCGCAGGTGCGGGGGAGGTTGATAGGAACAAGGTTGCTTAGCACCTTTGAGGAAGCATCTTCCGCACTAGCAGCGGACGACTTTTGCCTGGTTACTTTTTCAGTTTTACCCCCTAGCGCTTTCTTCCTTCTTTTGGCATTTAATTCCGACCCGACGCAAAAAGTATATCGCTCACCGCCTCATCATACCCACCAATCACCTGCTCCACGCCTCCAGCTTCGTCAATAAGAACAAACGTGGGAAAACCCGCCGCTTTAAAGTTATCGTTCATCCGGCTCTCCTTACCGAAACCTTTGAACGGAAACGCTTTTTTGCTCAGGTAGCCCCGTAACCTACTGGCTTCATCAACCGGGCTGCTGTATACAAGGTCCACGTCGCTTCTGATGGCAAAGTCCTTCTTCTTCATTTCCCGAAAAGCGTGTTCGCAGTTCCCACAACCAATAAAGCCAAACATAACGACGGTCTTTTTACCGGCCTTACCGTAAAGCAATTGCTGCTTCCCTTCGATGTCCGTATAGTCTGCCCGGTGGAGTTGGGCTCCGGGGCGGATGAGGCCCGACCGCCTCTCTTTCTTATCATCAGCTTTGCTTACCTCCCGGTAGGCCAATGACTTGGTCCGGTCGTCCGCTCCAAACTCATGGTACTCCTCTGAGAAAACATAATCACTAAAGACATAATCAATTACCTGCGTAGTATCACTTCCAGTATGGGAGATTTTGCGAATCCGGTCCACCACCTGAAGCGCAGGATCCAGGTAATACTCCCGGGTAGTCACATTCGAAGTGCCAGCCGAGGGCGTGCTTAAGTTGATCGCATACACAAACATCGGTTTGCCAGCAATAACGGTATCCGTGATCCGGTCCAGAGCGGCGGCCTCCGGCAGGGCTTTAGGATCGCCGTGGAAGCACATTAAGTTGGCGAAATTAGCAGGGTCCTTATTAATGTCAGCGGCCGTTGTCCGGATCACTTTGCGTTTGATGTGGTCAATTTTAAGCTTATCCTTGCCATCGTATAGTATGCCGGCGTCCTTTCCGGCTGCGTAGAAGCCAAAGCCAAGGTCGCTGTCTGGCAACCAGGAGTAGGTAATGTTCATCGTTTCCGTATAGGTGGATGAGGCAAAACGATTGTCCCAGAAAGAGGCGAAGCGGTAGTGATGGGTGGGGGTGTTAAGCATTTTGCTACGCGTTGCTTCCAGTACCTCAATGGCATCGGCGGAGGCCCCATTGGGGGCTGGTGCTTCGCAGTGGGTGAGCAGGAGTCCGGTTACTACGATAATGAAGGCAGTAATTAATCTCATGGTACTTGACGGATTGTTGAGTAGCATTGTCTAAGCTGTCCGCGAAGATAAAGGGTAAAACAAATGTTGGGTGTGATGTGGGACACACGCCGGGGCAATCGTAAGGCCACTCCCTACGCTCCCCACTACTTTTACAACCGGCCCAACGGCCCACACAAAGTCGACTTCGTCGACTGGCGGGTAGCCACCCGACCGGAAAAACCAGTCTTACTACGATTCAGGTTACGGGGAACAAGGGAGGATAAATGATCAAGAATAATAAAACCAGTAACGTCCATCGAAAAAACCCTGCTCTTCGTCCATCTCATTGCACCTGCGGCCCCGCCCTAATTACCTTTGGGATCATCAATCAAACACTGCGGTAAAACAACCGCAACAAAACCATTAGGATGAGACAGTTGAGTGTATTTTTTGGATTAATGTTATGCTTTTCGTTCGGCCTGAACGCGCAGAAAACTGCTCCTAGTCCGGACGAGATTGTAACGGCCTACGTTGAAGCCATTGGAGGCGCAGAAGCCTGGAAAGAGATTACCTCCATGCGCTTTACTGGTAAAGCCAGTATGCAAGGCCAGGAATTCCCCTTCATCATGACGCGTACCGAAGGCAATAAATTTTACCAGGAAGTATCCATTATGGGCAGCAAAATGAAGCAAGGCTTCAATGGTGAAACCGCCTGGATGTATTTTCCGATGCAGGGCATCAATGAAAAAACTGCCATGTCGGAAGAAGAGAGTGACGAATTCAAGAACGAGGAGTTTCTTGACGTATTCATTGGATATGCCGACCGTGGTTTCAAACTGGAAGCAGTAGAAGGCAAGGAAATTGAAGGCACCCCTACCTATGGTATTCGTGTGACCAATGAAGGCACTTATGATAAGACTTTCTACTTTGAAACGGAGAACCTGGTGCCCATCATGATGTCTGCCGTTAGTAAAGCTGGCCCGATGAAAGGAATGACCGTAGAGACTTACATAAGCGACTATCAGGAGCTTGACGGCCTGATGGTTCCGATGTTCATGGACATGAAGATCAACGGCAACACCTTCCAGAAGCTCACCATGACCAAAGGAGAAATGAACGTAGAAGTGGACGATGCTATTTTTGAGCTGAAGTAAACTTGTGCTAAACAATATACAGTTTTAACCATCCGCCCGACGGCCCACGCTTCAAAATTTTCAGCTTTGGGGAGTAGCCGTCCGACGGAATACCGAAGGGGCGGGCACTATACGTCCGCCCCTTTTCTATTTAAATTCCTTATCCACCCATGCGATTAACGTTATTACTCTTACTCACCAGCCTCGGCCTTTTTGCCCAGGAAGATTTCACCACTACTACTTCTCTTTTCGGAGACCTGCGTGCCCGCCAAATTGGCCCCGCTGTAATGAGTGGCCGCATCAGCTGCCTGGCCGTACACCCTACCGACGCCGCTACGGTATACATTGGCGCAGCCGGAGGTGGCGTCTGGAAAACCAGCTCAGCTGGTGCTCGTTTGGCGCCTATTTTTGATGAACACACCCAGAGTATAGGGGCCATCGCGCTGGCTCCTTCCAACCCCGACATCGTATACGTAGGCACCGGTGAACCCTGGCCCCGTAACAGTGTAAGTGTTGGCACCGGTATGTACCGAAGTACGGATGGTGGGAACCGCTGGACATCGCTGGGGCTGGAAGGTACTGAGCGGATTGCCGCACTTGCGGTACACCCCGACAACCCGGACGTTGTGTATGTAGCCGCACTTGGCCCGCTCTGGAATGCGGGAGAGGAACGCGGCGTATTCAAAACTACCGATGGTGGAAAGACCTGGGCAAAGGTGCTCTACCTCGACGAAAATACCGGAGCGGCCAACCTCAGCCTTGACCCCAACAACCCGGAGGTACTCTACGCCGCCATGTGGTCGTTCCGTCGTACACCCCACTCTTTTGATTCCGGGCTGAACGGAAAGTCTGGTCTCTACAAAACCACGGACGGTGGGGATAACTGGACGAAGCTGCGCAACGGAATGCCAGCAGGTAAACTTGGTCGTATCGGTGTGGCGATTGCACCAAGTAATAGCGACACCGTCTACGCAAGTGTAGAAACGGGGATAGATTCCACTAGTGGCATGTACCTAAGCGGGGACGCAGGTGCAACGTGGGCCCACCAGAGCAGTGCGCTCAACACCCGTATTCGGCCCTTCTACTTTAGTCAACTGACCGTGGACCCCAGTGATGCCAGTATCGTAGCAAAGTGCGGACGAGAAGGCATCATTTCCCAGGATGCGGGCAACCGCTGGTCGAATTTTGATGGCTTTGTCCACTCCGACTTCCACGCCATTTGGATTGATCCTGCGGACGGCAAGCACATCCTTGTCGGCACCGACGGCGGCGTCTACGAAAGCCGGGACCAGGGCAAAACCTTTAAGATGTGGATGAACCTGCCCGTCAGCCAGTTCTATCACGTCAGCGTCGATAATGCCAAGCCCTACCGGGTCTACGGCGGCCTCCAGGACAACGGCAGCTGGTTTGCCCCTAATCGGTCCTCCGGCGGTATCAGTAACGCAGATTGGGAGAAGACTTACGGCGGTGACGGCTTTTACAGTTTCCGCCATCCCACTAAGGACAATTACGTTTTCAGCGAATACCAGGGCGGTAACCTGGTACGCTATGATACCGAAACCGGCGTAGCCAAAAACATTGCTCCCTACGCTACGGCGGATACCGATCCGCTGCGCTTCAACTGGAATACACCGATCCACCTCAGTCAAGACGGCAAGCGGACTTACTTTGCCAGCCAGTACCTATTCCGCTCTAACAACGAAGGAGACAGTTGGGAGCGCATCAGCCCCGACTTAACCACCAACGATAAAAGCAAACAGCAACAGGCGACCAGTGGTGGCCTGACCATTGACAACTCAACGGCCGAGAACTATACGACCATTTACGCAGTAGCCGAAAGCCCAGTGGACAATAACACCATATGGGTGGGCACCGATGATGGCAACCTCCAAGTAACCACCGACGCTGGAAAAAGCTGGACGAAGCTAAACGACAATTTTCCGGATGACCTGCCCAAAGGCACCTGGATCACCTTCGTGGAGCCCAGTCCACACGACGCCAGTACCGTCTTCGTTGCTTTTGACGGGCACCGCACCGGAGACATGAGCACCTATCTCTACAAAACCGCTGACGGCGGAAAAACGTGGACAAGGCTCAACGGGGAAGACCTCGAAGGCTATGCCCTGAGCGTGCGCCAGGACCTCGTTAACCCCAACCTGATCTTCCTGGGCACCGAATTTGGCCTATACATCAGCCTGGATGGTGGAAGTAGCTGGGCGCCCTTCCGGAATAACCTGCCGATGGTTGGCATTCGGGACATGGTCATTCATCCGCGCGAGTCGGACCTGGTGATGGGCACCCACGGCCGGGGGATCATTATCATTGATGACCTGGAAGCCCTGCGGCAGATCACTCCGGAAATCACCGCCCAGAAGGTCGCCTTCCTGAAGCCGAGACCAGCTTTCCTTCCTGACCCCAGTGGTTTCGGCAACGGCAATTTTGGGGGGAGTGGCAACTACGTCGGTAGCAACCCAACTACCAGCGCAGAGATCATGTACTACGCTGGCAGTCGGCACACCTTTGGTAAGATGTACATAGAGGTGTACAAAGACGGTGAAGTGATCAAGGAGTTACCCGCCGGCAAGAGCAAAGGCCTCAACATCGTTCGTATGCCTACTACCCTGAAACGGCCGAAGGCTGCGCCCAGCGACAACCGCAATGCGTTGATCGGTGGCTCTCGGCCACCACAGCTTGCACCAGGTACCTACCAGGTAAAACTCATCAAGGGTAAAAACACCTACGAAACGGAATTCACCATTGCTACCGACCCGGAAAGTCCTTATACCCCAGCTGACCGGGCTGCCCAGCGGGAAGCCGTGATGAAGCTTTTCCATGATACTGAAGAGCTGGCATACATCTATGAGGTACTGGACAACGTAGAGCAACAGGCGGCTTCCATCAAGCAACAGTCAACGAAGAAGCGGATCGCCGAAATGGCGTCTTCTGTCAACAAAAATGCTGGGAAGGAGAAATCCCGGCTTGCCTTTAAGGGTGGAGACTTTTACGTCAATGAAGGTTCCATGCTGCGAGAGGAGATGGGCAATCTTTACTTTTCTATTTCGTCCTTTCCCGGCCGCCCTTCAGACAGCCAACTACAGGAGGCCCAACGCATCCATCAGGCGTTATTGGCGGCACGAAGCAAACTTGATGCTTTCCTGGCGAACGACGTTGCCAAACTGAATGATAAGTTGAGAGAAGAGGAGACAATTACCTGGCCTGCGAAGGAGGTGTTTTTGGCTACTGAGGAGGATGTTAGTGGTATGTGATTCCCGGTTCAAACCATGCAAAAACCTTTCCTTGCACCTGCGGCCGCGCCCATGTCCAAACAGTAGCGTAACAAAAAAAGGTTGGAGCGCGAATAGCATCGCGCTCCAACCATCCCTGCCTGTACCAGAGCCGGCTGACGAACTTTTGGACCGACTACGGCAGGTCCAAAAGGATTCGGCAGACGGCCGGACTATAATCATAATGCTACCGTTCGCCGGCACCAATGATATAAGGCGCGCCCACCGCTTTAAGCTGCGTGTGCAAGCCGGGCAACTTTGCCGTCAATGCATCGATTTTCGGAAGGATATCCTTGATCATATCAGCGGCAATGCCGAGGCTACGTTTCATGTTTGGCGTAGGGCCGTAGGTGGTCGATAGACCACGGAACCCAGCAAAGAAGTGATCCTCCACCGTTGGTGGTGCTTTTTCGCCAACGGCATCCCGACTCGGGCTGCCTTCCAGCATACGCTCCAGGTCGTTGATCTGGTTTTGGAGGGCATAGAGGTCTTCGTGCAATTTACCGGGTGCTACGGCTGCGCGCGAGAGCGCGGTTTCCATCGCGGTGATTTGCTCGGTCAGGTGCTCCAGTTTTTCTTCGCCCATCGCCATCTGATTCTGCACGATGGAGAGTTCGTCGCGGTAGGCAACGATCTCCGCGGGGGTGGCGCCAGCCACCGTTGGCTTGTGCAGCGGCTTAACGTTGAAGTTCACCGGACCAGCCAGTTCTGTGATCTTGCCGTCCACTTCTTTGCTCAACGAGACCGAGTATTTTCCGGGAGGTGCCATCGCTCCGCCTCCACCTCTGCGGCCTTGCCCCGGACTGACTGCCCAGGTTGAAGCATAACGTAGGTCCCAATTCGTACGCTGCAAACCTTTCTTCATCGGCCGGCTGAACGTACGGATGACTTCACCGGAGGCATTCTTAATGGTGAACCAAACTTTAGGTTTGCGTTCGGCAGCTTCCTTGTCGAGTGCGTCGTAACCCGGGAAGGTCAGCGGCTTTTCGTCCTTCATAGCTGCCTTCTCTGCTTCCTTACGCTGAGCGGCCATGCTCTTGAATTCCGTGTTGAGGTTGTAGGTGATCATGGCACCGAAATCGGGGTTGTCGGCGGCGTACTGATTGGCACCAACACCGGGGTCATTACCACGTGGATTAAACCACCAGGCATCCCGGATGGAGAAGAGGGCTGCTTCGTCGTCCTCCATTTTCGTAACCGTCATTTCCCGCATCGGGGAGTAATCATCCAATACCCAGAAGCTCCGGCCGAAGCTGGCGCCCACCAGGTCGTTCTCCCGTTTCTGAATCGCAAGGTCACGGAAAGAGATCGTTGGAGAACCCGCCAGTTTTTTCCAGGCGTTACCGCCATTCATGCTAACGTAAATCCCATTCTCCGTACCAATGAAAAGCAGGTTTTGCTCCACGTGGTCTTGTACTAGTCGCCACACGAGAGTTCCCATCGGCAGACTTTCTCCCAGGTTCGTCCAGCTTTTCCCCATGTCCGTACTCTTGAATAAGTAAGGCTTGTAGTCCCCTTCTTTGTGGTTATCCATAGAGACGTAGACGGTATTTTCGTCGTACATATCCACCTTGATGTCGTTGACGAAAGCGCGTTCCGGCACACCTGGCAGGTCTTTAACCCAGATTTTATTCCAGGTGGCTCCACCATCGGTGGTTGATTGAAGGATACCGTCGTCGGTACCGGCCCAGAGCACGTTTTCGTTTGTTTTAGACTCCGCCAAAGAAGTAACCGTAGAATAGTTGGACATCGCGTAGATGTCCCACGGATTATCCCAACTCTGGACGCCGCCCATGATGGGCATGGCAATCCGCTCGTCGTTACGGGTGAGGTTCCCGCTGATCGGCTCCCAGTCGTCGCCCCGGCTTTCGGAGCGCCAGACGCGGTAACTGGCGAAGTAGAGTCGCTTGGGGTCGTGCTGCGATACCACGATCGGTGCATCCCAGTTAAAACGTTCGTGCGGGTCTCCTGCACGGGCCTGTGGTTGTACCATGACGGGTTCGCCCGTTTTCAGGTCAACGCGGTGCAGCCCCCCCTGCTGGGTTTCTGCGTAGATGATGTCGGGGTTACCTGGTTCCGTGGCCGATTGGTGGCCGTCGGCAAAGAGGGTTTTATACCAATCACCATTCTTGATGCCGGCGCGGGAGTCGGTCCGGCTGGGACCACCATGGGAACCGTTATCCTGGGTACCACCGAAAATGTGATAGAAGGGTTCACGGTCGTCGACGGCAACTTTGTAGTACTGCGTGATTGGCATATTATCGATAAAACGCCAATTTTCAGCCAGATCAAAGCTTTCGTACAAACCGGCGTCGGTACCAATCAGCAGATAATCCGGGTCATCCGCGCGGAAGACGATGGCGTGATTATCGGAGTGCTTCTGCTCTTCTTTAAGGCGGCGAAAACTCTTACCTCCGTCTTCGCTGACCTGAACGCGAACGTCCATGAGATACAAGCGATCAAAAGCGTGGGGGCTGGCGTACAGCTCCTGGTAGTAATGTGGCCCGGTACCGCCGGAGACGGTGTTGGACATTTTTTTCCAACTAGACCCCTGGTTGGTGGAGCGGTAAATGCCGCCTTCCCGCCGGTCGAGGGTAACAGCTGCATAGACCACATCGGGCTGCTGCGGGCTCATGGCCAAGCCAATCTTACCAAGGTTGGAACCGGGGATACCAGATTCAATTTTCTCCCAGGTTTCACCGCCGTCGCGGCTACGGTGGATACCGGAGCCGGGTCCGCCGCCGAGGTAGGCGGCTACGGTACGGTGACGGTCCCATGTGGCTGCGTAGAGCAGGTCCGGATCGCGGGGGTCCATCATTAGGTCGGTGGCACCGGTCCATTCGCTGCCGCCTAGGACTTTATTCCAGGTTTTACCGCCGTCGGTGGTTTTGAAAACGCCGCGGTCGCCGCCTTTGCTCCAGAGTGGCCCCTGGCTGGCGACCCAGACAACGTCGCTGTTGCTTGGGTGAACGATGATCTTGGAAACGTGCTCAGAATTGGGCAGCCCCATGTTCTTCCAGCTCTTGCCGGCATCGTCGGAGCGGTACACGCCATCGCCCCAAGCGATGTGGCGGCCACCAACGTTCTCGCCGGTGCCTACCCAAACAGTGGCGGGGTTATTCGGATCAATGGTGATGCAGCCCGTAGCGAAGGTGCTCTCCCCGTCGAAGATCGGATCCCACGTAATGCCGGCGTTCTTGGTTTTCCAGACGCCGCCGGAGGCGACGCCAACGTACCAGGTGTTCTCGTGCTTGGGGTGTACGGCGATGTCAGAAATCCGGCCAGATACAAAGGCGGGGCCGACGTTGCGAAGTTTGAAACCCTGTAAGGTCTCGGGTTTATCCTGGGCAGCCACGGGAAGTGCTAACAGCAGGATAAGGAAGGATAGTAATAGTCTCATGCTTTTGATTTCGTATGGGTGTGAATGGGGGCATAAGATACTACATGTGTTTTATTTGTGCGGGTGCGCGGGTGCTTTGGGAGGTTTTTGGAGCAGGGTTAATCCTTATGGTGCTGCGCTTACAGAGAGGTGATGCTGTGAACAGATGACTTAAACACTGCTGAATTTAGTTGTAAATGAGTAGTTTGAGGAGGCATACAGCAGTGGCTTATGGCTAGTATTTTGTTGTATACAACTAAAGAAAACCAAAAAGTATACGGCATTTGAAATTCCGTATAAGACGGCAACGTGGTATTGTACTGATCTTTGTTTCAACAAATGAACTAAACCGATTGACCGACAAAAGTCAACTCATCCATTACACAGGCCATAGTGCAATAGCATTAGAAAATGAACGCTGAATCAATTCTACTCAAAGTATGAATAACAAAAACATCACTAAATATTTAAAATTACCATTTCATTTTGAAGAAGAGGCCCTAATAAAAGATTTAAAGGCTATTTCTACAAAGCATTGGACACCTCAAATATATAAGATGAATTACAAAGGGGATTGGACCTCTATTGCTTTAATCTCAGAAGAAGGGGATAACAACAACTTTGCCTATGCGAGTGCAAGTGAACACTTAAAAGACACAGCGGCACTAAAAAAATGCCCCTACTTTAAGAAAGTAATAAGGAGTTTCAAATGCCCTTTGATTTCAGCAAGGCTATTAAAGTTGAATGGTCATTCGGAGATTAAACCACATCGTGACTATAAGCTAGGCTATGAAGACAATAATTTTAGGGTTCATATCCCTATCGTAACGAATAACCAAGTAGAGTTCATTCTAGGCGGTAAAAAATTAGAAATGCTTCCAGGTGAATGTTGGTATACAAACGTAAATTTCATCCATTCAGTCGCCAATAGAAGTGACAGCGCTCGTGTTCATTTAGTAATTGATGGAGAACGAAATGATTGGTCAGATGAAATTTTCTTTTCGTTAGCTCCTAAGGAAAGTTTCAACTTGACAGACAGTCAATATTCAGAAGAAACTAAAAAAAGAATAATTGAAGAGCTAAAGAATAAAATTGATCCTACATCACAGGAGCTGATCAAGAAATTAGAAAATGAACTGCTACCACCCTCTTAACCTATTCAACTATTTTTCGGTTCAAAATCATTTGAAACAGCGGCTAAATACATAACCTGCAATACCAATGATGACAGGTGCATTTGTATGGACGCTACAGCCGTTTTAGTCAGTAGCACAGAATTGAGCACAGCGCTAGGATGTACAAATATCTCAGGGTCATCAACGCGCTCGCTACAACCCAAAAACAACCGGAACCAACAGCGTAGTCACCACCCAGCATATCAGGTTCAGCGGCGTACCGATGCGGGTAAAATCCCGATACCGGTACCGTCCGGCGCTGTACACCATGGCGTTGGTTTGATACCCGACGGGTGTCATAAAGCTGGCGGAAGCGGCAATGGTAACGGTAACCAATAGCGGCATCGGGTCAACGCCCAGCTGCTGCGCAGCAGCAATCGCAACCGGGGCCAACAGGGCGGCAGTCGCGTTATTACTCATAATTTCGGTCAGCACATTAGTGACCAGATAGATGCTGGCAATCAGGGCGTAGATGCCCAGGTTACTGACCGAGCCGGTCAGTAGCCCGGCAATGCTTTCATCGAGGCCGCTGTTGCTCATAGCTTTGCCAAGGCTCAGGGAGCCGGCCAACAAGAAAACGATTTTCCAGTCGATGGCTTCATAGGCTTCGCTCATGCTGATGGTCCGGCCCAGCACCAGGATACAAACACCTACTAAGGCCGCAATACTAATTGGTGTTATACCCGCAGTAGCCAGGGCAACGACGCCGACAATGGTGGCTAAAACGAAGAAAAACCGCGTGCGTTTGAAATCACTGATGGTATTACTCGAGAGCAAGATAAAAGGACTGTCTTGCCGCTGCTCAATCCGCTGCAACTCGGCCAGGTAGTGTGTTTTTACTTCGGCCAGGATGACGTCGCCGGCAGTAAGCGGCAGTTCGTACAATCGCTCATTGAGCGTCGCCTCCCGCTGTCGGATGGCGAGTGGAACAGCGCGGTACGCCCGCCTGAAATCCACCTGCCGCAGCGTTTTACCCAGAAATTCGGAGTTGGGGGTGATGACCATTTCCACCAAGCTGGAGTTGTTCCGCTCCAGGCCCGTCCCCATCATCCGTACGCCCGAAGATTGGTCGACAACGCGCACCCAGTCTTTGAGACCTTTGATCTTCTCCCGGTCGCACCGAACCTTCAGGGTATCGCCTTCCACCAGTCTGAAATCACCGGGAGGCAGGGTAAAAAGGTCCTTACCCCGCCTGACTTCGATGATGTCCATGTCCAACTCCCGGACGATGGCCGAGTCCATAATCCGCTGGTCAGCCAATTGTGAATCATCGGGAATGACGATTTCGGCCAGGTAATCGTGCAACGCAAACTGATCGGCGAGGCTCTCCTCGGCTTCCCGATCGGGTAGGAGGCGGCCGCCAAGGTAGGTCAGGTACACCACACCGATAACCAGCAAGACAAGGCCAACCGGTGCCAGCGTGAAGACCGAGAACCCGGGCAGGC
Organism: Lewinella sp.; assembly: GCA_045110355.1. Lineage (GTDB taxonomy): Bacteria > Bacteroidota > Bacteroidia > Chitinophagales > Saprospiraceae > Neolewinella. Next base: position 17,143 of record JBGCFZ010000374.1, on the reverse strand, counting down.
CGTTCTCCTCGGCAATACCGCTGACCAGGATGTTGGTAGACGTGCCGATCAGGGTACACATCCCCCCCAGAATACTGGCGAAGGAAAGCGGGATCAGTAGCTTCGCAGGGTTGATCTTCGCCGTGGCCGCAATGCGGCCCACAATGGGGATGAATACCGCCACCACCGGCGTATTATTGATGAAGGCAGAGACTGCTGCAACGAGTAGCATCAGCCGCAGCGTCGCTTTTTTAGGCGTCCGGCGGAAACGGTCAGCCATGCGTCCGGCCAGCATTTGCAGCGCACCGGTCTTGAGCAGGGCGGCGGAAAGAACAAACATGAAGGCCACAGTCAGCGTGGCACCGTTGCTGAATCCGTCGAGGCCCTCTCCTGCACTGATGACGCCGGTGGTGACCAGGGCGACGATGATCAGCATCGCGATCAAATCCACCGTCAGCCACTCCGTCACGAACAGGATGACGGCGGCGAGCGCGACTAGAAGAGTGATACTTGCTGGAGACACTTTGGTCTATTGGTTCTTTGGTCTATTGGGTCGTTCGTGGGGCGAAGATAGGGCGGGGTTGATATGCAATATGCGATATCTGATATTTGATAGGCGATTTGGCTGACGAGCGAGGAGCTCCTGCTCCGAATTTTATGCAAGGGCCGGACCGAGTAAACTCCGTACGCGAGTAACCTTGAACTATTGTTTAATCAGGCGCGGTCGCGGGTGCAAAGGGGAGGTAAATGAGCAGGGAGAGAGATTAGCCTAATTTTCAAGCCAGCGGGCGTAAGCTTTTCGTCTCCGCTCAATTTTTTCTTGAAGTATATCTTCAGTAACGGGAATAACCTTGAAGGAAGTAAAAACATCTTTGAGACTTTCAGGTAAGATGCTGAGGACGGGGCATTGGGGTGGTTAACGATCCATGCTCCTTGACTTCTCTTTGCACCTGCGGCCGCGCCTTATTAGTCAGGGCGTCAAGCAGTCAAGCAGTCAGAGAGTCAGGGAGTCAGGGAGTCAGACTGCTTGACTCTTTGACTATATATTCAGCCAATAAGTAGCCTTAGCCACCAACGACCGGTTCCGCGGTGTCCATCCCAGCGTATCGTAATTATCGGTATATACCAGGAAGAAATCCGATACCGGCGCAAAGCGCCACTGTAGTCGGGTGTTAATATTGAAGTTCTCAAACTGCTCGTTATACTGCAGGAAGGTGGTGAGAAAAAGGGACTTGCTTAGCGTCAGGTCAATGCGGGGGCCGATTAGAAAAAGCGCAGTGCTGGCGTAAGGCTCCGGCAAATCAATATACTGGTAATTGAAACGCAGGTCAATACTTCCAAATGGCTGGTACCGATATACCAAACCACCACCAATACCATAGCTGTATCCATTGAAGAATTCACCACCTTCTATCTCTACGCTCGAACTGAACTTCTTCCGCCGGTCGCTAGAGTAATCCAGTCCCGCCCGCCAATAGCCATAATCCTGATTGGCCGGGAGTGCTGTCGCCTCCGTCCGGGTAGGGTCAAATTCATCAAATAAGTAAATATTCTGAAAGCCGGCACCAATCGTAAAGCGTTGAGTGTTGGCGTATTGCCAGTTGTAGCGAAAATCGTAGTTATAGTCCGTAATGCCTTCACCTGGCTCAGTGAATGCCTGTACTTCTATCCCGGGCCCTTTCTGAACCACGTTTGGATTATCCGGGTAATCAATGCGCCGTGCTTCAATACTGGAGGTGAATACTCCTGTTCGAGGGGCAAAGCCCACTTCCGCGTTATAATCTTCACCAGCCAGCGCATGGAAATAGGTCAGGTTCCAGTGTCGCTCCCGAAATGAGATCAGAAAACCATGAGAGAAGTCATCTCCATCTTCTTTATCTGAGAAACTGCGGTGTAGGAAGGTCTTTCCGTTCCAGCGGTTATCCTTAGTAGCCAGGTTGAAGTCGATGCCAGCCACCCGGTTGAAATTCAAGTTGGTCTCCGTGCTGTCGGTAAAGTCGCCAAAATTTTGCTTGTTGACGAATATCCCTCCCAGGCTGGACCTTGCACCGATAACCCGTTGGGCCGCCGCAACGGTGTAGTTATAACTGGGCAGGCCCTGGTCAAAATTAGCAGCAGTCTGCATATTGAGTAGGCCGATGCGGTAGTCATCGTTAACTTTTCCGCTCAGGCGGGCACCATAATAAATCGGGTTTTGAATAGCTACTCCCGTAGCAGTGTCTTGGGTAACACCAATGCGTCGACTGAAAAACGGATTGAGTCGATCAAAACCGAAGGAGCCGAATAGGTCAGCATTTTCCAGGAAAAATTGTCGGCGCTCGGGGAAAAAGACTTCGAAACGAGTCGTATTGATTACTTGCTGATCTACCTCTACCTGGCTAAAATCCGGATTAACCGTCAGGTCGAGGTTGAGGCCTGAGCCGATGCCGATTTTGGCATCACCACCAATGTTGCTGTTCCAATCCAGTGCAGTTCCTTCTTCGTAATCTTTGGTTACCCCGCCGCCGATGTAGGGAATGAGGGTGAGGTTGCCGCCCTGCGCCTGCGGTGCACCACCAATGAAGTCAATTTTGCCCATATAAGCCAGACTCATGATCATCTGGTTTTGAGGGATCCGATGCCAGGTGGATCGGGTGTTAGACTGGGTGTCAAACCGATAAGAGTTGAAGTACCACTGAGGGTCTCCATCGGGAAACCGTAGGCTGGTGAAAGGAATGATCATTTCTACCGACCAGTAGTTCTCACCGATATAGCTTTCTCCACGCCATTTATTATCCCACTCTTCGCGGAAGTCCCCTCGGTTTTCTCCGCCGTTATAGATCAGGGCTTCACGGGTTACGCCAAGAGGGTTCATGCCAAAAACAATGGCATTAGTTTTGTCTTTAAAAGGATTGAACAGTAGGGTAAGATTGTCATTGCCTCCTGCCCGGTAATCCCGGCGCAAACTACTGATCACAAAGTCTTTTCCCTGGACGTAGCACTTGGCGGCCACGTACAAATTCTTGTCATCAAAGCCAAAGTAGATCTCTGTTTGGTCCTTTACCTTAGTCGTGTCCGAAGGGAATGTTTCCCAGAAACTGGTGGCAGGGGATCCTTTTCGCCACTCAGACTCGTCGAGTTTTCCGTCAAGCGTAATGCCGTTTGGCATCTTAACGGCAGTTGCAGACGGCTGATCGTCTGCAGTTGAAGGATCAAACTGGGCAGTAAGCAGCAATGGTAGCAGAGTAAAAATTAGTACTAATCTCACGGTGGGTATGCTTAGTCGGGGCGAAAAGAAGAAAGGAGTGGTGTTATATTCTCTTACAAGCGATAAAGGTAGAGTTTGTTCTGACGTTGCGATTAAATCAGTTTGTTAACAGAACGTAAAAGCGCCACTTACCCAATAAGGGAAGGCGGCGCCGAATTTACACACTGTTCTTGGGATTAAATGGGAACTATAATTCTAGATTAATATCCGTAAGCATTAATATCGTTGTCCACAGCGTATTTCAAAGTGTTTTAAATAATCTGTTTTACGCTGAATTCGGTCTTTGGACGGTACCCCAAGGAAAAGGTCACATCTAAACGTAGGGTGTTCCACCCAGTGGTTCCGCAGGAGGCACGTTATTTAAGGCTTCTATTGTAGGGACAAGGCATGCCTTGTCCCTACAATACAGCGTTTTAGTGGACCTGATTCCTACGGAATCGCAATGAATACGGAGCGGGACACCCTATATTTAAATGAAGTCATGCTAACAGGAGATTACTCTGTGAGGCCCTCCAGGTCGAGGTCGTCCCAGCAGGGTTGCCAGCCCCGTGCCCGTAGCCTCGAGGAGTCGATAAGCTTACCGTTTGCTCCACCAGGAGTTGTGCCCGCTACTTCCAATCCTAACGACTTTGCTGCACTGGAATAAAAATCACCTTTGGTGGGGTGGGCAGCGGCACAGACGTTGTAAATGGCTGGAAGCTGCTCATTATTCTCCAGACAAAGTTTGACCGCAGAGATCACATCATCCCGATGAACAAGGTTGACGGGGGCATCTGCTTGCGGGATTGGGCGATCCTTTCCGCCAAAAAATCGGCCCGGATGCCGGTCATTAGACACCAGGCCACCAAGCCGCAGTATGGTGAGTGGGCAGCGTGTTGATGCAAGCCATTCTTCGGCACTTAAGACCGCAACAGAAGAGTGGGTGTCGGGAGATGGCTGATTGCGTTCGGTCGTTGTGCCGCAACGGGCCCCTCCATAAATACTAATGCTACTGGTAAAGATCACCGCAGGTCCTCCGGCCCCAACCAGCCAGGGAGCTAGTGCAGTCAGACATTCCAGGTAACGACCTTTTGCCGCCGCGCCTAAAACCCTTCCCCTCGGTGGTAAGGTGAAGATCAGTACGTCGCAATCGGTCATAAAATCAGTAGGCAAAGCTTGCGGCAAGTCAATCGTAAAAGGCTCCCCACCGGCCGTTTTGATGGCAGCCAGGGTCTCCGAGGCGCGCGAGCTGCCTTTTACCTGGTGCCCATCAGCCACCAGCGACTTGAGTAAAGGCAACCCCAACCAGCCACAACCCAGGACGGAAATGTTCAACTTCTTCATGGGCACAAAATTAGGAAAGCAGACAGGGAGGATTTTTTATACGCAAAAAAATTACAACAATACATTTATTTAAAATAATTATCAAATTAATTGTACTTTATTTTAAATAAACGTATATTTGTGTAGCAAAATACGGAGAAGGAGTTGTTCTGTTTTGCTTTAAAAAAACAGCTGATTCATGTCGGATGTCGGGGCTCTGCAGCCCTTACAAAGGACTTACCTATGCCCATTCGTAGCCAGTATTTAGCTGAAAGAGTTAAGTGTTTTGAGTGAGTTTTAGTCCGGGCGGAGGAGCCAGACCCGTTTCTCCGCCCTTTTTATATCCCTTGTTTGTCTTTTACACTCGTCAAACCCAAAAGCGTATAGCCATTTTTGCAACCTTTTGGGAAGCCCCGGCCGACACCTTCGGCCTGGGGTTTTCTTTTGTCACTACAGCTGGTACCCCAACATTTGTTCGCTTGCTCCTTCCACCTTCCCCGGCACCTGCGGCCGCGCCTGCTGATATGCCGTGAGAAACGACAACGAACCGTACGATCTGTCAGACGTTTCTACTTTTACATGACAATATGTCGGCTTAGGTGCTTTGGCCCGTTATTCGCGCCCTGCATTCTTATGCTACGTATCTTTGCAGCCAATAAGCTGTATAGCTACGGAGTTTTTGGTCTGAGGCCTTGCCGGCGAGAGTAGTTCTCGCATCCCATTCGAGGGTTTTTTGGCGCGGACGCAGGTGCAAAGTAACTGTTTTAAAGAAGCCATTTATGTTTAAGAAAGTCCTCGGTAAATTGTTCGGTTCCAAGCAGGACCGCGACGTCGCCACCTACCAACCTGTTGTAGATGAAATTAATGTTGTTTTCGAAGGACTTTCTTCGCTGACCAATGATGAACTTCGTAACCGCACACACGATCTGCGGGCTCGAATTGCTGAACACCTTTCGGCCATTGATGAGCAGATCACGAATTTAGATGCCGCTGCGCAAGCGGAGGATAACTTCCGGGAAAAGGATGCTATATATAAGGAAGTTGATCAGCTGAAAGAACAGCGGGATAAAGAGCTGGAGGTTGTTCTTAAAGAAATTTTGCCCGAAGCCTTCGCCACCGTTAAGGAGGCTGCCCGTCGTCTTAGCCAGGGAGAGATCCGCGTTACGGCTACGGATGCTGACCGGGACCTGGCCGCCAACCCAAAGAAAGACCACATTACCATTGATGGTGATGAAGCTGTTTATAGCAATGTTTACACTGCCGCAGGCGGTGAGATAGAGTGGAAAATGGTACACTACGATGTACAGCTCATCGGTGGTATTGCCCTTCACGAAGGTAAGATCGCAGAGATGCAGACGGGAGAAGGTAAAACCCTCGTCGCCACCCTCCCGGCCTACCTCAATGGCCTCAGTGGCCAGGGGGTTAACGTCATTACCGTAAACGATTACCTGGCCCGACGGGATGCTGAGTGGATCGGCCCGCTGATGGAATTCCTCCAACTCAGCATCAGCTGCATCGACTACTACAAGCCCCATAGCCCGGAACGCCGCCTAGCCTATCAATGCGACATCACTTACGGAACGAACAATGAATTTGGCTTCGATTACCTGCGCGACAACATGGTCCGCTCTCAGAACGACAAAGTACAGGGCAAGCATCATTACGCAATGATTGATGAGGTCGACTCCGTGCTGATCGACGATGCCCGGACGCCCCTCATCATTTCTGGCCCCGTTACCGGCAACGCCGACGACAAAGATTACGAAGAGCTAAAGCCCAACATCGAAGCACTGGTAGAGGCCCAGCGGAAGATCGCACACAAGTACCTTACCGAAGCCAAGAAACTCTTTAAAGAGGGGTACGTTGGCGTTGAAGACGGTGAAGCTGGCCTTGCTCTGTTGCGAGCGCACCGTGCACTGCCCAAGAGTCGCCCCCTGATCAAATTCCTTTCGGAAGAAGGTGTGAAAGTATTGCTGCAAAAGTCGGACAATACCTACATGGCCGAGAACAACAAACGGATGGGCGAAGTCGATGCCGAGATCCTGTTCTCGATCGATGAGAAGAACCGCCAGGTAGACCTTACCGAGAAAGGCGTTGCCTTCCTTTCGAAGTACAACGAAGATCCGCAGTTCTTTATCATGAATGACCTCGCCGACGATATGGCGGAGGTAGATAAGCGTACTGACCTGGCTGACGAAGAAAAGGTCTTGGCCAAGAATAAGATATCTCAGGATTTCAGCGTAAAGTCCAAGCGCCTTCACGCCATTCACCAACTGCTGAAGGCCTATACCCTCTTTGAGCGGGAAAGTGAGTATGTCGTGATGGACGGTCAGGTAAAAATTGTGGACGAACAGACCGGCCGGATGATGGAAGGCCGGCGCTACTCCGACGGTCTTCACCAGGCACTGGAAGCTAAGGAAAACGTGAAGGTGGGAGAGATTACCCAGACTTATGCGACCGTTACGCTCCAGAACTATTTCCGTATGTACCACAAGCTGGCGGGTATGACGGGTACGGCCGAGACAGAAGCGGGAGAATTCTGGGACATCTACAAGCTTGACGTGGTGGTCATCCCAACCAACCGTCCTATTCAGCGAGATGACCGCAATGACCTGATCTACAAAACCGAACGGGAAAAGTACAACGCCGTGATCAACGACGTACAGGAAATGACCCAACAAGGCCGTCCCGTACTGGTAGGTACCACTACGGTAGAGATCAGTGAGAAACTGAGCCGACTGCTGCAAGCCCGTGGTATTGACCACAACGTACTGAATGCCAAGCAGCACCAGCGGGAAGCGGACATTGTTGCCGAAGCCGGACGGCCGGGCAAAGTGACCATTGCCACCAACATGGCTGGCCGTGGTACGGATATTAAGATCAACGACGCGGTGAAATCTGCCGGAGGCCTGGCCATCGTTGGCACCGAGCGACACGATAGCCGGCGGGTAGACCGACAGCTGCGTGGTCGTGCCGGCCGCCAGGGAGACCCGGGGTCCAGCCAGTTTTATGTGAGTCTTGAAGATAAACTGATGCGTTACTTCCAGAGTGAACGTATTGCCAAATGGATGGACCGTGCTGGCCATCAGGAAGGAGACGTTATCCAGGCGGGCATCGTAACTAAGTCGATCGAGAACGCCCAGAAAAAAGTTGAGGAAAACAGTTTCGGCACGCGTAAGCGCCTGTTAGAATACGATGACGTAATGAATATTCAGCGAGAGGCGATCTACCGGAAGCGCAACAACGCACTCAGCGGACAGCGCCTCAACCTGGACCTGAATACCATGTTCGAGGGGCTACTGGACGATATCGTCTTTACCAACAAGCAGAAGAACGACTACGACAGTTTCCGCTTCGATGTACAGCGCTACCTCGGATTCGACACAGCTATCCAGGCACCAGACTTCAACGAAAACAAAGATGTAAACGCACTGGCTGACCGGCTGCTGGAAGAATTCCAGGGCTTCTACCAGCGTAAAATGCTGTTGCTCGTAGATCGCGTGATGCCGACCATCCGTCGGGTCCAGGAAGAACAACCCGGTCGTTACAAGCGCATCATCGTTCCATTTACCGATGGCAGTACTCACCCGTTGAGCATCACCGCCGACATTGAGAAGGCACTGGAAACAAATGGTCGTAGCATCATCTCGGATATTGAACAGACGGTAACCCTGGCCATCATTGATGAGCACTGGAAAGAGCACCTGCGTTCTATGGATGAGCTTAAAACGTCTACCGCAATGGCATCCTTCGAGCAGAAGGATCCACTGGTGGTTTACAAGATGGAAGCTTATAAGCTTTTTGAAGGACTGGTACGGGTGGTTAACGAAAAGACGACGGCCTATCTTGCCAAGGGAGACCTCGTACTGCAGGCCCCCGAAGATGTTCAGGAAGCCCGTGCTCCGCGCCGGGTGGAAACTTCGAAAACGACGACTAACCGTAGTCAGGAAGAACAAGCGGCCCGCCGGGCCGCCGAAGGGGTGAGCAAACGACAAAAGGTGGAGACTTTCCAGCGGGAAGGCAGTAAGACCAAACGGAATGATCAATGCCCTTGTGGCAGTGGTAAAAAATTCAAACATTGCCACGGAAAATAACCGGTTAATGTAACGGTTGGTCTCAATCCATACGCTTTATGTTAAAACAGGGGGCTAAGCCTTCGTAGTGCTGTATATTGCGGCGCGACGTGGGATTAACCCCCCAGTTTTTGTTCCTCCACGTCGTTGTTTTTGCTGTACCCAGGTTTGCTTTTAAGCTTTATAGACGAATCTCCTGATAACGACCTATCGTATTGTTTTTCCATCGGAACACTGCTGGATGTTAAGAATTTCCATTTGAACAAGTTCATTGACCACACCTATCTCTCTCCTGATTGTACGGGAGCGATAGTTGACCGCATCTGTAAAGAGGCTGTCACTAATGCATTTTATGCCGTATGCGTACCTCCCTTTTTTGTGGGGCGTGCTACGAGAAACCTGGCCGGTACACCGGTTAAGCTGGCGACGGTAGTTGCTTTTCCCTACGGCTATGCCGAAACGGCGGTTAAGGTCCAGGAAATTCGAAGAGCGATGGACGAGGGTGCCGACGAGCTGGATATCGTCATTAATCTTTCTGCGATAAAATCCGGCGATTGGGCCTACGTCACCTCTGATCTTACTACGGTAGCGACCACCGTTCGCCTTCGGGGAAAGGTTAGTAAGATCATCATTGAGATAACCGAGTTAACCGACGCGGAGAAAAAACGGGTGGTGGCCATCTGTAATGAGATCAAGCCGAACTTTGTTAAAACCTCTACGGGAACCCGAGGAGGAGCTACGGTTGACGATGTTAGGTATTTACGCGCTAACTTGCACCCCGAGATAAAGATCAAGGCCAGTGGTGGCATTCGCAACAAGCAGAGCACCGAGGCGTTGGTAGAAGCAGGCGCCGACCGGATAGGAACCTCTTCCGGTTTGGCCATTATCAAGTAAAACCATTTTATTATGCAGCGTTTTTTTGCCGCTTTGAGCTTTCTTATCGTTCTGATGGGTAGTAATCACCTGGCAGCACAGGCAGCCATCGCTATCAATACTGAAACAGGAATTGATGCTTTGATGGAATTGTTCCAAACGGAGAACGAAGCGGAGAATAAGGTAGAAGGGTGGCGCGTACAAATTCTGGCTACAACTGACCGGAATCGCCTGGAAACGGTAGAAAGTGCGTTTAAAGTTAATTACCCAAGCGTTCCTATTGACTGGGTACACACCAAGCCTTACTATAAGCTAAGGGCCGGTGCCTTCCAGACAAAGCAGGAAGCGGAACGGTTAAAGCATACGCTGGAACGACAGTTTGAAGGCGTATATCTCGTTAAAGACAAGGTCAGCGAGAACGAGCTCCTACGGATGTACTAAAGGCGACGACGTCCCTGTTTTTTTTGGCGATAAGATCGCCAAACCTTCCGTGGCCTTGCCCGAGGAAGGAGGGACATTTGAAAACGCGGCGCGTTTTCAGCAAGCCCCCCCGGCATTTATTCGCTCTTGCCACTTAACTGGCCTGGTAGTAGCATTACACGTAACCCCCGCAACCCGTAAATTCGGATGGCCCTTTCGGTAAAAAAAGTTAGGAACGACGTACCTACGGTTGTTCTCTATATTTTCCTGGTGGTTGCCGGGATGCTGATGTTGTACTCGGTTGATCGTCCGCCCGAGGGGTACGACGGAGACCCGCTCGTATTATTGGCGTCCCCAATGGGCAAGCAGTTTATTTGGTTGCTTATATCCATGGCAGCCTGGTTCATTATCCATCACTTTATTGACCGGGATCTTTGGATTATCGGATCTTACCCAATTTATGGGGCGACCGTCGCACTGCTTATTCTGGTCCTTGTATTTGGCAAAGAGATCAATAATGCCCGTTCCTGGTTTAGCCTCTTTGGTTTTACCTTTCAACCCAGTGAGCTTGCAAAATTCGGGACAGCTTTGGCCATGGCGGCTTTTCTGAGCCAATGGAGTGAAAAACTTAATAACCTTGGAACCATCGGTAGTGCTTTGCTCATCATGGGTATCCCCGCCGGTTTCATCATCTTACAACCCGACCCGGGGTCAGCCCTGGTTTTTTCGTCCTTTATTCTGGTGATGTATCGGGAAGGGCTCTCACCGCTGATCGTCATATTTGGTGGCTTCTCCGCCGCAATGTTTTTACTGGGGCTTTTGCAACCACCCCCCGTATTAGCCGGCGGCTTGCTGGGCGTTTTGTTGATCATTATGGCGTTGAACACCCCCAAAGGCTTGAGGTGGTGGCTAGGTGGCACTTTGGCGGTGCTTGCCGGGGCAGGTTATCTTTTCTACATCGGGACCGGATGGCCCGTTCTGGCAGGCTTAGGCGCTCTTTTTACCGGGGCTGGTATTTATCATCTGATTAAACGAAATGGACAGCTGGTCTTGCTTTCCGTTACGGCCTTATTTTGGGGCGTACTGATTGCTTTTGCCGCCAACTTCACGTTTAATAACGTGCTGATGTTGCACCAGAAGAATCGCATCCTGGCGTGGCTGAAGCCAGAAGGACTCAGCGAAAGAGGAGAACTTTACAACATCACCCAATCAAAGTTGGCCATTGCCGCTGGCGGGGTTTCGGGCAAAGGGCTGGGCCAGGGGACAATCACTAAATACGACTACGTTCCGGTACAGGAAACCGACTTTATTTTTAGCGCGGTGGGCGAAGCAGAGGGGTTCATGGGGTCACTGGCCATCATCCTGGCATTCCTCGCGTTGCTTTGGCGCATCAGCGTAATTGCGGAACGGCAAAAGCGGACCTTCGTTCGGGCCTACGCCTATGGCGTTGCCGGTATTATCTTCATCCACATGTTGGTTAACATCGGTATGACGATGGGCGTCATGCCCGTCATTGGTATTCCGCTGCCTTTCATCTCCAGAGGAGGCTCCTCTTTGCTGAGCTTCACCATCATGATTGCGGTACTCCTCAAACTGGATCGGCACCGGGTGGATGTCTGATTAATCGCCTTTGACCTAATAGTATAGTTTATGACTGACATCAGTATTCGCCTGAAGCGGCTTGGCAAAAAACGCCTGCATACCGTTCCCGTTACGATCTCCGACGAAGTAAAAACACTGGAAGATCTAATCCGGAGTTGTGTAGCGGGAGAAGTCGGACGGTTTAACGCCTCGCGTACCGATCCTACCATTTTACCTTTTCTGAGCCCGGCAGAAATTCAGTCTCAGGCAAATTCAGGAAAAGTTGGTTTCGGAGACCTGGCAAATACAGATGAAGTAAACCTGGAGGAGGCTACAAGCATTGCTTTGCAGGGGTGGAAGGATGGACTGTTTCTGGTCTTCATTGATGACGATGAAATCAAGGACCTGAATGCCCCGTTATCACTTACCGAAGGAAGTAACGTCACCTTCATGCGAATGACTTTTTTAACGGGAACGTATTGGTAAAATTTGCTCAAACATCCCTTTCTTTTGCACCTGCGGCCGCGCCCCAAAATGTTAGTACCTACCGATGATTACACCGGAAAAAGCCCAAGCTCATCTTAATGCCCATATTCCTTCTGCGTTGACGAAGAAGGACTTTAAAAAATTTTCTGCCGCCTACCGTGTCCTGGCCGAGTTAGTCGCCCTGGTCAATACAGAAAATCAACCACAAAAAAGCCCCGCTGGCGAACAGCTCGTGGAAGCCTTCAAAGTAGAAGACCCCTTGTTCAATCCCTGGCGGACGGAGGAGGGCATGCGATTAGCTGTCTTGATTTTTGGTGCGCCAAAGGCGCATCTGCTGCCCACAATCTGGGACGGCTACAATACTTCCCCTTATCAAACGGGCTACAGCCGTCGCCCCTTTCGCCGATCTCCAGACACCAGTCTGATCAGTCGAAAAGTTAGTCGGCTGCATGAGTTGTACCGGACCGGCCTTCTTGGTTACGCCGGCCTCGATGTCTTTGACACCGCCCGCTACGCTGGCTATAAGCAGTGGCAAAGTTCCCACCTTGCCGTCTGGTACGCTGCCGCCTTGCAGGAAGAAGAAACGGCACCAAAACTGAGGGAACTTCTGGAGGACATTATCCAGGGAGAAGATGAAATCGGCCTTCTAAACCGTGGATTAATCAATGGGCTGTTGCTGACTGAAGACCCCGAAAACTGGAAGCTGGTGGAGCAACTCCTGATTGCCGCCCAGCGGGAAGAAGGCCTGCGACAAACCATTCTGGAAAGCCTGGATGAAACATCCATTGGCGCGCTGGAATCTATTATCGGTGTCATCATCGATCATGACTTGGCGCGATTCAGCAGTGTGGTCCGGGCGGTAGATGTGTGGTTTGGCCTCGCCTGGGAGGCCCCAAAGAAAGCAACGGTCAACCGTATGCTTACTCTGGTCCGGGGCTTTCTTAACGATCCGCCAAGCGTAGCTGCGGCACTAGCCGGTAAGGACACTTTGGAAATATACGTGGGGTTATGGACGGTGGCACTAGCCGATGCCGATGCGGCCGTAGGCCTGGCGGCAAATTTACTCAAGGAAGGGCGGCACAAGCAGCTGGTGGCCTTCAACTTCATCAGCGAAACGGAACGTACGCATAAAAGCGTGGGCGAGTGGATGGAAACGGGGTTTGGCAACGACCCCGAGGTAGACCGGCTTGCCCTGTATTGCTTCCCGGAAAACCTCCCCCTCTCTGATCACCTCTTCGCACAAATGAGTGCTCATGGGGAAAGCCTGCCCAAAGAAGGTAAGACCTTCAGCGGGAGTATTTTTAGTTGGCAAACCGTGGTCGTTAAGCCCGAAAATTTCTATCAATTCCTCATTCTAAAAGGAACCAAAGCCCACCTCCGGAGACTTTGTGAGGACCTGACCCAACTACCTTCCGATTCCCGGCAAACCCTGCTGCGTGAGGTATTTCCCGCCCAGTACCGGTGGTCATTGGGCTATGGTAATAAACTGGACCCGGCTACAGCTGCTTCGGTGGCTGCTGACCCCTGGAAACGGGAGCTGGTCCGTCAGGCCGCCGCTGACAGGAATGGTGGTGTTATGGCTACGGGAATCCTCTTTCTAGGTGCACTGGAACTGGAGTCCGCAGACAAGGAATTGATCATCAAGCTGCTGCGACGTAAAGGAAAAGAACTTCGTGCAGAACTCATCCGGGTTATCCTGGGCCAGCCGGAAGCTGTCCTCAAGGAAATGGTCTCGACGCTACTGGTCACGAAGAGTGTAGACCAGCGATTGGCTGGCCTGGAGATCATGACGGAACTGCACGACGACAATAAGCTGATGACCTTCGTATTGGCGCAGACCGGACGTTACCGGGAACGGAGCCAATTCAGTAAAAACGAAGAGGTTTTACTCGAGAAATTATCCGGAGCAACCACCAGTGAGATTACTTACGAAAATGGATTTGGAACCATCGATTTCAACAGCCTCTCTCCCTTGATCACTCCGGAAATAAAATTCGGTAAGGAACAAGGAACAAATGGACTGACTGGCAAACTGAAAGCTGCTGCCAAAGGACTTGTACAACCATTGACCGGCGAAGCATTCCTCTTTCCGAAAATGGTGAATACTCAAAAGCTGACCAACGCCTTTCAGGAATTGTTCCGACTACTGAAAGAGCACGGAAAGCATGAATACAAATGTTGGTACAATGACAACTATTCCGATACGGTCTTACTGGAAAACGTCTTTGGCTTAACGGATCCTGAAGCTTTTGAGCTGGAACCCCGAGAAAAGCTGAAATACCTGCCCCTACCCGAAGTCTGGCAGGGTTGGTACGACAAGTCAGGATTAAATGATTTCGAACTCCTATATGGCATTCACTTCCTGGCCCAAGACGAGTACATTCAAGAGGACCTTGCTCCTTTCAAAGGCTTTTTGCAGCAGTATTACCCCGATATTCCAGCGCTGGAACCCCCCATTTCCGGGGAGGAGAGTTACACCAACAAGGGGCGTTTGGCGAACCTGTTCACCTACTTCCTTCAGGCTTATGGTGATCTGCCAACGGTGTTTCAGTTTCAGGTAGACATGCTTGAAGACATGACCGTTCGCATGCCGGCCAAGTTGAGAAAGGTGATTGAAGTGGAGCAAAAATATGGTTGGAAAAAACAAGTATTTTGGGCTAGCAACCTCCAGAGAATGGTGCCCGGCAACTATCGGGGCCTCACCTCGGCCCAACTCGAAACCAAAGACATCAAAGCCGTAAAACGGTTGTGGGAATTACAGGTATATCTGATGGGCCAAGGCCTATTATACCCTCAAGTACCGAAAACTACACAGGACATTGCCCGGGTACCTCCCCCGGAAAATTCCTCTTACGTATTGCCCGGCATGTGGGCAACCTTATTGCTGTTTGAGAAAGGTATGATTGCCGAGGAGGACTTACTCCTGCAAGGCTTGCTAAGCAAGCAGCTTTTTCAGTTACTGGACGGCAATATGAACTCGCTGCGTTGGGTAAAGCAGCAGGATATTGTCGTTCCTCAGGGGCTACTTGGGCCGCTTAAAAAAAGCCTGTTGGACCTGGAATTGCAGCGCGGAGACCTGCCCACGGAGGCAACGCCCTTCGTTACCCAACTCCACCGTATTGTAGGCATGGAGTACCTCTTCCGCACCCTCGAACGACTGGGTAAAGAGAACTTGCACCGGGGCTATCATTGGGGCAACGAGGTCTCCAAAAAAGTAAGCTTCAGTGGTATCCTGAAGAAAAGCATTGCTTCGGAAACGGACACTGCACCTGCGTTCCGCGCCGCCGCAAAAGCATCCGGCATACCCAAATCTCGCTGGTTTGAAGTGGCTATGTATGCGCCCCAATGGGCACCCTGGATTGCAGATTACCTGAAAATACCAGACTTGGAATTGGCCGTTTGGTGGTTCCACGCGCATGCTGCTGACTACATGGACGGACAGAAAGAAAAGATTGTGTCGCAGTTCAGTCCGATTGATAAAGCTGACTTTGGGCAGGGGGCTATTGACGTTGACTGGTTCTACGTCGCCTACCAGGGCGTGGGGAAAAAACACTGGAAAATGCTGCACGATGCAGCTAAATACATCTCCGACGGCAACGGCCACCGACAGGTAAAGACCTACTCGGCGGTGATGCTGGGAGAGATCAAGATTAGAGAAACCCTGGCCAAAATCAAGGATAAGCGGGACAAAGTCTACGTCAAGGCACTGGGACTGGTCCCCCTGAGTCGTACCCGACCAGAGCAAGACTTGCTGACGCGTTATAAATTACTACAGGAGTTCATTCGCGAGAGCCGGCAGTTTGGCGCGCAGCGCCAGGAGAGTGAAAAAACCGCCGCCCGCATCGGCCTTGAAAACCTGGCGCGCAACGTCGGCTTCGACGACATCACCCGGTTCAGTTGGATCATGGAGGCGGAGGCCACCCGGGCCATCATGGACCAATCAATCGTTGGCATTGACAACGTCACCGTACAACTAATCATCGATGAAGATGGCAAGGCGGGCATCATTGTGGCCAAAGACGGTAAGCCACAAAAAACGATCCCCGCTAAATACCGCAAGGCGAAGGCGATCGTCGCCTTGCAACAGCATAAAACGGACCTGCGACGGCAGTTCAGCCGGACGCGCAAATCGCTGGAGCAAGCCATGCTGGCAGGGACAACGTTCACCACGGAAGACCTGGCGAAAATTAACCAGCATCCCATCGTAAAAACGATGCTGGCCAAGCTCGTCCTCTTCTTGCCCGAGCGGGGCATCTCCGGCTTCTGGCGGGAAGGCAACCTCATTGGTCTCGACGGGCAGCGGCACCGGGCAGCAGCCGAAGACGAACTCGTCATCGCTCACCCGGCCCACCTCTACCGGGCGGTTGAATGGGATTTGTACCAACGTTATGCCTTCGAACTGGGACTGGTACAACCCTTCAAGCAGATCTTTCGGGAGTTGTACCTGATCACCCCAGACGAAAAAGAAGAAAAAATTCAGTCGCGGCGGTACCAGGGGCACCAGATTCAGCCGAAAAAATCGGCGGCACTGCTGCGCGGAAGGGGCTGGACGATCAGCGATACCGAAGGATTGCAGAAGGTGTACCACAAGCGTGACGTCATCGCAACGATGTACGCCATGGCCGACTGGTATTCCCCGGCCGAAGTTGAAGCACCAGCCATTGAAGGCGTGGTATTTCAACGGCGGGACGGGACTACGCTGGCGTTAGAATCGCTTGATCCGGTATTATTCAGTGAAGTGATGCGCGACATAGACCTGGTGGTTAGTGTAGCGCACGTTGGGGGCGTAGACCCCGAGGCTAGTCACTCAACGTTGGAAATGCGGGGCGCGCTGGCGCGGGAATCCGCCCGCCTGTTCAAGGCCGATAACGTGGAAGTGAAGGACCGCTTCATCGTTATTACCGGCAAATTGGGCAGCTATAATATTCACTTGGGTAGCGGAATGGTGACCAAGGGTGGTTTACAACTCAACATCATTCCGGTGCACAGCCAGCATCGTGGACGGTTGTTCCTGCCTTTCCTGGACGATGACCCGAAGTCTGCCGAAATCATCAGCAAGATGAAGCTGCTGGCGGAGGATGATCAGATTAAGGACCCTACGGTGTTGGGGCAGATCGTTGGGTAGTCTATAGTGGGTAGTAGGTACTACATAGTGAGGAGTCAGCAGGATCGCGAGACTACC
>JBGCFZ010000373.1:0-12199 GCA_045110355.1 Lewinella sp. | reverse complement strand
TCTATCTTTGCGCCATGGACATCCTCATCACCATCGCATTAATCTACTTTGCTTACCGCGGGTACAGCTGGTACACCTCCATGCAAGAACAGATCAAAGGTTCCACACCCAGTGAGGTGGAGGACGAAGAGATCGTCATTAACCCGAAGCCGGGGCCTGGATCTGAGGATGACTTTATCGATTACGAAGAAATCAAATAAACGTATTATGGCGGATCCATCCCGTTTTAGCGGTCGCATCAGCGACTGGATCCTGCATAAGGAAAAACAACTCATCGTTTTTAATAAGCCGGCGGGACTACCCGTACAGCCCGATAAAACGGGGGATGCCAGCCTGCTGGGTATGGGGGCTGCCTACGTACACCATGATCTGTACCTGATTCACCGGTTAGACCGCCCGGTCTCTGGTGTAGTGGTGCTGGGGAAGAAGCCTTCGGCACAAACGGCGCTGACCCGCCAACTTAAGGCTGGCACCGTTGAAAAACATTACCTGGCCATCGTGGCCAACCGACCTGAAAAAGACGAGGACACGCTGAAGCATTACCTCCGTAATGCCCCGGGGAACCGTTCGGCCATTGATGAGAACCCCAGCGAGGGGAGTAAACTGGCGGAACTGGATTACAAATACCTGGGTAGCAGCGACCGGTACCACCTATTGGCCATTCAACTTAAAACCGGTCGGAAGCATCAGATTCGTTGTCAGTTGGCCGCCATCGGTTGTCCGCTGCGCGGGGACACCAAATACGGGTTCAAGCGGGCCAACCCCGATGGGAACATCGACCTGCACAGCCGTAAAATTGCTTACAACCACCCCGTAACGGAGGAACGGGTGGAACACGTGGCCCCCCTTCCGGAAGGGGCGGTTTGGGAGGCGTTTAAAGATGTTATTCAGGCAATTCATTAAGCGTTTTCCGGAGTTGGGTTAGGTGTCGCTCAACGTGTCGGGCTAGGAAATCTATGTACTCATATACGTTCAGGCGACCAAGATTTTCCACCGTCATCGTCGTTGTGTGTAGTAACCCTGCGCCGTCCTCTAAGTCCTGTAGATGATTGAGGCACCTCCGGAGTTGATCCATCAACTGGTTTTGGACTACTTGTAAGTCGGCTAATCCATTTGGTTCCATATGCTCGGGACGGTTCCACGTAAAAGACCTGTGCTGACTGATATTTCGCAGTCGCTCTGGATTCAGATCGGCTGCAGCAACTGTCTGATCAAGATTGGTTCCTGATACTTTTCGACGAGCCTTCAGCGCAGATTTATCGATAATTAGGAGCAAGTAATGGCTGGTGAGTCCGATGTGTTCGAGGATTTCAGCTGCGGTCCAGCTACCAGCTGCCGGCCTGTAATCCAGTCGTTCTTGCGGAAGGGCGAAAAACGGAAGGGCCGCTGCGTGAGATGTGATAAGCCTGAAACGAATACTTCGTAGATAATCGGGAAAAGTCATGTTTGTTTTTGGTACTGGCTAACGTTGGAATGTGGGATAGTACTTGATTAGTTGCACGGAATCACTTCCCCTAATCTCGTACCTTCGCCAAAATTTTCATTTATGACCGCCGACATCATCTTCCAGCATTTCCCTGACCTTACCGATAAACAGCGGGAACAGTTCGAAGCCCTGGATGGTTTGTACCGCGACTGGAACGCGAAGATCAACGTCATCAGCCGGAAAGACATTGATAACCTGTACGTAAACCACGTACTGCACAGCCTGGCGATTGCCAAAGTGATGCGGTTTGTGCCCGGCGCTAAAGTGCTTGACCTGGGGACGGGCGGCGGCTTCCCCGGTATCCCATTGGCCATCTTGTTTCCGGAAACGGAGTTTCACCTGGTGGACGGGATTGCCAAAAAAATACGGGTCTGTAATGAAGTGATCAATGGCATTGGCCTAACGAACTGCCGGGCGGAGCAGAAGCGGGCAGAAGAAATAAAGAAACCTGGCTATGACTTCATCGTTACCCGGGCGGTGGCGAAGATGGAAAAACTGGCGGAATGGAGCATGCGGCTGATTACCAGAAAGCAGCGCCATGCGCTGCCCAACGGCATCCTTGCGCTGAAGGGGGTAGGGCTGAAGGAAGAAATGGCTGCTTTCCCTAAGGGGGCTTTAGATGAATACCCGATCGCGAAGTTTTTCCCGGAGCATGACTTCTTTGAAGTAAAGGCGGTGGTCTACCTGCAGTATTGATTATACTACGGACTCCGTCGGGCTAAGTGGTGTTAACTGCCCGACAGATTTTGAGAAGTCAGCCCAATAAAAAAGCCGTTTAACCCGCAGCATTTGCTGAGGTTAAACGGCTTTTTATTGCTAAGGCTTGGTACCCGGAGCGTTACTTGGGTTACATATACCCCAGCGCCAAAACCAGGTAAGTGAGCATAAACGGCATGGCTACCCAAAACCATTGATTCATGAAAACCAGCATCAACATAAAGATGACGAAGGAGATCAGAAAGTAGAGCCAGTATTTGCCGGTGCTGTTGGTTGTAGTGGTAGTGGCCATTAGTTGATTTTTTTGAGAAGGCAAAGATATAAAATGTTGGGGAGGCGGGAAAGTTTTTGATGGAACATAACGTCATGGACTAAATCAGTACATTCGCACATCATGAGTAAAAGCTACCAACTGACTGAAGTAACCGATTTTAAATACTTTCATGCTGTCCTCGACGAGGTCTACCGCGGAAATGACCAATATGTTTTTCCACTGCGGGTAGACGTCGAGACGGTCCTAAGTGATAAAAACCCAGTGTATGATGGAACTAACCTGAAGCTTTGGGTTGTACTGGAAGAAGGCAAAAGGCCTGTGGGGCGGATATCTGCCTTCATTGACCGGGAGCGGAACGAAGAGTTGGACCTCCCGGTTGGTGGTATTGGGTACTTCGAGAGCATTGAGGAGGATGCCGTGGCCGAATTGTTGTTCGACGCTGCCGAAGGCTGGTTGGAGCAGGAGGGAATGCAGGCCGTAGACGGACCGATTAACTTCGGTGAGCGGGACAAATTCTGGGGACTATTGGTACGGGGCTGGTACCGTCCTGTTTACCAAGAGACCTATAACCCGCCTTACTATCAGCGAATGTTCGAAGACCGGAGTTACCGCCCCCATGAGCAATGCTTCACAATGCGTGGCATCGTTTCCCAATTCCCCGCCGATAAGCTAAAGAAGCTTGCGGGGCTTGTTCGGGAGAAGTACGGCCTGTACACCAAGGTGCTGGACAAGAACAACCTACTGCAGGGAGCTGAGGATTTCGCAGTGGCGTACAACTCAGCTTTTTCACACCTGCCCTACTTTAAACCACTTTCAAGTGACGACGTCTACCCAACCTTCAAGCAGATGAAGCCAATCATGGACCCTTATCTGACTTCTTTGGCGTACGACAAGAACGATCAGCCCATTGGTATGGCAGGGCTCATTCCTGACATCAACTGCTTTATGAAAGGCGTTAACGGTAAAATGGACTGGAAAGGCCTCCCCCGTTTTCTCTGGAGGCTGAAGTTTCAGAAGAAGCCACGTAACTGCAAGGGCGTCGCTTTCGGTATTGCAAGTAAATACCAGGGAATGGGCGTTTACCCACTCATGATCGACGCGATGTACCAGGGAGGCGATCAGCACAATCGCAAGACCTACAAATACGTCGACCTGGCCACCATCCGTGGCCACAATAAGGTGATGGTGTCTACTTGCCGGAGGATGTCTACTGAGGTTCACCGTGTTCACATCGCTTACCGGAAAGCACTGGTAAGCGGGGCTACCTGGGATGCTTTCTCGATGATGGACGTGGAACATGTGGAGATGGGGGTTTATGGACAGGGATGATCAATATGCGCAAAAAATCGTATTTTTTACCGAATTGTGCGCAAAAAATCCTAAATTAGGCGCTTTTAGCAAGTCTTGTGCGCAAAAAATCCTAAAGTGGACCTCCCCGAAATTATATATGGTACAAACGACAAAGAGATCAACTATCGGATTAGTCGTTTAGTTAAAGAAGGCCGATTACGACGGATATTACCTCGGGTATATACCAGGCAAATAGAAGAAGACGATGCGCTTGTCATCCGAAGAAATCTCTGGCAGCTTATTGCCAATTTATTCCCTGGTAGTGTTTTATCTCATCGGTCAGCAATTGAGTTCGAACCTTCTCCTAAAGAGATACTCTATCTTTCTGCAAGAAGCCGTAGAGTCTACAAATGGCCAGGGATAACACTCAAATTTTCAAAAGCTCCTAAGGCACTAACGGATGATAATCCATTGTTCAAAGGGCTCTACGTTTCTTCTTTAGAGCGTGCGAGCTTGGAGAATCTTGGAAACTACCGATCAATAGATGGTGAAAGTCGTGCGTTAGATCAGGCAATGATTGAGGAACGCTTGATCCAAATTCTAAACTCTCAGGGAGAGAAAGGGCTAAATAAATTTCGCGACCGGGCTAAGGAGATTGCAGATGGATTTCATTGGGAAAAAGAATTTACCCGACTTAACGAGATCGTGAGTTCTATTTTATCGACTAGTCCTGCAGATGTATTGAGATCTCCTGTGGCAGCTGCTGTCGCCTTTGGAAGATCGTATGATACTAATCGCTTAGCTCTTTTTGCAAAATTGGCAGGGCAATTACGCTTGGTTCCAGTAGTTGATCGACCGGAAAAAACGCTGGATACTAAGGCCTACCTGAACTTTGCCTTTTACGAGAGCTTCTTTTCTAACTATATTGAAGGAACGACTTTTAGGGTTGCTGAAGCAGAGAAAATTGTGTTTGAAGGGGTAATACTTCCGATGCGCCGGGAAGATTCTCATGATGTCAAAGGAACATATCAGATATGTAGTGACCGTGAGGAGATGTCACGTCTGGCTACTTCTACCGATGATTTTATCGAATTATTGCGGTATCGCCATCAAGTGATTATGCATTCCCGACCACAAAAACTCCCTGGCCAGTTTAAAATAAATGCAAATCGAGCTGGAAATACTTTTTTTGTATTGCCCAAAGACGTCTTGGGGACCTTAGAAAAAGGGTTTGAAGTGCTTTCCAGTATTTCCTCCCCCCTAGCCCGTGCCCTCTACATGATGTTCCTAATCTCCGAAGTCCACCCATTCGAAGACGGTAATGGCCGCGTGGCGCGGCTCATGATGAACGCAGAACTCACCGCCGGTGGACAGACAAAAATTATCATCCCCACCGTCTACCGAGACGACTATCTGCTCAACCTTCGCCGCCTTACCCGTAAGCACGATACCGCCGCCTACATCCGGATGATGGACCGCGCCCACGCCTTCAGCCATTGGCTCGAGCCGGGGAATTACCCCGAACTTAAGGCACAGCTGGAAGGAAGTAACGCTTTTGAGGAGGAAGATAAGGTGTTGGTATTTTAGTCTATTGGTACTGTTAGTTCATTAATGGACTTCGTCCTAATAGCCTAACAGACCAACAGTGCCAACAGACCAATACCACCAACTACTGCTTAGTATAATGCTTCCCGTCCGTCAAAGAATCCACCGGATTCCGCCAACCGGAGCCTTCACCACTCCACAGGGCGTCAGACTGGAGCGGGCCCCAGGTGCCTGCGGTGTAGCTGTACAGTGGGACTTCGTTGTTCTTCCATGCCTCCAGGATCGGATCGATGAAGGCCCAGGCGGCTTCGACACTGTCTCCTCGCGCGTACAGCGTCGGTTCTCCCTTCATGCAGTCTAGCAACAACCGGGTGTAGGCGGCCGGTACGTCGTTCTTGGTCAGGTCGCGGTAGAAGAAATCCATGTCTACGTTCTTGACGCGGAATCCTTCGCCGGGCACCTTCATCCCGAATTCGAGGGCCATGCCCTCATCGGGTTGAATGCGGATGATGAGCTGGTTGTCGCAGCTCATCGCAAAATCATCATATTCGGAAAACAGGGCCTGGGGTGGATTTTTGAAGGTGATGACTACCTCCGTCAATTTCAGCGGCAGACATTTGCCCGTCCGGACGAAAAAGGGAACACCCGCCCAACGCCAGTTGTCGATGAAAAACTTCATCCCAACGTAGGTTTCCGTCTTGCTGTCATCCGGGACTCCCGGAGCATCACGGTAGGAAACCACGTCTCCTGTCTTGGTCCTTCCTTCGGTATACTGCGCCCGGATGACCTGGTTCTTGACGTCCTTCTTGGTGATGGGACGGAGAGATTTGAACAGCTTTAGTTTTTCGTCACGGATAGACGGGGCGTCGGCCCGGATGGGGGGCTCCATCGCTACGTGGGCAAGTACCTGCAGGAGGTGGTTTTGCACCATATCGCGCATCGCTCCGCTTTCGTCGTAGTAGCCGCCACGGCTGCCTACACCAACGGTCTCGGCGGCAGTGATCTGGACGGATTGGACGTAATTGCGGTTCCAAAGCGGTTCAAAGAAGCCGTTGGCGAAGCGGGTCACCAGCAGGTTTTGTACCGTCTCTTTACCCAGGTAGTGGTCGATCCGGTAAATGGTGTTTTCCGGGAAGTGCGACTGGATGTCTTTGTTGAGTTTAATGGCCGAAGCTTCGTTATAGCCGAAGGGCTTTTCAACGATGAGGCGCGCCCAGCCTTTTTCGTTATCGTTCAGCCCGGCCTTAGCCAGCGCTCCGGGGATGGTGCTGTAGAGTTTTGGCGGCGTCGAAAGGTAGAAGATATAATTTTGGCCTACGCCCAGATCTTTGTCTAATTTTTTTAGGCGTTTACCCAGGTCGTTGATGTCTTTTTCCCCGTCGTAAGACGCGAGGTCCTGATAATAGAGTTTTTCGGCGAATGCTTTGACGTCTTCCTCCGAAGCGTCTTTTTTCTCAAAATGCTCATTGTCGAAGACGACCTTTTTTCGAAATGCTTCATCCGTGAAATCCGTACGGGAGGCACCGAGCAGCGCAAAATTCTCTGGTAGATAGCCGCCCCTGAACAGGTCGAAGACGGCGGGGACCAGTTTCCGTTGGGCCAAATCGCCGGATGCACCGAAGATGACAAGTACGTGAGGATCTAAACTATTGGGCATTCGTGATAAATTTTGTAGGTCTGGGGGCGTAAACCATTTGGGAGATGTCAGACAGGTTGATTTCTGCCCACACAAGCACCCGGTTTAAGTGATGACAAAGATATTATCTATCAAAGGTGACGACTTTTAGTAAGGTTTACGGCATGGGCGAAGTAATTTTAGCCCACACTAATAAACTAAGCTACGATGACCATTGGTATCGCCACCGACCACGGGGGCATTGAACTCAAGCTACAACTTCAGGAATACCTCGAAAAAAAGGGTTTTTCCGTCAAAGACTTCGGCGCGTACGAATACGATGCCAAGGACGATTTTCCCGATTTCGTCGTACCGCTGGCCCGTGCCGTTGGTGCCGGAGAGGTAGACAGGGGCATCGCCTGTTGCGGTAGTGGCGTCGGCGCCAGTATTGCTGCCAACAAGATCAAGAACGTACGGGCCTGCCTCATCAACGAAACCTACTCGGCACGCCAGGGGGTGGAGCACGACGATATGAATATGATCTGCCTCGGCGGTCGCGTCATCGGCATCGCCCTGGCCGAGGAGCTGGTCAATAATTTTCTGGGGGCCGAATACCAGGGTTTGCCCCGGCAGCTGCGGCGGATGGGGAAGGTGGCGGACCTGGAGAAGTAGACAGGGCTCAGTTTTCAGTACGCAGGATTTAGGTTTCAGGATTTAGGACTCAGGATTCAGGTCCTTTCCGCTACTAAAACCTGAATACTGAAACCTGCCTTTAAACCCTGAATCCTAAATCCTGATCACTACAAGAAGGCGCGGCCGCAGGTGCAGAAAACGGTTTTTAACAGCAAAGAGTCAAGGCCTTCCTTCCTTGCCTTTCAACCTCCCTTGCACCTGCGACCCCGCCCAAAAAAATCACCGTGTTTACCCATAGGGCGAGTAGGCTATGCCCCGAGAATTGTCGCCCCAAAAGACCAATAGCACCAATAGTCCAATATGACCAATAGTCCAATCCACACCATCGTCTTCGACATCGGCAACGTCCTCATCGGCTGGAATCCGCTGCGACTTTACAATAAAGTCTTCGATACCCCAGAGGAAGCCGCCTGGTTCGTCAACAACATCACCCACCTCGACTGGAACGAGGAACAAGACCGTGGCCGGCCCGTGGCCGAGGCAACGGAGCTGCTCGTAGCCGAATACCCCAAGTGGGAACGGGAAATCCGGATGTACTACGGCCGTTGGACGGAGCACTTCAGCGGTGCTATCCCCGGCACGGTAGACATCCTCAAAGCCCTCCACGCCACCGGAAATTATCGCCTGCTGGCCCTCACCAACTGGAGTGCCGAGCTCTTTCCCTGGGCCCGGGAAAACTTCGACTTCCTGCAGCTCTTCGAAGACATCATGGTCTCCGGCGAAGTGAAAATGAAAAAACCTAATCCGGACATCTACCTCCATCTGGCTAAAACGTATGATCTGGGAGATTTTTCCGGCTGTTTGTTCATTGACGACAGCGAGCGCAACGTCGTTACGGCACGAAAACTGGGGCTGGACAGTATTCGGTTTACGGGGGCGGAGGGGTTGAAGGCGACCCTGTTAAAAGAAAAAGGACTAGTTTTCTGATCGTAAAACCTAGAAGATGAAACGCTTCCTAGTAATATTAATACCGCTCTTATTGTACAGTTGTGGCTCGCAGGACGACGCAGTCGTAGACTTTTTCCCAAACTCCAGCAATTGGCAGTTGGAAGCGCAACTATTTGATCCTGGCGACGGATCAGGCTTGCCTAATTGGGGCTCCCGGATGATCAGTGAGCCGGGGACTAAGTATGGGTACTCCGGAGAAGGTTTCGAATACCTCAAAGTAGAAAGTGAACGACGCATCGGGTTTATCTCTGGCAAGGTGGCAACTAACGGTAGCTTCTGTGACCTTACCGGAGTCGTCGGACCGGAGACGGAGGCCAGGTTTGACGAGGCGTTAGATAAAATTGTGGTAGAAAATTGTGATGCCTCAGGAGAAGATATGCTTCTTGGCCTGGAAGTTTCAGAAGACCAGTAGGTCCTAATCATTTCACTTCCTTGCGAAGCCCCTTGCCAACTACGCTACCGTCTTTTCTGAAAAAGATGTTAACAGGTTTAACACCCGTGCTGCCAACGTCCGTAAAAGCGATGTTCGTCTTACAAGTTGAAATGCCCCTCGGGGCAGTATTGTTAACCCAATAATCCCTTGTATTATGAAATCGCTCCTCTTATTCCCTATCTTTTTAATGGCTGTAGTTTTTCTGTCTTGCGAAAAAGACGAAGGACAGACCTCCCCGCTCAGCGGTGAATGGCGCCTGGTAGAAGTCTACGCTGACCCTGGCGACGGTTCCGGTTCATTCGAGCCAGTGATGAGCAACAAAACCATCACTTTTGGGGAAGATGGCGACTATACCGCACAGGGTAATCTCTGCACCATGGAAGAAGCAGCAGATACTGCCACCAGCGGTAAATTTTGGTCCGATGACCAAAACGTAGAACCCAACGAATGCATCTCGCTTCCCGCCCAGTCCGGTATTACCTATGCGTTTGTGGGCGATGATCTTATCCTCTCTTACCCTTGTATCGAACCCTGCCAACATAAGTACCGTAAGCAATAAACGAGGATTAACCGATCGATCTGCTTACTTCTGCGTTAGTAAAATTATCAACCTTTTTAACCCGCAAAAATCTAAGTTGATGCTGTCCTGATGGACGCTGAGGTGTTTGCAACTCTTTCCCTTAAAGCTGGGATTATTCCAGCCGGTATGGGCCGTAGATAACCAAAACATAATATCGGTGGCCCGTGCCCAACTCCCGTTGTTTCTTATCTTTGCGCGAATAACGACCCCGCACATAGATTTATGGATCAACCACGCGCCATTCTACTCCTAGCCGACGGAACCTTTTACGAAGGCAAGGCCGCCGGTAAAACCGGCACAACAACCGGAGAAATATGCTTTAATACTGGCATGACCGGGTATCAGGAAGTCTTCACCGACCCCTCTTATTTTGGCCAACTGTTAGTAACGACCAATGCACACATTGGAAACTACGGCACCATGAAGGCCGATACTGAATCCGGTAGTGTGAAAATCGCCGGCCTTATCTGCAAAAACTTTACCGTTCCATATAGCCGGCATATCGGGGAAGCTTCCATTCAGGATTACCTGGAAGGAGAAGGATTGGTTGGAATCAGTGATGTGGATACTCGCCAGATCGTTCGTCATATCCGCACTAAGGGAGCCATGAATGGTATCATCTCCAGCGAGATATTCGACCTGGAAGAATTGAAAAAACTCCTGGCCAAGGCCCCCAATATGGATGGTCTCGAATTGGCGAGTAAAGTAACCACCGACGTTGCTTATACCCTAGGAGAAGAGAACGCTAAGCACCGCGTTGCCGTGCTTGATCTGGGAACGAAGCAAAACATCCTCAATAACTTCACTAAGCGAGACTGCTTCGTGAAGGTCTTCCCCGCCAAATCCAGCATGGACGAAATTCGGGCCTTCAACCCCGACGGCCTTTTCCTATCTAACGGCCCCGGAGACCCCGGAGCCATGGATTACGCCGTAGATACGGCCAAAGCCATGCTGGCGGAAGAAAAGCCACTCTTCGGCATTTGCCTGGGCCATCAGATATTGGCCCGTGCGGTTGGTATTCCTACCTACAAAATGCACCACGGCCACCGCGGCATCAACCACCCGGTGAAAAATCTCGTGACGGGAAAATCGGAGATCACAAGCCAGAATCATGGCTTTGGCGTGTCTCCTGAAGCCATCGAGAAAAACCTTGACGCTGTAGAAGTTACCCACCGTAACCTCAATGACGATACCATCGAAGGTATTCGAATCGTTGGGAAACCAGCCTTCAGTGTACAGTACCACCCGGAGGCCAGCCCCGGACCGCACGACGCTGCTTACCTATTCGACCAGTTCGTAGACCTGATCGCTGAAAAAAAAGGCTAACGCCGCCTCCGAATGATCCCCGCGGGATCGAATCGTTTTAACCCCGTACGCAGTAAGATCCGTAGGATCGATCGAAGTCCGGGGGATCACCATCCACCCAAGAAAAAACATAAATATATGAGTAGTATCCTAGACGTAAGAGCCCGCCAGATTCTAGACAGCCGTGGCAACCCAACCGTAGAAGTAGAAGTCATCACCGGCGACGGTGCAGTAGGTCGTGCAGCAGTGCCAAGTGGTGCCAGTACGGGCAAATATGAAGCGGTAGAACTGCGCGACAACGATAAAGACGTATACGTCGGTAAAGGAGTACTCAAGGCAGTAGCCAACGTAGAAGAAAAAATCGCAGAAGAGCTGCTCGGCGTCGACGTGACCGACCAGCGGTACATCGATGAGACGATGATCGAACTCGATGGCACCCCCAATAAGAGTAAGCTCGGGGCCAATGCCATCCTCGGTGTCTCCCTGGCTTGTGCCAAGGCCGCAGCCATCGAGCAGAATATGCCCCTCTACCGCTACGTCGGTGGCGTGAACGCCCACACGATGCCCGTGCCGATGATGAACATCCTCAATGGCGGTAGCCACGCGGACAACAGCATCGACTTCCAGGAATTCATGATCATTCCTCTGGGCGCTGATACTTTCAGCGAGGCCCTACGGATGGGCGTGGAAACTTTCCACCACCTCAAGAAAGTACTGAAGAGCAAAGGCTACAGCACCAATGTTGGTGACGAGGGTGGCTTCGCTCCTAACATCAAAAGCAACGACGAGGCCATCGAGATCGTTCTGGAAAGCATCGAAAAAGCCGGCTACAAGCCAGGTGATGATATGATGATTGCTATGGATGCTGCCGCCTCCGAATTTTACGACAGTAAGGAAGGGGTATACCACTTCCATAAGTCTGACGGTCGCAAAATCGAATCTGCCGCCATGGTTGATTACTGGAAGACCTGGGTAGACAAGTACCCAATCTTCTCCATCGAAGACGGCCTCGACGAGGACGACTGGAAAGGGTGGGCCGCACTCAACCAAAGTTTCGGCGACCGCTGTCAGCTGGTAGGTGACGACCTGTTCGTCACCAATACCGAACGCCTCAGCCGCGGTATCAAGGAAGGCAGTGCCAACTCAATTCTGGTGAAGGTCAACCAAATCGGTTCTCTCACAGAAACAATAAACACCGTCAACATGGCCCACCGTGCCGGCTACACCAGCGTCATGAGCCACCGTTCCGGTGAAACGGAAGATGTTACCATCGCCGACCTCGCCGTTGCCCTCAACTGTGGCCAGATCAAGAC
>JBGCFZ010000372.1:0-14840 GCA_045110355.1 Lewinella sp. | reverse complement strand
TTAACTGCTGGTGAATTTTGCCTGCTGGCAAGGCGCTTGAACCGGAGTTTAGCCGTAGCTAAATGAGGATTCAAGCAACGCAGCCAGCGGGTAAAAGACGCCGCAGTTAATATGACAAGATCGGCTTGACAGAGCACTAGTCTTGATGAAATCGTCCTATTATGCAGAAATAAAGATTAGTGGATGAATAAGTATAACAAGCGACAACAGCTGTAGCTTTCTACTCATTCTACAACGGACAATATTCGCATCAATCACCATTCCCGTTCCGTCTCCAGCCCAGGCCATTCCATCTCCAGGCCTTCCAGTGCATTAAGGATCACTTCAGTCATCACATAGTCTCGATACCATCGCTGATCAACCGGAACGATGTGCCAGGGGATTTCACTGCGGTTCAAGACGTCATTGTAAGCCTTGCGGTAAGCATCCCAGTGTTCCCGCTCTTCCCAGTCACCATCGTTGTGCTTGTAGTGCTTATCGTGCTCATTGACCCGTTCCATCAACTCTTTTTCCTGCTGCTCTTTACTCAGGTGCAAGTAGCATTTAATGATCAGGGTATTCCCCTCATTGGTCAGCAGGCTTTCGAAGGCATTGATAGAATCGAACCGGCGATCTACGCCAGCCTCATCCGTCCAGCCATGCACCCGCTGGATCAATACTTCCTCATAATGACTACGGTTAAAGATCACCAACTCTCCCTTGCGGGGCACCTGCTTATGGATTCGCCACAGGAAGTCGTGAGCGAACTCCTCTTCGGTAGGTTTTTTCCAGCTGGTAGTGCGCACACCCATGTGAGAGCATTCGCCAAACACATTTTTTACTGCGCCATCCTTTCCGCTGGAATCCATTCCCTGCAGCACCACGAGGACCCCATGTTTCCCCTCTGCCACTAATTGTTGATGCAACTCGCCAATCCGTTTGGCCCGGTCTTTGGTGATTTTTTTCGCCTCGTCCTTATCGAGGTCTTTGGGTGCTTTGGTCGGGATGCTATTCAGGTCAATTTTTGCCACGGGGTTATTTTATTTTGGGGAAAGGTAGGGTATTTTGCGGGCCTGACAAACCCCCTCCCAACCCTCCCCATCGGAGAGGGCTTCATAAAACGCTGCGCGTTTTCCACCCAAACACTCCCCGATTGCTAATACTTCTTCTTGGAAATCTTGTTATAGGTAATCTGCTTCTGGGCCTTGGACTTAAAGCGCTCTACCCCATTCTCCCGAAGTTTAACGTGCTTCGTCTTACGGCCCTGTACCCGGGCCCGCCAGCGTTTCCAACTGTTCAGCTTGAGTTCTCGCTTCATTAGTTTAATGACATCTGCTTCGGTCAGTCCAAATTGATACTCGATGGCACTGAAGGGAGTTCGGTCTTCCCAGGCCATGGCGATGATGCGGTCAATTTCTTCGGGAGTTAGCATAGGATTCAGGGGTCAGGATTCAGGGCTCAGGATTCAGGATTCAGTAATTAGTAATCGGGATTCAGGGGTCAGGGGGCAGGGTTCAGGTATCAGGGGTCAGGATTCAGTAATCAGGATTCAGGGGTCAGTGCTAAGACGTCATGGCTTAGAATGTGCTGACTTTAGTACTTCTAAATACCGGAAACAAGAAACTGTTCATGTGAATTTGAGAGAAGGGAAAATATTGACCCCCAGTAAGGCACAAAAGGAATTATCCAGATCGGAAAACCAAAGGTTTTCGCCCTAAATTTCTGTATTCTATGTGTCTCTATCACTTTTAGGAATCAATAAAAGAATATGAACTGGTTTATGCATACAAGTTGTTGAGGCACTTCTGTCCTGAAACCTAAATACTGCCCCTGATTGCTAAATCCTAACACCTGAATCCTAAAAATATCGTCCGATCAAAGGGTGATCAACAATGACCCTACGCAAGTCCAGAAAATCAACTTCTGCCTGGTGGCGATAAACGACCTTCCCTTCAGGGTCCACCATAATGGTATACGGAATGGCCCCGTTCCACTCTGAGTCAATGGCCTCTACCAGCTCGTAGATGTCCTCGCCAATGAAGTGATAGTTGGTAACGGAGGAATTTGTTTTCTCCAGGAATTTCAGGGCTTGAGGGCCACGGTTGGGCTTGTCGGTGCTGATGGATACGAATTCGAAGTCACGGCCGCTGTACATCCGGTGGAGGACCAGAAAGTCAGGGTATTCGGCCACGCAGGGGCCGCACCAGGTGGCCCAAAGGTTGATCAACCTAAGCTTTCCGGAGTCTTCGTTTTTCAGCAAAGTTTCCACGCCAGCAATATCGATGGTGTTGAGCGCTACCGGTTGTTCCAGCCATTTGGCCTCATCTTTCACTTTATAGTCCGCCTTCCAGGCCCACTTGGTGGAGCAGCCGAAGGTTTTGGTTTGCGCCATAGCAACCTCTCTTCCGGCGAGGAGGTCGTCTACAGCCGCGCGGAGGTCATCGGCGTTGAGGGTGCCAGGTTTTTCGATCTTGTCGAGGCGGCCGACGTAGCGAAGTTTACGGGCTTTGTCGAAGACAAAGGTGTGGGGCGTGGCGACGGGGCCGTACAACAAGCTGGCGGCGTGATCGTCGCCGTCGTACAGGTAAGGGAAGTTGAATTCGGCGTCTTTTGCCCGGATCAGCATATCCTCGTAGCGGTCGTCAAGGTCGGAGTACCCCAGTTCATTATACATCACGCCAAGCGGGCTGTTCGGAGAGATAGCGACCACTTGAACACCCTTCGCCTTGTAGTCGGCGGTGAAGTCTTTCAGCCGTTGCTCGTAGGCCTGCGCCGTTGGACAATGGTTGCAGGTAAAAACGACGACCAGAATGTCAGATTCAGCGTAATCGGCCAGCGTATGGTAGTTGCCATCAACGCCGATGAGTTTAAAATCCGGCGCATCGGCTCCCAGAGCCAACGGAGTAACTTCCTGCTCCTCCACTGGTTGTGGATCGGCTTTGTATTCTTGTACCGCTGCTGTTTTTTCTTCGGGCGCGGCCGCAGGTGCAGGGTCGGTTTGGCAAGAGCAAAGGAGGAACAGGCTTAGGATGGGGAGGTAACGTAGCATTGATCTGTTTATTTGCTGGCTAAGATAAGTAACCTGATCGTTGTTGGCAGACCCGGAGGGTCGTCCTGGGTAGCGTGGGGTGAGCGCAAATCCGTTGGATCCAGTGGGCCCCCTCGTTTTCGTTCGCAGCATAAATGCTGGACAACCAATTCGCTACCCCAAAACACCAAACACAATATACACCCCAAAAAACACCACCCAGGTCCCCTGGTAAAAGCGGGCGATGGAAGCCTGGTCCTTCAGGTCAAGCCGGGAGGAGATGAATCGGTATCCCGCCAGGAGCACGGTCAATCCAAGCCCGAGAAAGATCCATTCGACCCAAAAGCAATAAGCGGCGGCCAAAAACAAGGTCAGGGTAAGCAACATCCCACCCCGGGCGTACACCCACTCCCGCGACTGCACCAGCGTCAAGGTTTTGATGCCATAGGCCTCGTCTCCTTCGGTGTCCGGAAGATCCTTGAACCAGGCGATGATGACGCCGAACACAAAGATGACCGCCGTCAGCAGCCAAACCGAACTTTGCACCTGCGGCCCCGCCCCCAAAGCCGTCCGGAAGTGCAGGTACAGTAGTAAATTAACGATCAGTCCCCGAACAACAATGATGCAGAAAGCCGCCCAAAAATGGTAACGCTTCAGGCGAACGGGCTCGACGCTGTAGGCCGTGCCAATGGCCAGACTGGACAGAACTGTAGCCGTCAACCAGGGCCGGTACACCAGGCAAGACAAAACCGCCAAAACGCCACAAACGCCAACAATCAACTTGCCCGTTTTCATGGTGTAAGCTCCGCTGGCCAGCGGCAGGTAGGGCTTATTGATGCGATCAATCTCCACGTCCGTTACTTGGTTCAAGCCAGTGATATAGACATTAGCCGCCAGGCAGCTAAATAAGCTAAGTCCAAACATCAGCCAATCATTAGTGCCCACGTGGCGTGACGCCATAAGGTAAAGCGCCAGCAACGAAAGTGTGGTACCGATCAAGGTATGGGCGCGGCCAAATCGGAGGAAAGTGATCATTTGTACAAGTTTCAGGTTGCAGGTTACAGGTTTACCGCATTACTTAGTGGCCCGCAGTACGCCATACCGAATCGCACCCGTGCGGAATCCCTCCTTCATATATTTCATTGCCCAGGCGCCCTTAATCGTACTTGATCCCGCACGAATCAGGCCCGGCCAGTTGCGCGGATCGAGCCCGGAGCTGATCACTGCGCCCCAGAAGGGTTCTACGGCTGCCGACCAGTCGTCGGTCGCCAGGTTAGTGAATCCTACCTTAGTGGCTGCTTCTCCCAAAACCGGGACACTCACCAGCGGGGGCAGGTGATAAAGCTCACAAATCTTGCCCAATACCCGGCGATCCTTTTTTGTCAGTTCCGGCGGTTCCGGGCGATGACACCATGTTGCC
Organism: Lewinella sp.; assembly: GCA_045110355.1. Taxonomy (GTDB): domain Bacteria; phylum Bacteroidota; class Bacteroidia; order Chitinophagales; family Saprospiraceae; genus Neolewinella. The sequence goes on along the minus strand of JBGCFZ010000372.1, from coordinate 10,413 downwards.
ATGATCAACTGGCCACCTGGTTTGAGCAAGCGGTAGAAAAGATCCATCAGGGCAACTTTGTCTTCCATATGTTCGGCACTTTCCATACTCCAAATCAGATCGAAAGGACCGTCTTCTTCTTCCTCCAGGGTATAAACATCCTGGGCACGAATGGCCAGTCGGTCCCCCACCCCAGCCTCCTGGTTGTATTTTCTTCCGTTCTGTGCCTGCACCGGGCTGAGGGTTACCCCCAGCCCCATCGCTGAAGGATACTTCAGGGCCAGGTAGCGGCTGCTGCCACCAACACCGCAACCTGCATCAAGGAACCTGCGGATTTTAGTCGGTGCTTGCCCCCACTCCAGCATTGCCTCAATCATGTCGAGCTGCGCCTGCTGATGACCAACCTCTTGTTTGCCATCCGGACCATAGTAGCCGTGGTGCATCTGCTCGCCCCAGGTGTTCAGCCACAGGGGCGTGGAGGCGTCGTAGAAGTCTTTTATTCGGGTATTTAAGTTGGACATAGGAATTATCATTAAGGGCGAGGTACTATGCCCCAAGAATATCCTCGGGGCATAGCTCCTCGCCCTTGCTATTAATCTTACCGACGTCGGGTAAGCCGGTTCACGATGAATATCGCCGCCACCACACCAACCGCCGCCAAAGCGACCTTTTGGTGCTTATTCAGTGGTTCGGGCTCAGCATCGATGCCGCGCAGCGGCGCGGTGATGGAAGCCACCAGGGCCATCGGAATGAAGATGAACCCAGCAGCGGAACCCGCCAGTACCCGGCCAGCCAGCAACATGCCCCGACCCAGGCTCATCCCTTCATTGGAAACTGCTACGAGCGTTCGTTCTTCCGCAACTGCTTCGTAATGATTCGGACTTTTGCCCGCTTTCGGCTTACGACCAATGATGGCAATGCCATAGCGTTCGTTACGTTGCCAATGCGGAGCCACGTAGGTGTAGTCGATCCGATCAAAGCCCGCAGTTTCCATATAGCGGAAATAATCTTCTTCCGGTGGGAAGAGCATCCAGGTATTAGCGGCAAACTTGCTGATCGGGTTTACTGGTTCCAGTGGGCCGATCATCAGGGCCCAACCTCCTGGCTTGATCACGCGGTACGCTTCGTTCAACCCCCGTTGTGGGTCTGGCCAGTACTCGATGGATCCGGCGGAGACATAACGGTCGAAAGTATCGTCTTTAAAAGGAATGTTCTCTGCATCTCCTAATTGGAAGGTACAGCCCGCTAGCTCAGGCTTCACCTTAGCGTGTTCCATTTGGTGCGGGCTCTGATCCACGCAGGTTACGTTTCTTGCAGGTACCCGACGAACGATGCCTTCGGTCGTAAAGCCCGTTCCTGAGCCGACGTCAATAACGGTCAGCTCTTCTCCTTCGTCCCAATACCCAACGTCAAGCGATTTTTCACGCATTCGTTCCGTCCAGAACAAAGGGTTGACCAGTTTGTCGTAGAAGATGGAGAGGTAGCGGTAGAACCAATAAGCTTCGCGCTTATGTTGCATGAGACGCATGGAGGGAGATCTTTGGTTTGAGGGAGGGGCAAGCTACGAAGAAATCAGTAATCAGGTTTCAGCAATCAGGGATCAGGATTTAGCGGTCAGGGATCAGGGATCAGGGTTCAGGAATCAGCGGTCAGGGATCAGTAATCAGGATTTAGGGTTCAGGATTCAGCGGTCAGGGATCAGTAATCAGTATTTAGTAATCAGGATTCAGCGGTCAGGGATCAGGGATCAGTATCTAGTAATCAGGACTCAGCTGTCAGGGGTATTATTATTAATGGGTAGCCGTCGCACTTCGCGCGGCTTGAATTTTGACCCCTGAACACTAAGTACTGAACCCTAAATCCTGAACTCTGAACCCTGAATCCTGAGCTCTGAACCCTGAGCCCTGACCCCTGACTCCTAAAAACAGCGGGCGCCACCGTTCCCGATAGCGCCCGCCGTAGTTAGATCAAGAACTGATTATTCTGGCACTTGCTTAGGGTCAAGCAGATCGTAGAACTCGTTGAGTTTAGGAAGCAAAATGATTCGGGTGCGTCGGTTGGTGCTACGGCCTTCTGCCGTATCGTTGCTAACCAAAGCATTGTACTGCCCACGACCAGCAGCACTCAGGCGGTTGGGGTCGATACCGTAATCGTTCTGTAGCGCTTTCACTACGGAAGTAGAGCGCAAAACGCTGAGGTCCCAGTTGTCTTTAATACAGTTGGTATTGATGCTTACGTTATCCGTGTATCCTTCCACCATCAGGTCCAGGTTAGGACGGCTCTGCGCAATAGTGGCAATTTTCTGGAGTACTTCACCGGCACGGGAAGTGATCTCGTAGCTACCACTTTTGTACAACATCTTATCGGAGAGGTTGATGTAGACGACGGTCTTGTCGACCTTAATGTCTACGTCCTGATCATCGATACCATCGCGAAGGACAGTTTTCAGGTTAACGGCCAACACAAGGTTGATAGAATCAGCCTTCGACTTTGCATTTTGCAGTAAGCGGATGTACTTGTCCTTACCCTCCAGCTGTTTGAGGGTATTGTTGATGTTTTGGTTCGCTCCCTGGCTCAGCACCGTCAGGTCACCTACCTGGGTGGCCTGCTGGTCGCGCTGCTTTCGCAGATCGACGATTTGCTCATCACGGTTACGGATTTGGGCTTCAGCATTCTCAACGCGGGTAACGACTACCGCTTCCCGGCGTTCACATTCCGCCAGACGCTCGGCGTAACGGTTAATTTCCTGATTGTGCTTAGAGATGGCCTGCTGCTGAGCATTCAGTTTAGCGGCAGTGCTGGCCTGCAACTCGTCGTATTGCTTCTTAGTAACACAGGAAGAGAGACTTACCATAAGGGCAAGGCTTACAAAAAATAAGGTACGCATAGTGATGGGTGATTGTTGGTTGTCTGTAAAGTTGTTGGTTGTGACCCGGCAATCGACTTAATAATACCGGACCTTCGTAAAAACATGGGATTAAACGGGATGTTCGATCCATGAATTGTCGCAGCGATCAATATATGTTAAGATATCTCAAATTTAACCTGATGTTTTACAACGAGTCAAATTGCGAAATTTTTCTGGCGCGGACGCAGGTGCAAAGTACGGCATGAAAAGGCAAAAATGGGTTAACCACTCATCAACAAGCGCTTAGTCCTGGTACCGCACCACCCGTTGACGTTCCCGGTTCACCGTCAGTTGGGTGACGTCGGGTCGGCTGTAATGTCCGGATGGGTCAAAGTTTTGTCGTTCCCGAAATACCTGGAGGGGGTCCAGGTCAGCGAAGAGCAAGGCTTCCTTTCCTACGATGGGTTCAATGATCCAGCTGCCATCGGGGGCAGCTACGCAGGAGCCGCCGTCGGCCGGCATTTCGCCCAGTGTCTTGAGGATGAGTTTACGATGAGGGATGCCCTCCGGCACGTCCTCGGGTCGCATAATACCACTGACGGAGACACAGTAGCTCCGGCCTTCCCTGGCCAGAAACCTGGTCAGCACCTCCGTATTACGTGCGTTCCCTGGCCAGATGGCCACATGAAGTGTTTCCCCCTGTCCATAAAGCGCTGCACGAGGGAGGGGCATCCAGTTTTCCCAGCAGTTGAGTCCACCAAGTTGAAAACCACCGATTGGGAAGGTCTTCAGGCCGTGGCCATCCCCGGGGCTCCAGACTAGCCGTTCTTCGTAGGTGGGTTGTAATTTCCGGTGGACGTTCTGAATGTTCCCCTCCACGTCGACGTAGACCAGGGTGCAATACACCGAAGTACCACCACGGTCCAGTGGCCTTTCCAAAACACCAATCACTACGGCAATTCCCAGCTCCCGACAACGGCTGCATAGCGGGTCCAGCGCACCATCTTCGATGCATACCGCTTCGGTGGCGTAATACGCAAACAAGTCTTTCTGTATATCGTCGTTGAACTTCGCCCCACCGGTGCCGCTGAGCCAAAAAGGATATCCGGGTAAGATCGTTTCTCCGAAGACGACGAGTTCCGCGCCGCCTGCGGCAGCGTCTTCCACCCAGGAGATGACCTTTTTCAGGGTGGCAGAGCGGTTTAGCCAGATGGGGGCAATTTGGGCCAGGGCTATTTTCATGGGGTAAGGATTGAGGGCTTGCAGCCCGACCAAGGCAAGGGAATACACTTACTTTGCTTTGGTATTATTCATAAATTGGAAATAGGTTTGCAACCTGATTAATTGCCTTTGATTTGCGAAAGATTCTTTTTTGCAGGTGGCAAAAGTCGGTTTACAATTCCTTCACCCAGCCTACCGCACCACCAACTTAGCCTCCGCCACCCGATCCCGCTCCGACAATCGAACCACGTAAACGCCAGCCGGAATTCCCGCAAGATCAACTTGTACCCGAATAGGATTAAAGCCAACCCTTTGCGCTGGCTGGCTGGCTACATGGCGCCCCATGACATCAAAAAGGTCGACCCGCGCACCGGAACTGAAGACAATGGCATTGGTCTCGAGCACGGTAAAATCTCCAGCAGGATTAGGTGATACACTCGTGATGGCAAAAGCGTCCAGGTCCGTCCCATCGCAAATCAGCGAAAGGGTACGCTGGGCCTCCGCTACGTCGATCACACCACCGGTGACAGTACGAAATTGCAGGGAAGAGCTTTCTCGAGTGCTGCCCAGAATGACGTCCCGAATCAACAGGGCCGCGCTGGCAGGATCCGTTTTCACCCTATCCAGCAGTGTCTGACAGGGCGTGGCGTATAACAGCGCGATCGCACCGGTCACGTAAGGGGCCGCAGCGCTGGTGCTGCCGAAGGAACCGTACCGATCTGCCGGTATCGTGGAGAAACTCATTTCGCCGGGGGCACCAAGGTCTACATTCTCTGGACCGAATCCGGAAGAACGCCAAAGCCGGTCATCGGCACCGAGGTTAGCCACTCCGATCAAGTAATTGGAAGGACAATCCGTGGGCATATCCCCAAAATTATCGACGTTTTCGGCCCGATTGACCGTACTCGCCGCCGTAAGGATGCCCACATTCCCCAATTCATCGTACATATCTCCCCATACCGCATAGTCAGCGCAGGTTTGTCCTTCCAGGCCAAAACTGGCGTTAGTCGCTACGATGAAGGTACCTTCCAGGCCGTTGCTTTCATTGTAGCGGAGGCGTTGATCGCGGATGTATTCATAGGCTTCCACTACATGAGCGGTGGTTCTGATGGTAAACAGCATCATTTTGGTGTCCCAGTTGGTTCCGGTAATACCAATGCCGTTATTGCCCTGCGCCCCAAGCAGACCGATGACCTGAGTGCCGTGGGTATCTGATGGCAGGTTGGGGTCATCTCCGGTCATATCCCAACCATGCCGATCGTCAACGTACCCGTTTTCATCGTTGTCTACTCCGTCATTGGGTACGTCGTGCGGATTAACCCAAAGGTTAGGTTGGATGTCTTCGTGGGTGATGTCGAATCCTGCATCCAGAATAGCGATGACGATGTCCTGGTTGTCAAGGGTACTGCCGCCGGGGGTCAGGTTCCAGGCTTCCCGGTAGCCGGCGCGATCGAAGTTATCGCGTTGTTCGCCGAAGGACGCATCGTTGGGATCAGTACGAAAAGTCACTTCCTGATTAAATTCCACGGCCCGGACTAACCGGAGATTCATCAGTCTTTTTTGGGCGCGAACGCAGGATGCAGGGTCCGGATAAGTGAGCAGTTCGATGTGCAGAGGCTTAGCCAACCAACGTCGCTGTACGTCCGAACTAAGCGTTGTATTCTTTGAGGCCTTCCCGCTCTCCCATCGGACGATGAGTTGTTGATCGAGCGACTGGCCTTTTGCAACAGCCGAAATTGCAATAAAAAGAAAAAGCTGAATGAGTAATTTACCGGACGACTGCATAGCAATAATTTTCTCGCTGACCTGGCGCGGGCTGGCTAAGGTACAATGGGAAAGGGCTTTGCTAAGTCAGATGGCTGCTAATGGTCGGGTTGATGACGGAAACTAATGACTTACTTTGACGCTCGTCCGACGTAGTCGGTCGTTTCATAAGTCCTACTGCTTAGTCAGCACACTATTTTTTTTGTAGCTGTCGCGTAGCGACTTCCCTTAGTGATTACCGGGGACAAGGTCCCCGGTAAATTGTCTGACGGCTTACCGTTGATTGCCGCAGGCAATCCTTTTATGATGACAGATGGCTATTACCCAGCACTACGTACGGGGTAATCACTAAGGATAATCGCTACGCGATAACGCAATCCGATTGACCCTATTTTAGCAACAAAACTTATGAATTCGCCTACTGCGTCGGACGGATTAGTGGGTCACCCCCCTCCAAAGTACAGCAGACAGAATTAAGCATCTACTAAAGCCGGCAGACAAACTTTTCGTCCGGTCGGGCAATGGTCCTGGCTATTGGTTGTCTTGGCTATTCTTTGAGTAGTATCCGCTCCCGTAACAAACGCGTCCGGTAAGCCACCCCTGCCATCCAGAAGCCGAACAAAGTCCAACCTATGATGATGGGATAAAATACCATGCGCATGGTATTGTCGAGGTCTTCGCCGCCGAAGGCGGGGTTGCCGGCCGCACCGGGGTGCAGGGAGTTGCCCGATAGGCGCGGAAGGATGTAGATGAGTGGGATGAGGCAAACGAAGGCGAAGATGTTGTAGGCCGCGCCCAGGCGGGCGCGCTGTTCGGGGTCCGGGAAGCTGGCGCGAAGTACAAAGTAACCAGCGTAGATCAACAGGGCAATCAGGGTGGTGAACTGCTTGATGTCCCAACTCCAAAAGCTGCCCCAGGTATATTTTGCCCACACGGCCCCCGTAACCAGACCAAGTACTCCGAACAGCATTCCGACGCCCGTGAAGGAGACGGACCAGTAATCGGCTTTATCGCGCAAAGAGACTACATCGGGTAGTTCGTTACTCGCTTTGCCCGAACGGCGGAGGTATTTGATGGCATAGACCACTGCGGCGATGAAAACAAACATCATGGCAAACCAGAGGCTGACGTGGAAGTAGATGTTACGGATGGTCTCGGCCAGGTGCCCCCGGTAAGGAAAGGTGGTGCGGGGTGTAGCTGACAGATCTCCTTTCTTCAGGGCCGTTACCCGCCAGGGCGCTTCTGCTTCGGCCACGGTCGTTGCGGGAGATTCCTGACGAACAGTGAGGCCAATGGGGTCGACAAAGGCACCGTCGTCCGAACTGTTGACGATGATGGGAAAGGTTTGTTTGCTTAAGGTCGGGTCAGCTAAATATGGTGGAAGGTCGAAGGTCAGGGATGCCCGGCGATCATCCAGCACGTCTACGTTACTGGCCATGATGCTTAGTTCGTCCCCTGCTCTTAACCATCCTTTCACTGCACCTGCGTCCGCGCCAAAAGAGGTGTTGTACCCTACGACCTCCAGCTTTACCGTCTGCCCAAGTTCAGCGACCCGGGGAGTGACGCTGACCAGGTTTGGTTTAAGCGGCACGAGCAGTCCTGCCACCAGGCCATAAATGACGAGTAAGACTCCCAAAATCTTCCACCAGTTTTTACGCATCATGTTTTCCATTCAGCAAAGGTAATCTGTGGCGGGACGGATCGACAAAGGTTGCCGTCAGGGAATTGGGTAAAATGATTTGGGGATGACGGAGAGGGAGATTTATAGATTGATAGATTTGTAGATTGATAGGGCTGCCGCACGGGGATGCTCGCTCTGCCCGGGGGATACTCGATGCTCGATTCTCGATTTTGGAATCTCGATTGGCGATTGAGCTGGCTCAAAACCGACATTACTGGCTGGGCCGCCGATCAATCTGTTTTTGATAGCAAGGTGGTATACCGGATCCCTGTTGGACGGGATCCTTTTGGACGCACAGGCATGGCAGTCTGGCAGATTTGGGGGTGGCAGACTGTCGCTCCACTGTTTTTGCGGCAATATCAAACGTGTACGTCCACGCTGACGCGTCATTGGCTTCGGTGGCCGTCCAGAATTCGATTCGTCCGGTTTCTGCTTCCAGCGGGTTCACCAGATTACATTCGCCCGACCCCGCCAGCATGGCGTAGGCCAGGTCAGGATCGTCCCGGTAGATTTTCTCAATCAGGTAATCGATTTCACCAACACAGGGCAACCGCCAGCCTTTGGACGAGCAAGCGTCCAGTGCGTCTTCCCAACGATACGGCCCGCCTTCGAGTGCATCGGTCATTACCCAAAGCGGACCAATTCGCTTGAAATTGGTACTGCCGATGGTCTTACACGCCGGGCCCTCCGGGCCCGTTGCGGGCGTACCTATTCCCGTCAGGCTCCCGTAAGTATTCGGCCCCCGAATAAGTTGTTTTTTTATGATGGTGTCTCGTACCGTCAACTGAACGGTGTCCCGGATGAGGGGGCATTCCCAATCAAGCAGTTTTTCCCGAATCCGGTCCATACATATGTTCCCACCCCGGTATTTCTGGTAAAAATCCTGGTAGGCTGCGCAATTGTCCATTGTTTGCAGCGCTTGATAGTCTTGCCAGACCGTGCAATCATTTGCTTCAAGTGTAGCGCGAAGATTAGCGGAACAGCTCGTTGAGTCTCCGTAGGTGCAGAGGTAATTGACGTAAGCCTCACAACTGTTCTCCTTGATGACTTCCTCGCAAGCGGCTGGCAGGGGAGTCGGTTGGGTCCACCACCAAAATGCAAGCCAGGCAAAAGGAAGCAATAAGAAGGGCCCAAGCCACCACCAAAAGCTGTTGTTTACGGGTGGCGGAACGACTACAGCAGCGGCAGCAACCAGCGTATTATTTTCCTTACAGCCGCAGTGTACCTTACTTTCCTTCAGCTCTTTTAACTCCTGGTTTAGTGCGGGGTTAGGAGGCTCATCAGCACCGGGGAGCTGGGCTTCCAGGGCAGAAATTCGTTGGCTCAGGTAATCGTCAATCAGGGTATCTGCCGGTCCCATTTGATCCACCAGGTCCGGATCCATCGGAACGGGCTGCCCCGGTGTGGTGTCTTTACAACTCTTTTGGTGCAATTGGTGCAGGTATATCTGCAGGCAATGCATGGGGACTTCCCCCTTATCATTAGTCAGCTGAGCACAAACTTTCTTCGCTACGCCTTCCGTGTCTTTTACCGCGAGCTTATCCTGAGATTTCAGGACGTCCAACAAATTGACGGAGGCATCAACCATGGAACCTTGCTTCAGCGGAAGCAACCTGAACCGATTATCCAGCAGAGATGGCAGTTCGGATTCGTAGTCGGCAATAGAAGCCAGAAACTTTTCCCGAAGTACCAGTACGACACGCAGTAGTGGAGAATCGGCTTCTACCAAATCCCGGAGGAATTGAAAGAACGTCAGCCGTTCCGCGTCATAAATGGCCGTATCAAACAAGTGCTCCAGTTGGTCAAATACCAGGATGCTTCTTCGGTCTGATTGTTCTTCCAGTAGTTGAGCCAGTTTTAAGGGGTCGTCGGTATCCGAACCTTGGGCCAGGTCATCCGGTAAGGCTTCCCGTAAGGTGGTCGCAGTTGAAGCCAGGAGGTCTTCATTTCCTTTTCTTACAATTAGCAGCCTTTCAGCGTCTCGTTCTATTCTGTTGGCCAATCCACACTGCAATAAACTCGTTTTCCCCACACGTGCTGCGCCATACAGTAGTAAAACAGATCTATTTTTCAGTAGGGTATGCACCTCATCAACGTCATTATTCCTACCATGGAACAATGGCAAATCAGCTGAAACAAATGGCTGAAGGGCGTTAAAAATGGATTCACAGGGCTTTCTGGTCAGGTTTGCCTGGACACCCACAGCAGGCAACAATCCGAGAATTTTATTGCGATCTACGTGCAGGATGCTACTACCGGTTTCCTGCCATTTATAATTACGATCGGTCTCCGAGAGGTCGAGGTCCGCCAGGGATTCCAACTCAGGTATTTCTTCGGCCAGTTCCCAGAACGAAATGGGAAAGGTGGTTGCCTGAGCAGCCGTGTGCCATTCGGCAAGAAAGGTTTCATTAGTTGTCGTCTCTTGCAACAGCTGCTCGGTGCCGACTGCAGGGACTGCCTCGCCAAAGAGGTCCAACTTAGTGGCAGCTTCAGCAACCGGTAAAGCGACCTTGCCCTTGCCTGCAGCACGAAGCTTTAGCACAACCTTCTCCATGTCGGCCAGCGCAGCGCGGCGATCAGGATAGAATGGGCTGTAAAGCACCGTATTTTCCGTAACCATTCTGAAATAGCAGAGGGTATCGGCAAATTCCGTAGAACGGGAATAAAGCTCAAAGTGCATAGGAACAATGTCAAGTGTCTGGTCGAAAAACAAAAAACTGAAGCGAAAAGGAAATCGTTTCTAAACTTATGGAAGGGATAAATGTAGGAATTTTACTGACTAGTGGATGAATTCACAATTACTTGACCGTTATTCCTTGCCTTTTAGCACCGTGACTTCGTTGCTGAAATCCTCATTTAGCTATGGCTAAAATCCGGTTTCAGCGCCTTGCCACGGCACGAAAATCCTGCGGACTAAACG
>JBGCFZ010000371.1:0-6029 GCA_045110355.1 Lewinella sp. | reverse complement strand
TTTGGCTGCAGCAAAAAACCTAATCGGTAACTCTCCTGGCTGTAGGGTCGGTCAATACCGTAATTCCAGACAATGGCGGCGATAACGTTTTTCCCAGTCCTTATATATGGTCTCAAATCATAGGTCTCATAACGCCAGTGCGCGAGGTCTCCACGGGAAGGACCTTCGCCCACCCGTTGGCCATTGACGAATAACTGATAGCGATTGTCTGCCGATACCATGACAAGTAGGCTGTCGGGCAAAGTTTCCAAATCAAAGCTTCTTCGGAAATTAACGACAGCAAATTCCGTAGCAGGTGCCGTTGGGTGGGTGATCCAGCTGGCTGGCCATGGGTTGGATGTCCAATTTTGAGCGGTACCGGAGTTGCTGACGAAGCTCAACAGCACGATGACCAGTATTTTCAATAGATACCTAGGGCGAGGGGGTAAAGTTTCTTGCTTTATCATAACCCCAAGAAAAGGATAAAGTGGATAATACGACTTTCCCAAAAGTTGTAGTTTTAAAATTAAGCTAACCAAGTCAAGAAGTTCCCCTTAAAATACTAAGCAAGCTCATCTCAGTAAATCTGTTCTCCACACCGCCAATATTACCCATACGTAAATCCATTGTAAACCAGCTGATTAACAAAATCGGTTCTCCCCACGCTGCGCGTGGACAACTGTGCAGAACCTTGCCTTTATCCACACCCTTGCACCTGCGATCTCGCCCAAGGGCCTGGTTATCCACATTTCCACATTTTGAGCCGTACCCAGTCCACACCTTACTGACATAGTGAGGTCATAAATCCACACGCAGGTGCGAAAAAGTTATTCTGTTGACAATCAAAAAGGACAATGTGGATAATTTTGTGATCCCGCATCAATCAAGGCTTTACGTTGTTAGGCCGACGTGGAAAAGTCTCTCCAAATGGGCAAAACGAAAGGGAAGAAGAAAGAGAGACCTTTTTCTCCCCCTTTCCACAGCCTTAATAACGATAAAAGGATTTAAATTTTAAAAAAGTATTAATAACTATTAAGAGATGGGTGAAACAGAAAATATCCTGAACGAAAACGGAAAAACGAAAGGAGGAAGCTACCCCCGTGCGGTAAAGATTTGGCTGATCGTGGGACTCATTATGGTAGTGGGTCAGATTGTCATCGGTGGAATTACCCGCCTGACCGAATCTGGCCTGTCCATCACCGAATGGGAACCCCTCACCGGAGCGATGCCCCCGTTGAATGCAGCTGACTGGCAAATTGAATTCGATAAGTACAAGGCAAGCCCCCAGTTTGAAAAAATCTTTGCTGACATCTCCATGGCTGATTTCAAGTTCATCTATTTCTGGGAATGGTTTCACCGGCAGTGGGCGCGCTTCATGGGATTAGTCTTTGTTGTAGGCTTTCTGGTCTTTTGGCGTAAAGGGTGGCTCAACCCTCCGCTTATGCGTCGATTGGGCGTTGTGGTGCTCCTGGCGGCCCTTGCGGCTAGTTTTGGTTGGATCATGGTCGCCAGTGGTTTGGTAGACCGGCCATGGGTTGATGCCTACAAATTAACGCTACACTTAAGTGTGGGAATTATTCTCTTTTCCTACCTTTTGTGGACAACGTTGAAAGTCGTCCAGCCAAATGTGCCATCTTTTCCACAAAATGGTGTGGACAAGTGGCGATGGCCCATCAATATCGTGCTTGGGCTACAACTTATTCTGGGAGGAATTATGAGCGGTGCAAGAACTGCCATCGTGTACCCGGAATGGCCACTTATGAAAGGAAAGTTTGTTCCGGCTGCAATTACCGACATTTCTTCATGGACTGTGGATAACCTTGTGCATTACGAGGCTTCTCCCTTTCAACCAGCCTTAATTCAATTCTTGCACCGCATGACCGCTTATGGTCTGGTTATCATGGTTTTAATCTACTTATACCAAGCTTTTACTAAGGTTCGTAGCCCATTGTTAGTAAAAACTAATACCCTGTTGATAATCCTGTTGATAACTCAAGCTGTACTTGGAATCGCTACGGTAATGAACAGTTCAGGGCAGGTTCCGGTAGGTCTCGGTGTTGCACATCAATTTGGCGCAATTGCCCTGGTAGGAATCGTCGTTTACTGGAATTATATCCTACGTCCCGGTAGCCTGTTGAAAGCTGTGGATAAATAGGTGGAAAAAGGCGATTAATAAATTTGTAAATGTTAAAACCGGTCCGTATAGGGCGAAATTTCGCGCCCGTTTAAAGCTCAGGTCATCTGTAAGCAAATTGCGTGTTAAGACCATTCGGAGGGGGTAACATTACGTTTACGCTTATGCTGCATTTTCGGACCAAGTGGCTTTTCGTACCCGAATAAATCGACCACCTAGTAGAATGAGTAACAGAAAGTGTAAGAGCATGGCCCGTGGATCTGTATTGTAGATGGCTTGAATGATGGTCATTCCGAGGTGGAATACGGAGAGGCTGCCCAGTATCAACCCAACGAATTCGTGGTTCTCTTTTTTGAGGTATGCAAGTAAGGACATCCCGGCGAGAAAGCAGGCTGCTAATCCGTACATCTTCATCAGCATTACAAAACTTTCTCCCTGGCCGTCGGCAAAACCTGGAATCAGATCGGCGGCGCCGGGGTGGCATAAAAGTAGAAGACCTACGCCGGCTTCGATCAGGGTGTGGAGGAGAAGAATCATAAGAAAAGGGGAAAGGGAGAGAAAGAAGAAAGGGGGAAAAGAAGTGGTAAAGATAAGGTGGACTTAAATCGGTAAGTTTGCTCCGGCCTACCTCATCTAATTTCCCATACACTCCTTCAATTATTCACTATGTCTTCCTGGTCCCGTGCCATCGTTTGGTCCCTTATTGCCGCAGCTTTTATTGGTCCGGGAACCGTGACTGCCGCGGCACGAGCAGGTAGTGAAGGCGGCTGGAGGTATTTGCCTTTCGTTTGTCTGGCAGCTTTCGCTGGTTTTTTGTTGATGGAAATGGCGGCACGGCTGACCTTGGTGAGCGGGCAAACTTTGGGGCAAATCCTTGGTACCCGCCAGCGTTGGTTAGCCATCTTCTGTTTTGTGGCCGTACTGTTGGGGTGCGTGGCTTACCAGGCAGGGAACCTGGTTGGTGCTTTCGGGGGACTACAGCTCGTTTTTGGTCTGGAACGTTGGTGGGTATTGATTTTGGGGGGCGTTGCCGGAATTGTACTCTGGCCCGGGGAAACGAAGTGGATTGCCCGGGCGCTGGCCGGGGTGGTCATTTTGATGGCACTGGTATTTATGGTGGCAGCCGTGCAGCTGTTGCTGGGCGGTGCTGCGTTTTCGGGCAACAATACGGTAGCCACCGGTACGGTGATCGGGTTGGTTGGTACTACGATTGTTCCGTACAATTTTTTTCTGGCAGCCGGACTAAGTAAGGGCCAGCAACTCGGGGATATGCGGAATGGTTTATTGCTGTCCTTCGTCGTTGGCGGTATCATCACGTTGTGCATTGTTTTGGTGGGTAGTGTGGCGACGTCCTTTTCCAATTTTGCCGATTTGGCGCGGACGCTGGATGCAGTGTTGGGGAATTGGAGCAAAGTGGTGTTGGGCATCGGTCTTTTCGCTGCCGGTTTTAGCTCTGCGGTAACGGCTCCTTTGGCCGCGGCCATTGCCGGTCGGGAACTCCTGGTGCGTGACCCCGAGGAACGTTCCGTGGTGAAGCAACCCTGGTTTCGAATGATCTGGGGCGGCGTTTTGGCGATCGGTTTATTGGTGGCGCTGTTGAAAATTGATATCGTCACGGTCATACTGGCGGCGCAGGTGGCTAACGGATTGATGTTGCCGCTTATCGCGGCCATCGTTTTGGTCTTTGCTAATGATCGGGCGTTACTTGGGGATAAGGTGAATGCGCACTGGCAGAATGTGGCGGGGTGGTTGGTTGCTTCGTTTTTGGCGTTTAAGAATGCTGGTTTGCTGCTAGGGAAGATCAATCTGCCTAATGAAGTGCTCGGCTATGTTCTTGGTATACTGTATTTGCTTGGGGTGGGGTGGTTGATTCTGAACCGAAGATCGGAGAGAGAAGCCCCAGTAAAGTATTAGTAGAAGATCCCGGAGGGATCAAATTTCATTTCCCCCAGCTGAGGCGGAACACCGAAACTCAGGGTATTGTATGGGGCGTTGGGGCGGCGCGCAGCGCCGCAACGTTTAGAGCATCTTTTATGCCCCTGGGTAAAAGCCCGCCTTGCGGCCTTTCACCCAGGGCAAATAAAATTCGACCACTCCGTGGTCGAATGCGCTCACCCTGCCCCTTAACAACTCCTTTGCACCTGCGCCCGCGCCCTCGTAAAACCTGGTCTTTTACCGACAAAAACCATTATTCCAGCCTGAAATTTTAACACGCCATCCACCGTTTCCATAAAACAATACTACAGTTGTAATCTTTTCCTTATTTTGGAGGTCTTTCTCTGTGTTCAGTAAGCTTTTTATTATGCCCCAATCCAATCACTACGATCAGTTGATCCTGAAGCTAGATAGCTTCACCCGGAAATACTACCTCAATTCGGTCATTCGAGGCTTGTTGTACACCATCGGTTTGGTGCTGGCTTCTTTTCTGCTGGTCAGCTTACTGGAGAGCCAGTTCTTTTTTGAGACGGGCACCCGGAAAATGATGTTCTACGGTTTTCTTGGTCTTAGCCTACTGGCCCTTGGCGGCTGGGTGTTGCTTCCTTTGGCACGCTACTTCCGTTTAGGGGAGGTCATCAGCCACGAAAAAGCTGCTGAAATGATCGGTAGCCATTTCACGAACGTAAAGGATAAATTGCTCAACGTACTTCAACTGCGCCAACAGGCCAGTGCCGGAGGTGATACCAGCCTGGTATTGGCATCAATTGACCAGAAAGCATCGGAAATTAGTCCGGTTCCTTTCCGTTCCGCCATTGATTTGGGCAAGAACCGCCAGTACCTGAAGTATGCACTTCCTCCCTTACTGCTGCTCGTGGTTATTCTGTTTGCTGCGCCGAGCTTGATCACTGATGGAACGAACCGTTTGCTTCGCAATAACGTAAAATTTGAACGCCCGGAGCCCTTCTCTTTTGTGGTAGACCAGAAAGATGACCTGGAAGTAATTCAGTACGGCGATTACCCACTGACGGTAAAAGTAGAAGGAGAAGTGTTGCCTTCTGAAGCGTACATTGAAGTGGACGGCTACCGTTACCGCCTGCAGAAAGAGAATGCTAATACGTTCAGCTACCAATTCAGCAACGTACAGGAAGACACCGAATTTAAATTGTCGACCGCAGAAGTAGAAAGCGACGACTTTACCCTCGCCGTGCTACCTAAACCCAATATTGCCGCCTTCACGGTGGAACTCGACTACCCGAACTACCTCGGCCGGCGCGACGAACAACTGGCCAACATCGGGGACCTGACGGTTCCCGCCGGCACCAAAATCAAATGGTCTTTCGATACGGAGAACACCGATAACATCGACTTGCGATTTGCTAATGAGGAGGACTTCACGGCCCTTCGCCGAGATGGCTCTGACCTTTACAGCTTCGATAAGCGCGCGATGAAGAACGATCGTTACACCCTTTACATCGGTAACGAACGCCTGCCACTTGCCGATTCGGTCAGCTACGGACTTTCGGTCATCCCCGACCTCTACCCACAGATTACCGTGGAATCTTTTCCCGACAGTACCGATGAGAAACTCCTTTTCTTCCTCGGCGAAGCCTCCGATGATCACGGCGTGAGTAAACTCAACTTCGTTTATCGCATCAAGAACGGAGAAACTGGTGCTGAAGGCGACGAACAACGTGTATCCATCAGCGGCCCCGCCGGCAAGCAAACCCGCTACGACTATGTATGGGACCTGGCGAACGACCTGAGTCTGAACCCAGGGGATGAACTGACCTACTACTTCGAGGTATTTGACAACGACGGTGTTAATGGTGCGAAGTCTGCTCGTACCGGTGTCATGGCTTTCCGCAATCCCAGCGAAGAGGAACTGAAAGAACAGGAAGATCAGAACGATAGTAAGGTTAAAGAGGAGCTGAAAAAAGCCCTCGAAGCTACCAAAGAACTGAAGAAAGATACCAAAGAA
>JBGCFZ010000370.1:0-5239 GCA_045110355.1 Lewinella sp. | reverse complement strand
AGCGGAATCAGGTAAAGGAAATAAAACAATAATGCACGGAGCATTCGGGATGGTTTAGGTTGGGCCCTTAACGATAATTCTGGATTCCTTCTCCGGATCGCCCACCTTAAAAGTAAAATCTTTCCCGCTTCTACCGGAGGCACTGACCAGGGCGATAAGGGTCCACTGGCCAGCATCTGGGTGAGTGCGGGTGGAAATTTTGAGGGGTTCGGTATTGTATTTGTCCAGCAAGCCGCGCATGTGGAATTTCGTATCCAGCAGGAGAATGTGCACGCCTTGCTCCAGCAGGGAACGAATGCTCCCCGCCCCCGTGTTGGCAGGAATGCTGATCTGGTATCCTTCCACCCCTCCGTTGAGCAGGTTGCTTAAAGGTAGTGATGCCCAACGGTTGGTCTGCCCGCCATCTTGCTGGCCCTCACTGAGGAGAACGTCATGAAAAAGACCCAAGTCCGGAAGTGGGCCATCAGCTCCTGAATAATTGCTAATTGTAACATCAGCGGCTTCTCCGGAAGTAAGATCCTTGGTAGCTCCGGCACCAGCGCCAATCTGCACATTACCGTTACCACTATGGAGCTGGGTAAACGTTAGAAAGGTGAAAATCCATATTTTGCTTTGTTTACTAGCTGGAGCGCCGAAGAGGTTTACAGACTGCGGAAAGGTCTGACCAATGTAGGGTGTATTGTTGTTGTCGCGGGCACCATGGTAGAAGAACTGTGCCTCGGCAGAAGAAAGCTCATGACCATAAGCGACAGTAATGCCTACCTGTGTATGGTCGACTTCTACCTCTACGTTGTAATCGCCAGTTTCATAAATTTGGAAAGTAGAATTAGTGAGTGATTCCAGGTTAATGGGTATAGACATGAAATTAAAGGTTGTTGTGATGAATGTGTTGTGACAAATTTAGGACCAAAAAACTGATCTTACAATGATGTTTTATACGTAGAAATACCTGTTTTGAGGGAGTTGTGTTTATCGGGTTTCGCCTAGGAATATAGGAGATAAGGCCAGCCTTTACGGTTGTAAGGACGATCTTGAACATTATAAAATGTTTACGCCAAGACGTACTGGGAGCCCGCACCTTTCATTGTTCCTCTGTGCGCCCTCCGTGCCTCCCTGTGCGCTACCCTCCGTGAGAAATCTACCTAGCGTCATAGCGCGTTTTGAGTAACATCTTCCCACGAAACCCCGCAACCCTTAAATTTGCGCATGGTCATTCTGAAAATCGGCGGCAATGTACTCAACAACCCAGTCGCCCTCCCCTCGGCATTAGATTATTTCGCTTCCCTTGCGGAACCCGCCATCCTGGTACACGGAGGTGGGAGGAAAGCCAGCGAAATCATCACCGAGATGGGCCGGGAACCCAAAATGGTTGATGGCCGGCGGATTACGGATGCGCCCACCCTGGAAATCGTCACCATGGTCTACGCCGGCCTCCTCAACAAACAGGTGGTGGCCGACCTACAGGCCCGGGGCTGCAACGCCATCGGCCTCAGTGGCGCGGATGGCAACGCCATCCTGGCCCAAAAACGGCCCGTAAAAACCATTGACTATGGCTTTGCGGGCGACGTGCTGGGCGCCAACGCCCCCTTGCTGAAAACCCTGCTGCAAGCCGGCCTTAATCCCGTCCTTTGCCCCATCACCCACGACCGGAAAGGCCAGCTCCTGAATACTAACGCTGATACCATCGCCAACGAAACGGCGAAGGCCCTGGCGGCGGCGGAGGAGACCGTCTCTCTTCGCTACTGCTTCGAGTTTCCCGGTGTAATGAAAGACATCAACGACCCCGATTCCTGGATACCAATCCTAACGCCCGAGAGCTACGCTGGCTACAAGGCCGATGGCACCATTGCCGGCGGCATGATCCCTAAACTGGACAATGCTTTTGCGGCGGTAGCCGCTGGGGTGGGGGAGGTGGTTATTGGGGATTTGGCCGCGCTGCGCGCGGGGGAGGGGACGCGGTGCCTAAATAGTTGAGCTAACTATTTAACTTCACGCTTATGAAATATACCTTCCTACTCCTCTTTTTCTTCTCTACTACTTTTCTGTCAGCCCAAGACACTGTCCTCATCCAAAAAGTAGAACAACTGCTAGAGCTCTCGGGCACAAAAGCTCAGTTCGAAACGGCCATTGACGGAATGCTGGCTACTTACCAGCAAAACCCCGCTATGATGGAAGGACTGCCAGAGGGTTTTTGGGATCAGTTTTTAGCGGAAGCTAAATCCACTGCGTTTGACGATCTGCTAGGCCAGATGGTACCCCTCTACCTGGCGCATTACACTGAGGAAGAACTGGACCATCAGATCGCCTACATGCAATCTCCTCTTACTCAGAAAATTATAGCGAAGCAGCCCCAACTGATGCAAGAAAGTATGGCCGTTGGTTCTGCCTGGGGACAGGAGCTTGGCAAGAAGATTGCTCTGCAGATTATGGAGGCTAAGGAGGGGAAGAATTAGCCTGTTCGCTTAGCGTGTCTCTAAATTTAACACCTTGGGCTACCTGTGCCAAATATTGTCTTGATCTTCGTTGCTTCTTCGGTCACTTGGCGACGGGCAAGCTACCACTGTACCTGCGGCCGCGCCAAAAAAGAACACCTTAACAAAGTTCGGCCAATAGATTACAAAAGAATGGTCTTGCGGAAGCCTGGAAGCCGGGCGTGATACCTTCACCGTCATCAGCCCGCCCATCTTTCCCGGTAGCAGCCAGCTGGTGGATACGACTATTTGTTTGCCTAATTCCCTGGTGCTGACGGTAAATAGTCCACTTGGTGCCCGCTTTCGCTGGAATACGGGTGATACGACCCGGCAACTAACGGTTGCTCAGCCGGGCGAATATGCAGTTACGGTCAGTAATTTTTGTGGTGCGGACTCGGCTTTCTTTCGGGTCATGGAAAACGAGGCACCGCCAATTACCGACCAGCAATTCGAATTTACTCTTTGCCCGGGAGACAGTCTGCGTTTTATGCCCGAGGAGGAGGCTTCTGAAGCCTCCTTTCGTTGGGGAAACGGCAGTGATGTTGGGCCACGCACCTTCACCCAACCCGGCGTTTACGAATTGGCGCGAAGCAATGCCTGCTCATCGGCCGAGACGTTTGTTGCCATCGTCGGCTTACCTGAACCGCCAGCCCTCGGACCACCAGTTTCGACCGAACTTTGCGAAGGGGAGGAACTACGATTTGTGCTACCTTTTTTCCCGGAGACCGACTACTTATGGTCCTCTCAGGGCCTTGATACGCTGCTGGTGACGGACATTGCCGGAGATTATTTCGTGGTGGCCACCAATGCTTGCGGCGTTGACTCCACGGTGTTTCGGGTCACCCCATCTGAATCCCTGCCGCTACGCGACAGTGTTTTCAAACTGACGCTCTGTTTGTCAGATAGTATTCGATTTATTCCCCCTTTGGATGCGTCGCGGGCCTACCGTTGGCAAGATGATTCTCTGACAGGCCCGATACGCAATTTTTTCACTTCAGGAACTTACGTGCTCCAGCGCAGCAATAGCTGTTTTACTGCCGAAACCACGGTGGAAATCAGTGCCTTTAGTTGCTGCGAAGTCTACTTGCCGACGGCCTTTTCGCCGAATGGTGATGGTATCAACGACGTATTCCGGCCTTTTCCCAACGAACAGTATTGTGATTTGCGGACAAACGCCCAACTTCGGGTTTATGACCGGTGGGGCGGGGAGGTTTTTAGCGGTGGTGTTGATGGTTGGGATGGTCGCATGGCTGATGGGGAGGTCTGCGCGGCGGGGAGTTATGCTTTCCTTTTTTCTTATGCCGATTTTGGGGTGATTAAAGAGGTTAGTGGAGTGGTTGTACTTTTGCGATGAGGGCGGCGGGATAGCTTCTTACCAACGTCCCTTCCCGACACATCACACTTTCCGGACCAAGTGGCTCAACCATTAGGCGCCCTTCGTCGTATCTATGCGTGACGAAGTATGATGAACGAACGTAACCTCGGGGCCCTGACCGGTCCCGTCCTCATTTTCGGTGGTGCTTACTCCAACCTGGATGCCCTTGTGGCGGTCCGGGCGGAAGCGGAGCGGCGGGGCATCCCGCCGGGTAATGTGATCTGTTGTGGGGACACGCCCGGCTACTGCGCTGAACCCGAAGAATGCCTTGATCTGCTGGCCGCATGGGGCTGCCACGCCATTGCCGGCAACGTAGAGTCTAACCTGGTAGCGGGAACCGACGATTGTGGCTGTGGCTTCGGCGATGGTTCTCGGTGCGATATGTTTGCCAAACTGTGGTACAACTATGCCGCCAAACACGTTAGTCAGACCAATCTTTTATTCATGGCCGAGCTGCCCGATGTACTACGTTTTACCTACGCGGGGCGTAAGGTGGTGGTCTTGCACGGTTCTCCGGATAACCAGTCGGAGTTTGTCTGGCGATCTACAGCAGCAGCAGAAAAAGCACAATTTTGCGCGGCCGCAGGTGCAGAGATAGTTGTTGGAGGGCATTGTGGGGTGCCGTTTGCGCATGAATTAATGACCAACCAGCAATCTGCAACTAGCAACGTGCAACCTGACACCTGCAACCAGCAACCTCTCTGGCTAAACGCCGGCGTAATCGGCATGCCCGCCAACGACGGCACACCACGTACGTGGTTCATGACCCTTAACGATGCAGAGGGCTTTGACTACGACTTCCACCCCCTGACCTATGACCACCGTGCCGCCAAGGCCAAGATGATCGACGATCGGCGGTTGCCCGTATCCTATGCGGCAACGCTGACAACCGGCATATGGGACAATACCGAGATCATGCCCCCGGCCGAGGAAAGCCGGGAAGGTATTCCGTTGAACCCAGCCATGATCAAAGCGGAGGCTGCCCCTGCTTTTTTAACCTCCTCAGCACCTGCGGCCGCGCCCCAAAAGACGAGCTTCAAATCAAAAGTGAACCTGGGGGAAATCACCAATAAGCAATCACCAATGAGCAATTACTCTGACCCCAAAGACCTTAAATCCTTCGGTAAGATCGTCGAATGGCAGGAGGACATGGGCAACAAATTTTTCGACTGGTACAGCGGCGTGACCGAAGGTGATACCGCGCTCACCGCGCGCGAGAAAGCCCTTATCGCCCTGGCTGTCAGCCATGCTGTCCAGTGTTCTTACTGCATTGACGCCTACACGACCAACAGCCTGCAGTCCGGTGCCGACGAAGAGCAAATGATGGAGGCTGTCCACGTCGCTGCTGCCGTTAAGGCCGGCACCACCCTGATCTACGCGCGGCAGATGCAGC
>JBGCFZ010000369.1:0-6419 GCA_045110355.1 Lewinella sp. | reverse complement strand
GAAGATGACGGCGTACACGTCAACTGGCCCCGCCGCAACTCCTGGAGCTGGCAAACCCGCACCATTGGTGAGAACAAAAACTACCCTAAGCAGGTCGAAGGACTGATGGATTTCATGCGGGAAGCCGCTGCCTACTGCGGCACGAAGCGCAGTGGCGACCGCCTGCTGAAGCTGGAAGCGATGTGTGAAGCCATCGCTGGTACCAAAAATGTTTACCTGCACGTGCATGGACCGCGCGAAATCATGCACTCCGTAAAGATGGTTAAGGAGATGGGCGGCAAGCCAGTAGTTGTTGGCGGACATGAGTCTCACTTAGTCGCTGATTTCCTGAAGCGCGAAGACGTGCCCGTCATCCTGATGAGTACCCAGTCTTTGCCCGATTCCCAGGACGAAGGCGTTGATGGTCCTTACCGCAAACCGGCCCTACTGGCTGAAGCTGGCGTGGAGTTCGCCATCAGCCACGGCGGCTACTGGCAGCAACGCAACCTGCCCTTCGTGGCGGGTCAGGCGGTAGGCTTCGGCCTCGACTACGAGCAGGCGATCAAGGCCATCACCCTGACACCGGCGAAGATTGCTGGTATCGATAAACTATACGGCAGCCTGGAGGAAGGAAAATCTGCTACGCTCATCGTCGTTACCGGTGATGTACTGGACATGCGGACGAGTCAAGTGGAACATGCCTTCATCGATGGGCGGAAGGTGGACTTGGACAATAAGCAGACGGAGTTGTACCGGAAGTTTAAGGAGAAATATTCCCGGGAGTAGACGAGAAGTCGCTGTACTCCTTCTCTTATAGACGATCGCCTCGCGATCTTGTAGATTGATAGATTGATAGTGCTACCGCACGGCTTTGCTCACTTCGTTCTTGCCGCACCGTACGAGCGTAGCGAGCAGAGCCGCGCGGCAGCACTATTAATCTATTATTTTATCAATCTATGGCCTTCAGGCATGCGGTAGCACTATAAATCTATTAATCTATTAATCTATAACCTACGGTCATTAGTATAAAGTTCCGTTAAAGCCATTGGGAAGCTGATGGATGATGATTACATTCGTTGACTCTAACCAACGACCCATGCGTTACCTTACTCTGCTCCTTTGTCTTTTTTTCTGCACCAGCGTCCGCGCCCAAACCCTGACGGGCCGCATCACAGATGCCGAAACAGGTGAACCATTACCCTTTGCGTCCATTTACATCCCGGCCTCCAAAAGTGGAGCCGCCAGTAACGCAGATGGCTACTTCCGGGTCGACCTGGGCGGCGGCAGCAAGGCCGTCTTTTCTTATCTTGGTTACCAGACTCTGGTAAAAACCGTACGGGGAGGAGAAGCAGATATTCAACTAGTGAGCGAAGCCCTTGACCTGGAAACCGTGGAAATCATCAGCGGAGGTGAAGACAAGAGTTACGCCGTCATCCGCCGGGCCATCGCCAAGGCCGATTATCACCGCAACCAACTCGACGCTTATAATGCTAAAGTGTACATTAAGGGGACCGGAAAGGTGAATAAAATCCCGGGGGTCATTCGAATGTTGGCCCCAAAAGAGGACCGGAAAGAAATGGACGAGGTGTTGAAAAGGCCCTATACCTCCGAATCAACCAGCGAAGTTGCCTACACACGCCCCAATACCTACAAGCAACAATTGTTTTCCAAGTTGGAAGTCGGTGATTCAGAATTCGACGCCAACCAGTACTTCTTCACCTCCTTTTACGACCCTCTCGTGGCGAGTGAACTCGTCAGTCCACTTAACCCGAAAGCCTTCGGCTATTACAAATTTGAGCACGAGGGGGTCTTCGTTGACCAGGACGAATTGATCAATAAAATAAAGGTGATCCCCAGGAGCCGGGGAGAAGACGTTTTCGAAGGATACATTTATATCGTGCAGGGCGACTGGTCGTTGCACAGCCTGGAGTTGACGACCTACAAACTCGGCTTTCAGATCGACATGACGCAGAATTATGCCGAGATTGAGGAGCACGTCTGGATGCCCATTTCTACTACCCTGGATGCCGCCGGCCAGCTCTTCGGCGTTGGGTTTGAATACCACTATCTGAGCACGGTAAGTGACTATGTGCTGACGTTGAACCCGGACCTGGGCGGCTACGTGGAAGTGATTGACGAAAAAAGCCAACCTGAGATGGCCAAAAAAACAAAGAAAGCCCGGGAAGTTTCTGAATTAGAAAAACGCCTCGCCGAAGGAGAGGAAATCAAAGCCAAAGACCTGCGCAAACTGATGCGCAACTACGAAAAGCTCGAACGGAAAAAAAGCGAGGAACCGGAGGTAGTGAGCAACTACAGTTACATCTCAGACAGTACGGTGGTGGTGATCCGGGACACCGCCGCCTGGGCGGGCATTCGCCCGGTGCCGCTGACGCAACAGGAAAAACTGGCGTACTCCATTGCCGACAGCATCGACGCTAAGGCGAAGGAAATGGAATTGAAAGTCAAGGTAGGTGTCACCACCGGAGGGGACGATAGCGCCGTGGTGGAAACAGAGAACAACAACAAGAAGCGAAAGAAGCCGAACGAACGCATTACCTTCTTTCCGGAGCCCTTCTTCACGCCCGTCGAAGGCTACGCGCTGGGCGGACGTGTGGGATGGAAACACACCAAGAAAAAAGTAGGCCTCGGGCTGACGTCGCGCTATGGCCTCAGCTGGAAACGGCTGAGCTGGCAAACTGACCTGCGGCTGGGCCGCAGTGGCACGGGCCTCAAACCCCGATTCAAACTCAGTGGTGGCCGATACCTACGCCAATTCAACAACCAACCAGCCATTGAGCCGTGGATCAGCACTTTCGCCAACCTCTTCAATGGCAACAACTACATCCGCCTTTATGAGCGGGCCTTTGGCCAATTCGAATATCGCCGCAAGTACAATGAGGCTTTCTCAGCAGCGGCTACTTTTGCCTACGAAGATCGTCGGGCGGTACGAAATAACTCCGAACAAACCTGGTTCGGTAAAGACGAAGCTTACGCAGCTAATTCTCCCATCAATGGTGAACTAGGAGCGATAAATACCGTCAGCCCTGCGGCCACCGCCGAATTGGAAGTAGCCTGGCGCCCCGGATTGAAGTACGAAATTGAAAACGGTAAGAAGCGATTGATCGAAAACTCAGCGCCAACCATTACCGGACGGCTGCGTGGTGGCTTCCCCAGCATTGGCAACAGCACCGCCAACTTTTTACAGATGGAGGCAGGCTACCAACGCCGCTTCAGCATTGGCCGTAAGGGACAGGTGGATTTTCTGGTCCGTGGCGGTGCCTTCCTCAGTAACGATGCGGTGGACTTTCCCGATTTCAAACACTTCTCTACTTCAGAACTCATCATCACCTCCCTTGATCCCATTGGCAGTTACCGGCTACTCCCCTATTACCTGGAAAGTACGGATCAACAATATGTGGAAGCCTACGGCCACTACCAGTTCCGAAAATTCCTGCTTACCCAAATCTGGCAGCTTCACCTCATGGGCCTGAAGGAGGACCTCTTCGTGAACTACCTCTACACCCCTACTTCGGAAAATTACACCGAGGTTGGTTACTCCATTGATAATATTCTTCGGATCCTGCGAGTGGAATTTGTGTCGAGTTTCCGCGACTTCAAGTACGACGATTTTGGGGTGCGGATCAGTATTGCGAGCACTTTTGGACGGCTGTAGTAAAGGGGCGGGGCCGCAGGTGCAGGAGAGTGGTAAAAAAGCAAAGTAAGTGCCAACATTCGTCTTGGATCAAGCGACCAGGGGTAAATCTGTAAGGTTTGTACTGGTCCGGAGCGAAAGACTTAGAAACTGTTCGTCGTGGAGGATGGGGTAAGTTCCACGTCCAATTACCACCTTTTCTTCTCCAAAACCTAAGCTCGTGGCGATATTTTTTGGGAGGACGAAATCATCGTCCATTCGAAAAAGTTGATTATTAAAAAAACGTTGGTACGTCTTCTCCTCAATCATGGAGATCGGAAAATGGAGGAGTAATCTGCCGGTTGGTATATCTCTCCGTAAGTATCCCGTGAGGCAATTTTTACACCCATCCCGGACAACACCTGAGATCACCCGCATTCGACAAATGCCAAAGTTTCGGCAATCGGCAAATTTAGGTGACCCTAAGGTGACTTGTGTAAGAACACCTGTTCGGCAGTTCTCCAAGTATTGGGTATTAATTAATCTTTCGTGCATATCGTTTTTTATTATCTGACTTATACTAATAATACAAAGGTCTCCACGGGAGAGACGATAGACAAAGACGAAGAATATTCATTTGTTCCATCATCAAAGACACCCCTAAAACGCTAATCATTCCCAAACACTTATATTTCAATGACTTAAGCTCATTCTACTTTTGCCATTCCGCCAAAACGTTCTATATTACCCAATATCCATGTTCGAAAAATTGAAAAAATAATACCCCTTGGTTTTTCTTCGGCGATTTTAATGGCTATCATAGATTTATTTTCACCCCTGATACTCCTGTTAAGGGCATAGGATGAAGCCGTTTATTTTTTTCTGTCCACAAAACATTTGATGTACCAATTAGCCGTACTCATTCAGCAATTAGGGCAGCGTCATCTGCCGCTTGACCTTTCGCTTAGGGAGGGGCGCACTGCGCTTGACCTGTATACCTACGTCAGGCGTAATCTGGGGACGACAACCAGAGAAAAGGCAGCGAGCCACCTTGGCCTCACGACCGACTCCTTACTATTTTTGCAATCAGCAACCTACCTGGAGTTTTCCTTATTGAATGGATTATCCGCCATCAGTAACTCCCCAAAGGGGAATGATGACCCTGAACAGGCCAATCGTTATGTCTGGAAACTCATTGCCGTTGCTAAACGGCAAAGCCTTGTAGCGGACTCTTTGATTCTTATCCCTTACTTGAAAGAAGCCTTTAAATTGGCGGAACATCACCACTTCACGGATGCCTCCCGGGTAGCCGTGGAGTTATTGGCCTTGCTACGCGCCAACCGCTATTATCAAAAGAAGGAATACCATCTTTACCGGGAGAAGGCAACCTATTACCGGGAGCTGTGCCGGAGGTTAAGAAAGTTGAAAAGTGCCGTTAACCACCTTGATTTATTGGAGAGAAGCTGGCCATCCTTACGGGAGCGGGAGGTGGCTGTTTCCTTTCTTCGTGGCGACATGCAGCGTTATCGGAAAGCCACTAACAACCTACGATTTAACCTCACTTACCTGACATTTGAAGTGAAGTGCTGCTTTCTATTAGCTGATTATTCGGGCGTAATTACCAAAGCACACGAGGCCATCGACTACTGTCTGTCCCAGGAAGAACGATTCCACTACTTGCAGTCTCCCTACGTAGCCTTCCTCAGCTA
Organism: Lewinella sp.; assembly: GCA_045110355.1. Classification (GTDB taxonomy): domain Bacteria; phylum Bacteroidota; class Bacteroidia; order Chitinophagales; family Saprospiraceae; genus Neolewinella. Next base: position 1,100 of record JBGCFZ010000369.1, on the reverse strand, counting down.
CGCCTTGCTTCAAACGGACAACTATGCGGAGGGCCTCATATTTGCAAAAAAGTTACTATCCTCACAGGATACCGGTAGTTTTCAGTACCTGAAGACCGTTGAGTTGATTGTACTGTTATCGTTTAGGTCTGCTGATTTCCAGCAGGCTTCGGATTATTTCACCTTGTTGCAGCATAATCTTCAGACGCAGCAATGGGAATCTTACGTACTTTTCTCTACCTACCTTCTATTGTTGCACAAAGCAGGAAAAATTGATGCCCCCAGCAGTCGTTTCGGAGGTTCAAAAGCCAAATTAAAGGATTCCCTTACGGCCTTTACCACTTCTCATCCCGATTCTCAAAACAGTATTCATTTATTATTAGTACAAGCCTTTTTGGAGCTTCATCGGAAGCGGTACGCTAATTACCGCAGGGTAGTTAAGGACCTTCAGTCCATCGAGCCTAGCAGTTACAGCAAACGTGCTGGTTTTTTCATCAACGCATTGGCCACGCTTCCGGAGCAAGCTTTTCATCGGGTAGCAGTTACCAGGCATGCTTCGACCTTTTTTGAAAAGATGAGCAAACATCAGGCCGATCGTCCGCTGGAGGAAATCATTCCTTTTGAACTGCTTTGGTCCCTTTTTCTGGAATTACTTGGTATGAAGCGCATCAGCTCAAGAAAACCAAGTATTAAAAGTTCTCCATCATGAAGAAATTCAAGGAATTGGTGGGCTTATTGGGCAAAAGGCACCTCCCAATTGACGATACTAAACTGGGCCAACAGGCAAATGCCCTTTATCTGTACGTCCGCCGAGTTGCTAACCCTACAGATCAAGGCGGCGCCAAAAAGCTTAAACTCTCCAAAAGCAGCTCGGCCTATCGAAAGGTGAAGCACAAGCTTAAGTATGCTTTACTGGATGGAATTACCGCAGTAGCTCCTGATGCCCCAGCACCGGAAAACCGGCCGGAAGCATCGCTGCGTTGCTGGAGCAGCATTGCCTTAGCCCGAAGTAACCCTACTGCTTACGAGCTCCTTCCCCGTCACCTGATCGACACCAACATCCAACTCACCCAGGAATATGACCTGCTGGAAGCCTCTTCGCTATTGACCGATGTGCTGGC
>JBGCFZ010000368.1:0-7977 GCA_045110355.1 Lewinella sp. | reverse complement strand
AGGTTGAGTCCATTGCTGCCCGGCAAGCCGATTAAAGGGTTGTCATAAAAACCCGAAGCAATCTTAATCACGTAATATGGAGAGCCAGAGAGGTAACCATATTTTATGTGGACATCGCCCGGTGGCTGTTCGAACGTTAGCGTCCCAACGGGCGGTACCGTCGCCTCCCCAGAAGAATAGCTGGTGAAAGATCGCTCCATGCAGGCGAGCAACTTCTCCGGTGAAGTATCAGCAAGGGCTTGAATGATGGTGGCTTTATCGATAATCTGTGGCATGGGCGATGGCTAGAATTATGAGGCAAGTTAAGTTGGTTGTGCGGAACCATGTAATCTCCCCAAACTCATGCGCAGCTTTAACTTTCCTTTGCCGTACTTTGCACCAGTGATCCCGTAGGGATCGACCTTTAATAACCCCGGATGAAGTAGATGGCGAAGCCATCAGCGTAATCCGGGGCACCCCCACGCCAACGAAGCCAGCGGCGTAAGAGGCCACCGCCCATGTCATCCACCCCCGAAGAACATCTCCGCAAATGGCGCCTGATCCTCGGCCAGCAAGCCGAGGACAAAGCCGATGCCCCCATCGACCTCCCCGGCCCCCTGGCCGGTATGGATGCCACCCTCGAAGCCCTCTACGCCGAACACGATCGTAAAGGCGGCCTCGGGGCCTCCAGCCCCAGCGTGAACCGCTGGTTGGGCGACATCCGGAAATACTTCCCCACCGATACCGTCCAGCTCCTGCAACGCGATGCCCTCGACCGCCTGAACCTCAAGCAAATGCTGCTGGAGCCCGAATTACTCGAAAGCATCGAGCCAGATGTTCACCTCATCGGTACCCTGCTGAGTCTGAAAAACCTACTGCCTGATCGTAGTCGGGAGTCTGCCCGGGCAGTAGTAATGAAGGTGGTGAAGCAGATCGAAAAGCAACTCAAGCGGCCCATTGAGCAGGCTATCAGCGGTCGTCGCCGTCAACATAACCGGAACCGCAGGCCGCGCCCGCAAGACATCGACTGGGACCAAACGATCCGGGTGAACATGAAACATTACCAACCGGAATATAAAACTGTCTTACCGGTCAATCTACGGGGGCTTTCCCGGTCGAAGACCGGGCTGAAGCACGTCATCCTACTCGTTGATCAGTCGGGCTCCATGGCAGCATCCGTTGTTTATGCCGGGGTCCTCTCCTGTATCCTGGCCAGTATTCCTGCTTTGAAAACGCATATCGTTGCTTTTGACACCCAGGTCGTTGATCTGACGGAGCAATTGCCCGACCCGATGGAGTTACTCTTCGCCATTCAACTAGGCGGTGGTACGGATATCGGCAAGGCGCTCCGGTATGGTGAGCAGTTGAACACGGCCCCAAAAGATACGGTGATGATCTTGCTGAGCGACCTCTTCGAAGGCGGATCAGTCGACGGAATGCTGGCCAGTGTTCGTCGCTTACAACAAAGCGGGCTGAACTTTATTCCACTACTTGCACTGAGCGACGAAGGCGCTCCGGCCTACGATAAGGAAGTTGCGCAGCAACTGGCTGAGATGGGCCTGAAGCCGTTCGCTAGTACGCCCGGGGCGTTTGCCGAGGTTTTGGCGGGGGCACTTTATGGTTAGGAAGTAGTATTCAGGTTTCAGGATACAGGCTTCAATGTTGAGGGGCCAGTATTCGTGAAAGCGTGATGCTCTGAACGTTTAGTACTGAAGCCTAAAAACTGAATCCTGTCTACTGAACCCTGAAAACTGAATACTAAAAACTAGTATCCACTATCCGCAGCCGCTTATACTTCCCCGTTCTATACCTTTTCTGGCCAAATAGCTTGTTAATCAACAAACCGGTGCCGATGGAAGTGAGGGAGACCATCAGGTCGCGATTTTCGTATTTCGTTAATGGATCGCCATCAGTAGCGTTGCCGACCAGGCTCCAGAAGGACCAGCCGGCACCGAAGGCCGCCAGACTGTAGCCGGCGGCAGCACCAAAGGTTTTTCCACGGTGGATAATGTCAATCTCATCAAGCATAATGTACCGGTCATTGATGACCAGGGCCTGGATATCGGGCCGCATCTCCCGGATGGGACCTTCCTGGTAGAACTTATCGCCCTTCATCCGAAACTTTAACCGTTCGCCTTCATACACCCGGTCAGATTGAGAGGACGTCAGCTTTTCAAAAAGCATCACTCTTTGAGCGGGGAGTAAGGGAGAAAAGATAAAAAGGAGGAAGGGTAGGATTAGCCAGCCTTTCATTCTTAGAGGTTTTAGTTTTTTCCCTCCTTTTCCCCTTTCTACCTTTCTTCCCTTTTTCAGGGCGGGGGCGCAGGTGCAAAAAATGGTGTTGGAGAGCAGGGTGATTGGTCGCATAGTGGAAAGATAGGTTGCGCTGGGGAAATGGTTGGTTTATGGCGGAGACCATGAGGAGAAATCGGATATTCGGTTTGGGTTTTGATTTCGCTATCGGTTAAAGTGTGTACCTTGATTTTAAACAACCACACACTCCCCGAATGAAAACAATCCATTTACCCATCCTTGCCCTTGTTGGGCTCTTGCTTTGCACCTGCGGCCCCGCCACCGAAAACGCGCCGGAGGAAATGACGGACGAGCAACTCCGTGCCCATGCCGATGATTTGGCCCATAAGTACATCATCACCGATGGCCACGTTGATTTGCCCTACCGCCTGAAGGTGAAAAACTTTAAACTTGACAAAGAATACCTAGGTATCCCCATCCAAACGGATGCCGGTGACTTCGACCACGTACGCGCCGTGGAGGGAGGCCTTGATGCCCCTTTCATGTCCATTTACATCCCCAGTCGCCTGCAACTAGAACCGGGCGAAAGTCCCAAATTAGCCGATAGCCTCATCAATATGGTCAAGGGCATCGCCGATGCGCACCCGGATAAGTTTCGTGTTACTACCAGTACCGACCAACTGGTGAAAAATTTCGAAGACGGCGTAATGAGCCTGCCAATGGGTATGGAAAACGGTTCCCCAATCGAAGATAAAATTGAACGGGTGAAGGAGTACCACGAGAAAGGTATCCGCTACATCACCCTCACGCACGCCAAGGATAACCTGATCTGCGACAGCAGCTATGACACTACGGCTACCCACGGCGGCTTGAGTGATTTTGGTCGTGAGGTCGTCATGGAAATGAATAAAGTTGGGATCATGGTTGACATTAGCCACGTCAGTGACAAGACCTTCTGGCAGGTGGTGGAAATGACCGATATTCCTATGATCGCCAGTCATTCGAGTGTTCGACATTACACTCCCGGGTTTGAACGGAATATGGACGACGACATGATCAAGCGCCTTGGCGAAGAAGGTGGTGTTATCCAAATCAATTTTGGATCTACTTTCCTCGACGGTACGTTACGAACCCGACAAGACAGCCTTCGTGGGGTCTTTTTAGAACGAATGGCTGAAGCCGGTATTGAAAACTATGGCGATGAAGGAACGGAAGAACTGGAGGAAGCCTTTACGAAGGAGTTTCCTACTCTTTACTCCGACGTGGAAATGGTGGCCAACCACATCGACCGAGTTGTTGAATTAGCCGGTATTGATCACGTAGGCTTCGGTTCAGATTTTGACGGTGTCGGAGACTCTTTACCCACCGGCCTGAAAGATGTGGCGGATTTCCCCAACCTTCTATACGTCCTGCTTAAGCGGGGCTACTCCGACGAAGACATCAAAAAAATATGCTCCGGTAACGTCCTGCGCGTCTGGCAGGCGGTGGAGAAGGCTGCGGCTACAAGCTAGTGCGCTGTCAGAATTAACCTGACAGAGCACTGGAGCACTGGAGCACTGTAACTCCATTAATGAAAAGTTTAAAGCAGCACATAAAAGCCCCCATCCGAAACCTTCGGATGGGGGCTGACTTAATTAAGACGGAAATACACATATCAATTCACGATAAAACGTTTGGTCTGCCGATCATTACCTGACCGAAGGTCAAGCAGGTAGATGCCTGCTTTTAGGTGGCTTACGTCAAGCGTAGCACGAACAGTTCTCCGAGTGGATTGCTCCAGGACCTTGCGGCCCGTCAGGTCCCAAACGGTAATTTGTACCGGAGCACCTTCTGCTGCTTTATAGACGACGTTCAGGTGGTCACTCGTTGGGTTCGGGAATACTTTAACCGCTGTAGTTGAGCTTACTTCCGGAAGATCGTGAGTTGATGACGCTACGGTAACTTCTTCCGAAGGCGCGCTCTCCGGCGTAGGGCCGAGGTCAATGCCAAACATCAGGTAGGCCGACTGCTCGGTAGTATGGTTGCGTTCATTGTCCCGAATCTGGTCTTCCTCAATGGCCAGGCGGAAACCACCTGTGCCAATTGGGGCAGCCTTGAAAACTGGCCAGCCACCGTCTCCGCCGTCCATGGCCGCCGAACTGAGGACGCCACCAAGAAGATAGAGGTTACTCGGTACATTGTAGAGGTAGCCAAGGCTGCTGTTCTGCTGCCCCCGAACAATGTCTGTTCCCACACCTGCTACGAATTCCTCTCCGTTGATGGTACCACTTCCAGCCTCGATGACCACGTAACCCAACGATTCGTTCGACCGGGTGCGGTCGGTATCCTCAGCCACGTGTTTACCCGCAGCAAAGCTGGTTTGCGTTGGCGCTGAAGACTGTGTGTTGGACCGGGATGCCCAGAATACACTGAAATCGGCATCGTTTTGGCTCATAACCTGTCCTAATACCACGGGGTTGAGGTAAGCATTTTGATAGCTGCGGGTTTCCCGGTAATTGCTCCCCCAACGGCTCCTCGCTGCTGTACGGACAGACGTGGTGAGTACGGCCTCCATTTTTACGCCGTAGGTCGGGAAATCATAAACACCTTCCTCCACAACTAAATACTCAATGTCATAGCTGTCATTGGTACTTGCACCGGGGCGCTGCGCCCGGACCTGAAAGGAACTGGCACCAGCATTTCTTACGCGAGCCACCACTGGGTCAAGACTGGTACTGGTAATCACCGGTGTAGCGATCACAACGGGGTTGGTGTACTGGTTTGAGAGTTGAACCGTCTGCCAACCGTCTCCGGTAGTGGAGATGCGACCCCGCTCAAAGACAATCTGTGGCGTTGCTCCAATACAGAAGTTTTGTGTCTCCGAAGCACCGAACTGACCACCGCTCAAGACCAGACTATTGTTCTTCGTTATCTCGTAGTACCCGGAGCCCAGGCCGTTACCACCCGTATCGAAGACCGTTAGGTCATAGCAGCCAGCCGGTAAACAAATACTGTATTCGAGATACATGAAGTCAACTACGTACGGTCCTCCGCTGGCCACTATCTGTCCGTTGCCATCTTTAAGGTTCCAGGTAGTTTCACCAGGGTTGTCGTCGAGTTGAATACGGAAGAATATCTCTTCGTCGTTACAGGCTGGCGTTGTATTCGTTACGGTAAACAACTGGCTGGCCGTACAACCATTCGCATCCGTTACCGTGCAGGTATAGAAACCTTGTGGCAAATCATTGATGGTGGCCGTCGTCTGGTTTCCAATGTTCCACAAATAAGTGTAGGGGCCGGTACCACCAGAAGGATTTACCGTCACGCTGCCATTGGCACCGTTGGATGCATCCGTAACTGTGCCGTTAAGTGTGATGGCGGCCGGTTCATTGATGATGGTGACACCAGTATTTGTCTGGCTGCCAGAGGTGACCGTGACGAAGTAGGAACCAGCCGTTAAACCGTTGATGGTAGCCGTCGTCGCACCATTACTCCACAGGTAGGCGTAGTTCCCTACGCCACCTGAAGCCTGGGCATCGGCGGTGCCATCGGTTCCGCCGTTACAAGTCGCGTCCGTGCTTATTACCAATAATTCCAGACCTGGCGTGTATTCTCCGACTGTAGTGCTAGCGGTAGCCGTACAGCCGTTGGCGTCGGTTACCGTTACGGTATACGTTCCTGCCGCCAGGCCAGTAGCCAGCTGCGTCGTCGCGCCATTACTCCACAAAAAGGTGTAGGGAGCTATGCCTGCAGCAGGTGTTGCCGTAGCGTTGCCAGTGGCCTGCCCCTGTGCGCTGTTGTTGGAAGTAACGTTGACTTGCACGGCCGCTGGTTCTCCGATGGTTACCGAAGCAGTGGTCGTTTGCCCGCTACTTGTAACGGTGACGGTATAGGTTCCCTCTCCCAGTGAGCCTGCAGTAGCTGTGGTATTGATCACGGTAGGCGAACCGGCCCTGACCCAGGAATAAGCATAGCTACCATCGCCTCCGGTAGCGGAGACCGTCGCGATAGCATCAGTATCTCCGAAACAGGCAAGGTCAGTGGCAGCAATGCTTAGTTGTAAGGGGGTGGAGGAGGTAATTACCGTGGCGTTGGCAGATGTCGTACACCCGTTTACATCGGTGACCGTTACCGAGTAAGTCCCGGCGGCAAGTCCGGAGATGGTTCCGGTAGTACCGCCATTGCTCCAGGCGTAGCTGTAGGGTGATGTTCCGCCAGTAACGTTGGCCGTAGCCGTACCGTTACTTCCGTTGTTGGCGTCGGTGCTGGAGGTTGTTGTCATCAATACAGCGGGTTCACCAACGGTAACGGAGGCGGATTCGAGATAGATGTTGTTAGTCACGGTCACGGTATAAGTCCCAGCGGTGAGGCCGGAGATTGACGCCGTAGTTCCGCCGTTGCTCCAGGCATAAGCGGTAGTGGCCTGGCTGTAGAGGTCACTTACCGTAGCCGTGCCGTCGGCTGCGCCGGCGCAGCTGGCGTCGGTGGCACTCATGGTCAACAAGGAGTTGTTACCAAGGCAGAAGGGATGTGTGTCGAAGGTGGTATAGTTGCACCCCGAATTAACGATCCCTCCATTGGTAATATCCTCCAGCTCGAAAAACCCGGGAGGGTTACTGCTGGCATTACAGATGCCGTTACTTTGGGAGTCGATAATGGCCAGTGCATAGCAGCCATCGGGCAAACAGAAAACGTAGCTGTAGAGCCCTCCAGGGGAGGTGCCCTCCAAGTCCAAACGGCCCATGTCAAGCAGCTGGGTCTGGTCATCAAAAAGCTGCCAGGATGTTTGTTCTGGGAACTGATCGGCCTGGATGGTAAGACGAAGGATTGTACCACTGGTACAGCCCGCAGCACCGTCTGCTACCATGAAGTTGTCAACGGCAGTACAGCCGATATTATCGGTGACGGTGACGGTATAAGTGCCTGCTACCAGATTGGTGAGGTCATTATTGGTGGCACCATTGCTCCAGGCATAAGAGTAAGGAGGAGTGCCTCCGGACACACGTACGCGGGCACGACCGTTGGCGGTGCCGGCAGCCGCCCAGCCATCCATGTCGAGGACCGGTGACGGCGCACCACCTACGTTGACGGAATGGACTTCGCTGCAGTTGGTACCGTCGGTAATGGTAACGGAATAGGAACCTGGGGCGAGGCCTGTCGCTACTGCAGTTGTTGCGCCATTGCTCCAGCTATAAGTGAGGGGAGCGGTTCCGCCATTAACGGTGGCGGTGGCGGTTCCGGTAGTAGCATTACAGGCGGAAAGTGTGCTGCTCATCCCAACGAGGAAACAGTCGGGGGCAGCGCAACCACTTAAACAGCCTGCGGCGTCTACTTTAGCACGTATCAGGTTACCGGGCTGGGGCCCAAAGCCATTGGCCAGTCCGATCCCGACATTGCCCAGTAAATGACAGTAGCTCATAACGGTGCCACCGTTGACGGGCGGCAGCGGAGCTGCCGAACAGGACCCTGTGCCGGCGTAACCTGCCGCAGGCCCACAACCATCGATGGCGGTGTTGGTGCCATTCCACACACAATCATGTGTGTGGTAGGAGCCGAGGTTGTGGCCCATCTCGTGGGTGATGACGTTGACTGTCCAGGAATAAGTAGGTACGTTAGCATAGGAGCTGTTAACGTAAGAGTAAGCATAATTGAAATTGGTACACAGGGCATCAACGTAAGCGATGCCACCACCTGCAGGAGCCCCTCGGCTAATGAGGTGTGCCAGATCACCATTAAAACTTGTGCGGGTATTTCTGAAGGTCGTCA
>JBGCFZ010000367.1:0-4896 GCA_045110355.1 Lewinella sp. | reverse complement strand
ATGGGCAAATGGTTTGCCTGGAACCAGAAAATGCAGGAAGCCGGACAGGTAGAAACAGGTCATGCCCTTTATTCCACTAAAGTACGCCAGGTCTCCGGCCCATCCCGAACAGTTACCGATCGTGCGGGCTCGGAAGCAAAGAGTTGATCGGAGGCTATTATGTTGTCCACGCCGCAGATTTTGCTGCTGCCCGGGAGATGCTGGAGCAACTGGAAGAAGATCAATTGGCCCAACGGAAATACCTCTACCATGGCTGCTGGGCCGAATACTATAAGCGAACGGGAGATGCTCCCCAGGCGATCCAACACTATGATGTGGCCATCAGTATGGTGCCTAATGATCTGGAAAAAGAGTACTTATACAAAAAGCGGATGGAGGTGAGAACGACTAAACAGCCATTGGATTAAGTGCCTTGTAAGATGCCATTACCAGTGCAGAAGGTTCAACATGGCTCCCTCAACCTTCTTCGCACCTGCGGCCGCGCCCAAAAAGCGCCAAAAAGGAGAACTTTCCTCCCGGTAAGACCTTAACAATAGAAGTAGTTTTACACCTGTTGCAATGTGTAGCGCTTAGTACCTTTATGTATAAGTGGCTGCCCCTCTTTTCCCTTACTTCCTTTCTCCTTTACTATGGATCCTACGACCAAAATAAACATCCCCGAATCCAGCCGAGAGCGCATCGTCATCGTTGGCGGCGGATTTGGTGGATTGCAACTTGCGCGGAAACTGACCCGCAGGAATCAGTATCAGGTTGTGTTGATCGATAAGAACAACTACCACCAGTTTCAGCCGCTTTTCTACCAGGTGGCCATGGCTGGCCTGGAGCCCAGCAGCATCGTATTCCCTTTCCGGAAATTGTTCCAGGGGAAGAAGAACATTTACATCAGGGTAACGGAAGTCACCAGTATTGACCCAGCGAAGAAGACACTGCAAACGCCCCTGGGCTTTTGTAATTATGACCACGTTATCATTGCCACCGGGGCCGACACCAACTTCTTCGGGAACGAGAACATCGCTAAGCACGCCATACCGATGAAGTCCGTTTCAGAGGCACTTTATCTCCGAAACAACATCCTCGATGACTATGAAGATGCCCTGACTACACCAGACTATGATCCGCGTCAGGAACTGGTCGACATCGTCATCGTTGGCGGCGGCCCTACCGGAGTAGAACTCGCCGGCTCCCTGGCCGAAATGAAGAAACACGTATTACCCAAGGATTATCCTGAGTTGAACATTGAGGAGGAGGTAGACATCTACCTCATTCAGTCGGGCGGAGAACTACTCAAAGGTTTTAGACCCGAGAGCAGCGCAAAGGCACTGAAATACCTCGAAAATATGGGGGTGAAAGTATTACTGGACAGTCGGGTTACCGATTTTGACGGCAATCTGGTCCACCTGAAGGATGGGCGGACTATTCCCACCCAGAAAGTCATCTGGGCAGCTGGTATAAAAGGTATGCCGATTGAAGGGTTGCCCGAATCCAGTATCACTTACGGTAACCGCCTGGCCGTAGATCGTTTCGGTAAAGTGAAGGATACGGAAAACATTTATGCGGTTGGGGACGTCGCCTATATGGAAGAACCAGATTGGCCCAAAGGCCATCCACAAGTTGCTCAGGTAGCGATCCAAATGGGCGGCAACCTGGCTAAAAACTTCACCAACCGAATTAAAGGGAAAGAGGAAGTTCCTTTCACCTACAAGGATAAGGGAAGCATGGCCACCGTGGGCCGTGCCCGCGCCGTGGTCGATATTCCTAAACCCCAATTTCAGTTTGGTGGTATTATTGCCTGGCTGCTTTGGTTACTCGTTCACCTTTTTGCTATTCTCGGTACCCGGAATAAGATCTTCGTTTTCCTCAATTGGCTGGCGAACTACGTTAATTATAACCAGAGCCTTAGGCTTATTATTAAACCTAAGATTAAGGAGTTGTAGGGGAAGCCTAAATAGACGCACTCCGCGCTTGGTAGATTGATAGATGGCCTTCGGCCTTGGTAGGTTTATAGGCTGCCGCACATCTCAGCACGCTTCGCTCAGACGGCTATTCGAAACCTGTATAGTAGGTCATTCGAGGGCCGTCGGGCCGATGGTGGAGCACCACACTGGTTCTATGTGTTTACCCCTGAGGGGGCATGGGGCAAGAGTACGAATGAAGTGAGCAGAGACTTAAGTAGCCTACCAGTCTCCAAGGACAAAGCGTGCCTATCGGAGTAGCGGCGAGCGCATTAATCTTCTAAGTGGAGCAAACGAGCACTCTCTTGCGGCAACCCGATCGCATATCACCAATCAAATATCGCATATTCTACGAGCGAAGCGAGCTGGAATGTGCGGCAGCCTAAAAGCGAAGCGTCTACAAGCGCGGAGCGCGTCTACCAGGCCGCGAAGCGGCCGTCTACAAGAAAACGTGCGCAGCAAGTTTTCGTCTACTAAAGGCGCGAAGCGCTTTTAGCTAAGCCACGAAATAGCCCGCCTACGTTCCGTAGTACCAAACGCAGAAAGCTCCAGCCCGGGCGTCAGCAAATCACTGAGGCGAACGGTGGTCTTCAACCAGCTTTGGTCGCCGATGATGGCCATCCGTTCCACGTTTTTGTACTGCTTTACGGAGGTTTTGAGGTCTTCCATCAGGGCCTGGCCGGAGAAGCCTGCGGAGGTGATGATCTCTAACATGATCCGCGCCTGACCGTATTTGGCGGCCTGTTCTTCGATCAGGGTGTTGATGCGGTCGTAGTCGGCGGTATTCATCTTACCGACGATGGCGAGGCCGAGTAGGCGGCTGTCGCCCAGGTCAATTTCTTTAAGGGATTCAGAGACTTCCGGCGCGGGGTCAAGTTTCAACCAGGCGTGCGCCAGTTCGCCTTCGCTGAGGGCGAAAGTCTTTATCTCCATTCGGGGCGTTAGCCAATCCACGCTACCGGTAAGTGAGGCCAGCCAGCCGTGGTCGGTCAGAATAGCGTATTTCTCAATCTTATCCCACAGCTCTTTCTTCGTTTTCAGGGTCTTCCAAAAGGTCTGAAAACTCTGAAAGCCACCAACGTTTTTTATGTTGCCGAGAAGACGAAGCCTACCGTGCGTAATCACTTTTGCCTCTACAGCGATGAGTAATTTGCGGATACCTTCATCATCAACCTCGCCGTCGAGGGTGAAACCGAGAAGATTTGGTTGGGAGAGCGGAAAAACGGAGATCATAATTTATTGGTCTGTTGGACTATTTGTCGGTTAGTTCTATTGGTCTTTTTGTCTGTAAACTGGAGACCGCTAGTATAACAACACAACGTAAAATTAAAGGTCGGGGTTGGCTGCCGTTTATCGACCAATCAACGGTTTCTCTGGACAGATCATGGAATAACAGAAAGGTAGAAGGATGGAACGGCTGCTGTAGTTACCACTCACGGTGCTTAACTTGTTCACCTATAAAAAAGACTTAGGAAAGTTACGGTAGCCATTCTCTCACCTATTTTTTGGGCGCGGCCGCAGGTGCAAAGGGGAGGTAGACTTAGCACGTTCTTGTGCCCCATTGGCAGGGATGGCACTGGCGGCATCATTTTCTCCGCCAACTGCCCGAATAGCCTGCCTACTTGTTTTTCCCACATCACCACAGCCATTTCCTTTGCCGTACCTTGTGGCCTAACATACCACAGTCTCATCGTCTAATAGGCCATTAGACCAATAGACCAAAACACCACCCATGCTACCCCTGACTAACGACATCGTATTCTTCGACCTGGAGGCTACCGGACTCAACATCGTACAAGACCGCATCGTCCAGGTTGGCTTCGTCAAGTTATTTGCCGACGGACGCCCGGCCGAAGAATTGGAGATGAAAATCAACCCTATTGTCCCGGTCAGCGAGGAGGCGGCAGCCATCCACGGTATGACCAACGAAGATCTTAAAGACGAACCTCCCTTCGCTGAGGTTGCTCAGCAGCTCTACGATTTTATCGGGGACGCAGATCTGGGAGGCTACAACTCCAATCGCTACGATGTCCCCTTGCTGCAGGAAGAATTCTTCCGCGCCGGCATTTACCTCGATACTTCCAATCGAAGACTCATCGATGCCCAGCAGATATTCTACCGCATGGAACCCCGTACCCTCAGCGCTGCGCTGAAATTCTACGCCGGTAAAACCATGGAGAATGCACACGATGCCCTGGCAGACGTGCGGGCCACCGTCGATATCTTCCAGGGGCAGATCGATATGTACAAAGACGCCGAATACACCGATGACGACGGAAATTCTACTCACCCTTTCACCAACATGGATACCGTGGCCGCCTTCTGCCAGGATGATCGCTTCTTAGACGCTACCCGCCGCCTTAAGAAGGGCCCTGACGGAACGCCGCAGTTCAACTTCGGGAAATACGCCGGCCAGGCTGTCGCTGCCGTATTCGCCAAAGACCCGAGTTATCTGAAGTGGATTCTTTCCAAGGACTTTAGTACGGAGGTCAAGGCGCTGGTTAAGGCTATTGATGACCAACGGAGGAAGGGTTAGGAGCTAGTAGCTAGGAACTAGATCGTTAGAAGTTAGCCTATTGTAGCATGGGTATCGTTGCCCGAAATGCAATACTTTTTACGTTCAGGGCATAGCCCCGGGAGAAAGGTTACGAGCACAGTTAGCTTCCCTGTGGGCGGTCAATCAATAACCATCAAGTAATTATTAATTCACCCACTAACCTAAAAGTCCGGATCATTATTAATTCCCCCACCTCCAAACGGATCATTAGGTAACAGGAGAGAATCCCTTGCTTCCAGCACGTCATCATTGTCTCCACTGGAGTAGGCTTCGCAGTCGAGTTCGATGCCGAGGCTGCCCCGTGGGCGATAGAACGAGCGGGAAGTATTCCAGGTAATCTTCTCGTCTTTCTGTGCGGCAATGGTGAACTGGCGGAAGAAAGGCTTA
>JBGCFZ010000366.1:0-6701 GCA_045110355.1 Lewinella sp. | reverse complement strand
CCAGTGGTTGACGGCAACGAGGTCTTTAACGTAGATGAAATCCCGGCGCTGATGGCCGTCGGCGTAGTCGGGTCGGTGACTACGGAAGAGCTTCATTTTTTCCGTTTTTTGCACCTGCAGGAAGGTATGCCAGATCACGCTGGCCATCCGTCCTTTATGATTTTCGTTGGGGCCGTACACGTTGAAAAACTTCAAGCCATAGTAGTGCGGCGGGGTTTCGGATTGGGTCAGCACCCACTTATCGAAGTCGTTCTTGCTACGTCCGTATTCATTCAGGGGCACCAGTATTTCCGCCAGTGCGTCGTCATCAACATAGCCATGTTCACCCAAGCCGTAGGTGGCACCGGAGCTGGCGTAAATAAGCGGGATTTGCCACTGGGTACAGCGATGCCAGACCTCGCGGGTATAATTTCGGTTGAGGCGATCAAAGAGTTCCGCATCCGGTTCGGTCGTATCCGTTCGGGCGCCGAGGTGATAGACGCCTTTCAATGGCCATTGTTCAGTATCCCAGGTAGCAAACAACTCATCGCGTTCTACTTTCAAGAGATACTTCTTCTGGTTCAGGTTAGGTGCTTTGCCTGGATAATTGGTGAAATCGTCCACCAGAATCAGGTCAGTTATGCCTTGTTCGTTGAGGTGGGCGACTAAGGCGCTTCCGATGAAGCCGGCGGCTCCGGTTAGTAGGTACATATTACTCTATTGGACTTATTGGACTATTGGTAAGGTCACCGGGCCAAGATAGGTTGAAGTGTGCGTGTTTTTTAGCTTGCTGCGTCCTTTGGAGGTGGCGCGGCCGCAGGTGCAAAGTTAAGGATAAGGAAGCTGGACGAAGGGAGCTCCGTGCCCGAGCGCAAGCGTCGGCCTCCGGCCGCACGGCAGGTCTGTTACATTTACTACATCCGTCGTAACTTCCAGCCATGAGACAACGCTACTTCCTCCCCCTGCTCCTTCTAACATTTGTTTGCACCAGCGTCCGCGCCCAAATGGCTCCCCCCGTCGAAGACGCCCGCCTGTACGATATTGCCAACGCACCCTCCGCCCAGCGCCTGGAGGCCGACATTACCAGGCTCGCCAATTTCGGCACCCGCCATACCCTTAGTGATACTACCAGTACTACCCGCGGCATCGGTGCCGCCCGTCGTTGGATATTCAGCGAATTTGAAAAGATCAGTATGGAATGTGGTGGCTGCCTGGAGGTATTCTACCAACGCAACCTCGTTCCGGAAGGCGAAAGCCGGCGCATCCCGACGCCCACCTGGGTGGTCAACGTTGTCGCCATCCAACGCGGCACGGCCGACCCTAATCGCCTGATCATGATGAGCGGCGACATTGACAGCCGTATCTCCGACCCGCTTAATTTTACCGACGACAGCCCCGGTGCCAACGACAATGCCTCCGGTATGGCTGGCGTCCTCGAAGCAGCCCGCGTACTTACGAAATACAAATTCCCCGGTTCCATCGCCTACGTAGGCCTGAGTGGGGAAGAACAAGGCTTGTTCGGCGGCAAGGGCCTCGCTGCCTACGTTAAAGAAAAAGAGTGGGACCTGCTCGGTATCCTTAATAACGATATGATCGGCAACATTACCGGTATTGACGGGGTGACGGACAACACCTCCTTCCGCATCTTCTCCGAGCCGTATACCCCCAAAAGTGCCAACGACGAGCGGGAGAACACCTACCGCCGCTTTTTCGGCGGAGAAGTCGACGGCCCCAGCCGCCAACTGGCCCGTTACATCCACCGGGTCACCACCCAGTATACAACCAATCTTAAGCCGATGATGATCTACCGACTCGATCGCTTTGGCCGCGGTGGTCACCACCGCCCGTTCAACGACGCTGGTTTCCCCGGCATCCGCATCATGGAGACCCACGAGAACTACACCCAGCAGCACCAGGACATCCGTACCGAGGAGGGCATCGAATACGGTGATAAACTGGAGCACGTCAACTTCCCCTACGCCGCCAAACTTACCGGCGTTAACGCCATCTCCCTTGCTGGTCTGGCGGCTGCGCCGCCTCCCCCACCCCTGGTGATGATTGGCGGAACGGTACAACCCAGCGCGCGTCTGCGCTGGGAAAAGCCGGAAACTAAAATGGAGGTTGCCGGCTACTACGTCCACTATCGCCTCACCACCGAGCCGCAGTGGACACATAAGCGCTTTGTTCCAGCCGATGAACTTGACTATACCTTCACCAATATTGTGGTCGACAATTACTTCTTCGGCGTTTCTGCCGTTGGTAAGGATGGCAATGAGAGTGTGGTGGTGTTTCCCAGTACTTTGATTCCGAGGGGGACGCGGTAGGCCTTTTCTTTCCGAGTAACTTAGTTTATAAAAGATACCTGACATTTAGGATTCGTAGGCCTCTAACCGTAATTATGGTTGGTTTGCTTTGCTGTATTCTTTTTATCTGCCCCGTAGAATCCGTAAATGACAGATTGGCTACTAAATAGTTCCCCTTAAATTGAAGAATGGCCTAGCACCGTTTCCAATCGCTTCTCCTATGGATTGGGTAAAAAAAGGCCGATTATTTATTTCTGATGATTCAATTATAAATTTGGAAAAGGGTTAACCTCTAGGGTTAATGTTTTTCAGAGAATCAATTATTAATCCCCTATGACACATTGCCAAATATGACAATGTACACAAACCAGTCCCCCTAAAACAGTCAACGTATGTCGTCTTTTCACAATAAAATAAGAATAGAAAAATAGGCAATTCTCAACTATTTTTTCTGCCTTGATCAAATTACTCTCCACTAATAAAGATGATTGACGAATAAATTAGAATTTTCAAATATTACCCGAATAACACCTAATAAATAACCTATCTTGCCTCAATAAAAAAACCATTTACTCTAATGAGAATTATATCAACACTCTTAGTATTTCTATGCCTTCCATTAACCAGCCTATACGCCCAGATTGATCCACTGGCTTTTGAGCTTGGCATACTAGACCTCAATACTACCCAGGTTCCACTAGGAGCACCCACTAAATCTTATGCCTCTCCTGATGGCCTTTTCTTCACCACCGAAGAAGAAGGTGGAAAAAGAGGAATTATTTATTATTATGATGGAAGGGAGGTAAAAGAAATATACCGCAGATTTACCAACGTTGGTCAGGTAGAGTTCTTTTTCATCACTTCCTTCAACGGTGGCACCATGATTGTAGCGGCCGTAACTACTGCTGACACCGGCTACTACACCCATTTTTACGACGAGCAAAATGATTCGTTTAATTCATTAACCAATCTGGGAGGAGGTATTTTAGACAACTACTTCCTGGATGGTGATAAACTCCTTGTCCAGACCGGAAACGCCAGATTGGCCAGTACGGATGGAAGTGCAAGCGGAACCGTTATTCTTGGTGCTAATAATTTCCTGCGCACGGGGCATTTCTATCCATATCAAGGCAAATTCTTGTTCTATGCAGGCGATAAAGTTTATCTGACTGATGGTACTGTGGCGGGGACGCAGGTGCTGGGTTCGTTTTTTAGCAATGGCTTTGAAAACGCTTTTTTGGTAGGAGATAACTACTTCTACGAAAGTGACTTCGCCTTATGGAAATATGATTTAACAACTAATACCTCCACAAAATTAACGGACGTAGGGGAAGCCGACGAGTTGGTTCCTGAAGACATCAGCCATATTACGCCAACCACTACCGGTGCTCAGTTCATAGCCACTAATGATGTGGGCGGCTTAGAGGTTTGGCACTCCGACGGTACTATAGAAGGTACACAATCACTTGATTTGGCACCTGGATCGGATTCATTCGTTGGTTCGCAAACGAAAGCCTTCGAGCTGCATAACCGCCTCTTCTTTGTAGGAGGAGATAACAGTTCGGTAATCTATTCATCCGATGGCTCTACAGAAGGGACTCGTCAGGAGGTAGTCCTGGACGAAGCGATTTCGTCTGAAAGTTGGCGCCTTGACCTGCTAGGAAAAACCGAAAGCGGAGCATCTTATTATACCGCAAGAACGTTTAACCTCACCCATTTTTTCACGAGAACAGAAGTAGATGATGCTTCTAGTTTTACGGGAGGATTCAACGGGGATATAAATGGTGACCTTGGTGCCTATTTCACTGAAAATGGCGTGTATGTTTCAGGCCCCGATAGCCTTTATTATTTGGATTCGGAAGCAGCCACAATGACCAATATAGGGCAAGCACAAGTCGAGGGGTATCTCGGCAATATTGGAGAAAGCCTACTTTTTACACTCAACAACAATACCCGCCCTGGTAGAAAAGACCTAGAGCCTTACAGTGCCAGCCCATTATCTGGTAGCATTATTTCTTTAGGCGACATCTTCCCTGGTGGAACCTCTTCCTCTCCCCAACACATATTCGAGCGAGATGGGAATTACTTCTTTCTTGCCTTCAACCCTAATACCTTCAACGGGTTGTACCAAACAGACGGTACACCTGAGGGAACGTTCCTTGCCGAAGATCTGTTAACTCAGAATGCAGGCAGCGGATTCGGGCCACTAATACCTGCAGCAGGTAAACTCTATTTTGAGCGAGATCAGATAATGTGGGTTTCTAACGGTACACTAGCCACTTCCCAGTCGCTTGATGTCCTCGGTGAGTTTTGGGAACTAATTGGGGAGAAAGCGGACACTGCTTACTTCCAGTCCACATCTTCTCGGAAAATTCTTCGAACCAATGGTACTCTTATCGGAACCGAGGTTTTTGATCTCCAACAAATCATTCCCAACTTTCTAAGAAGCTTTCCTTTTGAGTTTATCGACGACAAATTTTACAGTTGGACGACTGAAAGAACCGACGACGGCAACTTCCTCACCAAGCTAGTAGCCATTAGCGCCTCTGACTTCTCAATTACCGGCACCTATTTCCCCATCACCGGAGCAAGCCCGTCAGCGACTGGATCCATCACTGCATCCGGTGACATACTGTATGCTAAACGATTTGCGGACACTGGCGAAGATGCCTTATTTAGCCTTAATCTTGTTACCGAAGAAACGATGCTGCTGGACAGCGACGATGAACGAACCGTATATTATACCACCCCGTTCCTTAGTACTCCTAACCGACTAATTTATACGAAGGGTGAAGGTTCCGAAAGCATTATATCGCTGTACACCCTGGAAGAAGGAGTCCCCCTTAAGATTTTTGAGGATGTTAGTTTATCGAGCAACAACGCATTATTTGATTACGATGGGTATTCCTTACTTTTTACCCAGCAGAGAATCATTCGCATTAACGCCGACAACAGTACCGAAACAATACTGGAAGATCCGGCCTTGGGGAACTTCACCCAATTCACAGACGGTCGAATTTTATTCTCTAAAACAAGTGAAACATTTCCCACACTCTTTCGGGAGACATGGATAACTGACGGTACCACTTCAGGTACCGAATTGTTTGTGGGTGCAGCACCTGGCATTAACTCGGAAGAACCCTATCAATTTATTCGTCCTTTTCTGCTTATGCGGGAAACGTCTCCTGAGGGAAGTGCCATCTTCTTGTACAATTATGAAGCTGAAGAATTTACCTGGCCTCAGCAACCAGAACCGGAATCTTTCTTTTCGGGTGTACCAGTTGCCTTTCAGGACAAGTTTTATTTTGCCAGTAATAACGCTCAGGTCGGAAGAGAACTCCATTTTCTTGAATTTGACTACCCACAAGGAGCTACCGTCAATGCCTATCACGACCGCAATAGAAATGACATGCAGGATCCTGACGAGCCTGGGATCAACAACATTAGCTTCATCGCCACAACAGATAATCACGAAGAGCGGGTATTCACCAATGAAAATGGCTATGCAGCCTTTGTACTGGACCCTGAAACAGATTACAGCATCACGGCTGTCCCGGCCGGTTGTTGGCAGTTGATCAGCCCGCCAGACGATGCTACCGTCAACTTCAGATCAGGAGAGGTCATCAGCCTCAATTACGGCTTCTCTGAAGCCACGGGAAACCCCGACCTCAACGTTCTTTTGTCTTCCGCCCAACCCCGCTGTGGCTTCACGGTACCTTTTTGGCTCAATATTTTGAACACCGGTTGCCAGGAACTTAGCGGAACAGCCTCTCTGCAATTGCCCGAGGGGGTGATCTTTGTCTCTGGAGAAGGGAACCCTACGGTAACGGACAATGTGGTCAGTTGGCCGTTCTCAGATATCGCACCACAGGGGGTTACACAATTAAGGGTATTGCTCACGCTACCGGGAGAAGAAGCTGTCGGGGAAGTAATTCCAATTACAGCCTCCGCCACTGCATTAAACGAAGTACAAGATATCCTGGCTACAAATTCCTTCAACTACGCCCAGGTGCTGTCTTGCGCCATTGACCCCAACGACAAGCAGGTACTTCCCGCACGGCAAGAGCCCTCTAATAGTAATT
Source organism: Lewinella sp. (assembly GCA_045110355.1). Lineage (GTDB taxonomy): Bacteria > Bacteroidota > Bacteroidia > Chitinophagales > Saprospiraceae > Neolewinella. The sequence continues at coordinate 337 of JBGCFZ010000366.1, read as the reverse complement.
ACACCCAATTCGACGAAACACTGATTTACACCATCCGCTTTCAAAACACGGGTACCGATACAGCCTTCAACGTTTTACTGAAAGACAGGTTGGCCACACGCCTGGATTATTCTTCCTTCAAGCCGTTAACCTCTAGTCACGATTTCCACGCCAGTATCAGGGGCCGCAATCTGGAGTTTTTTTTCGAAAACATCATGTTACCAGACAGCAATGTTAATGAACCACTTAGCCACGGCTTCGTCACCTTCGAAATTAAACTCGATGGTGAGCGCTCCATAGGCGCGTTAATCCGGAATGAAGCAGACATCTACTTTGACTACAATTCAGCCATTCGCAC
>JBGCFZ010000365.1:0-14714 GCA_045110355.1 Lewinella sp. | reverse complement strand
TCAGTGTTTATGTCCGGACCAGTAGGATGAAGCATGGCTTCTCCTGGCCAACTCGCTATGCGAGCAGCCAATACAGAGACTAAGTCACTCAGGTTCAGACTGTTATTAAATAGTGATTACGATGTCAAATGTAGGGGCTGTACCTCATAGAATCTGACCAAAGTCGCTTTAGCGATAAAACAGTTCGCTTTCAGCCCACATCACCTCCATATTAGCATAAATCAGAAATGGCCAAAAATGACTCGTTTCAATTCTTGCACACTTCCGCTATTCTTTTCTTCAATAATTGAGCACTTTCAGTACTGATTTTCACCTCTTTTCCGTCGGGAAGCACAACGATACTTCCCGGAAGCAATCGTTCTATTTTACATACATCAACCAAATAATTTTGGTGAATTTTGAGGAAATTAGGATAGTCTGCAAATTGAGCGGCAAAATGTCTCAGGGGCTTCGCCCGCGAAATTCTACGGCCATCCATCATTACCACCGTGGTAATACCCTTCCCTCCTTTGAAGTAAGCAATACTCCCTACTGGTAGAAAATGATAGCCGGTATCGTTATGAATCGTCAGCCTTGACGGCAGTTTTTGCTCATGATAATTTTCCAACGCGATGGAAAGATCAGCAATGCGTTCTTCATAATTTCTAAACTCATACCGACGAGCCGCTCGTTCTAGTGAGCTGATCAATTCTGTTGCCCTTAAGGGCTTATCAAGATAGGCCAGTGCCTCAAACTCCAAAGCCCGACGGCCATATTGACTGTGTCCGGAAATAAATATGATTAGGTATTTACCATAGTCCAGTTGTTCCAGCAGGTCAAAGCCGGTACCGTCTCCGAGGTCGATGTCCAAAAAGAGTAAGTCAGGTACGTCTTCCTTGATGACTTTAACGCCAGCAGCCAGGCTCATCGCGTTATTTACCACCTCAATATCCGCCGCTACCTCCTTAAGGATGGCGGGGAGCACCTCGTGCATGTTCGGGTCATCATCAACTATTATCGCGCGCATAGGTCTTTGGGTATTTTAGTGGTAAGGTTAGGCGGACCAAGGTTCCGCCCGCCGATCCATCGGTTTGGAGCAAATCAATAATTTTCATTTCGGCGACGGGATGGAAACTTACTTCAATTGCCGGATTATCTTCATCTTTTTCAGGGCGACGGCGCGCAGGTGCATCGGAAGTTTTCGAAGCAGTATTCAAGGCCATGTTAAGCAGGTCCAGCCGCCGCTGCGTTATGCTTAATGATTTGGAGGCATGCCCCGTATTCCGTTTGGCTGCTTGTTGTCTCCCCCGGCCATTGTCTTCCACCTCGGCGACAAGCACTCCCCTCCCCCGATCCGGCCGAAAGCGAATGGTAATCAGGCCCTCGCCTTCCAGTCCGGAAATGCCGTGCCAAATGGCATTCTCCACGAAGGGTTGTAACATCATGGTTGGGAAGAAGACCGAAAAAGTATCCAGCGTATCGTCTACTTCAAACTTATACCTCATCTTATCGCCGAGTCGCATCTGCTCCGTCCCCAGGTAATTCTCCAGGGAGTAGATGGTGTCCTCCAATCGGCTTAAGGTCTGGGTACTACGGTTCAAGGTCTCTCGCATTAATAGCGCAAAGCGTGCCAGGTATTCGTTGGCCTCCAGTTTATTCCCCTTCCAGAGGAAGGCATTGACTGCGTTCAGGCTGTTGAAGATGAAGTGGGGGTTCATCTGTAGGCGGAGGGCGGAGGTTTCGTTTTCGGCGGCGCGGGCTTGGGCTTCAGCAGCATTAGCTTCGGATAATGCGGTACGAAGCTGCTCTTTCTCCAGTTTACGAATGCCTTGCAGGCGGATCCAGAAGAAGGCGAAGGCTATGCTGGCAATGGTTAGGGCGTATAGGGTGTAGGCCCACCAGGTTCTATACCAGGGGGGGAGAATGGTAATGGGGAATACGAGTGGTTTTTGGTTTATCTCACCATCCGAATTCGAAGACCATAGTTCTAGATAAAACGAACCAACTTTAAGGTTTGGCAATCTTACTAATGGGGTGTTCCCTAAAGAAATAAGCGTCGAATTCTCAGCACCAATTAATCGGTACCAATATTGGCATGAAGATGGGTCACTGTACTCCATACTAGAGAAGCGAATTAAAATATTATTCTGGTCATACTTACACTTAAGGCCTGAAATATAGGAAGTGTTATTAGTACTGTTAAATGAGCATTCTAATGCTAAGTCAGCATTTTCATTTACAGTCACTTCGGACACATGAGGAAGTGATTTAGGAACAGAAGGACGAACGTCTTTCGGTGAGATAACATTTATACCATTCGTACCTCCAAAATATAGTATATCATTCGAGGCCTTCAGAGCTGAGCTTTCATTGAAATCAAGTCCTTGCAAACCGTCCGATTGTTGAAATACACTGATTCCTCTACTACCTAAATCTGGCTCATATTTCATAATTCCTCCAGCAACTGTCATCCATAAAGCACATTCTTCATCAATTAGCATACTACTAATAATAATATTCTCCTGTAAGACTGTATCTAGGGTCAACACATACTCTCCTTCAATCAATTCAACCCAATACAATCCACTAAATGTAGATACCCAGAACTTATCACGACTAACATCCTCTACCACCATAGAGACGAAAGGAAGGCTCGAAAAGCTTGTATCAATCAAATATTCTCCATCCCAACTTAAACTCCCAATGTGTAAAGAATCCTGGAAGGTATGTACGAAGAGTAGGCTATCACTACTTTCATAAAAGTACCTAGAGCGAGTAAATTGTTCATCGATCCACCACGAAGAGTCCCTCGACGGGCTATATTGAAAGACACCAGCAGCATTAGTTCCAACTAAGAAATCTCCATTAGTTAGAGGGTGAAATGCATTATAACCAGGACTGTATTTTTTTTTCAATGGGGGTAGTATATCGATGGTATCAAAACTAGAGCTATTTGGAGCCTTATAATATAGTTCAGAATAGGTTCCGGCCCATACTCCTTCATCTTCATCTTCGAAGACACTTACAATTTGTCCAAACTCTACACCTGAAATATTTAATCGGTAAATAGAAGTATCTTTTATACCCATTGAAACTACTTCAGAAGGTCTTGCTACATAAATCGTACCACTTCCTCCTTCATACAATGCAAACACACTGCTTAAACTATCCTCATTTTGTGTAAGCACTACCTTAAATTTCGGCGTATTAAGGTTCGTAAAGTAAACTCCATCATCTTTTGAATGTATCCATAAATTTTTTTCGCCATCAATTGTTGCTCGAACAATCTTAGGCTTAAAGGGGACGACTTCTTTTCCTTTAAGGTGATGCAATTGTTTAAGAATCAATTCAGTGTCAAGGTCTACTATAAAAACTCCTTGTTCTTCTGTAGCAACCAACATTTCAGGCCGATCGAGCCATTCAATCTCTTGCAAACCATTCAGTTTCTCGCTTAAGTTACCACCTCCAAATAGCGTCCATTCTCCAGTTATTATATTTAAGTTGTATAGGCCTTTATTCGTAGCGATCCAAGCACCTCGACTTAAATCATATCGAAAGTCGAAAATCTCAGCACCATTAGGAGAAGGATATTCCTTAACTCCTCCAACCAGGGTATCCGAATGATAACTTCGAATTGTTAAAATCGTATCACCATACCCACATCCAAATAATACGTTCTCTCCTTGACCAGCATTAAACATTCGATCTTTCAAAGTCACGAATACTGAATCAACCCAAATGCTTTCCTCTGGATTTCTAATGTTTATCCGGTACAATTCACGATTTGCAGTAGCCCATAAATCTCCTGTTTGTTCATCCAAGTGAATCCAAAAGTAATAGCGCGTTACCTTACTTCCCTTCCGGTCAGTAACATAGTAATGTTCAAAGGCATCATGATGTCGGTCATATCGCGTAATACACTCATTATTCGTGAACCAGATTCCTCCATCTTTCGATTCAAAAAACCTACTCTGGGAAGCAAATTCATGAACTAATGCTGCAGTGTCTTTATCACTTGTGTGATATTGTCTGATCACTTGCCCATCAAAACGGTTTAGACCCTTTGTAGAACTAATCCAAACAAAACCATCGTTATCCTTAAAAGTATAATAGTTCAATTGACTAGAACTTAAGCCATTACTAGTTGAAACATGCGAAAAAAGGTAAGGAGACTGGGAATACACCGGAAAAGAAAAGAAGTAAATAAATACAACACATTTAACATTAAATTTCATTTCTAATACTCTTCTATTAATTTTCATTTTTTCACTATTCTGTGAAAAAGATTGGTAATAGAATAGAAGAATCTCCACCACGAACCCTCGCCGCCAAATGTAATACCTCTATTATAGTTTTCTAGACTTAACTGCTTCATAAATTCAATAGATGGATAATACAAAAATGCTCCTCCTAAAATTTTTGTAACTCTGTTTCCCAATGGTCTAATTCCATCCATATCATGCTCACCTTGATGGGAGGCAGGAAAAGTAAACGTATTTTTATTAATCTCCTCTACGCTCCTTCGATGAGGGTAAAGTAATGCATCAAATTCATCAGTATTTTTATCATTCATCCTTGACATCGTTTTTACAAACGTCTTAGTCTTTTTCTGAAAACTATGAAAGCATAACCCTTGGAATTCTTTTTTGTCATCATCGTATAAATTCATCCCCCTTCTTATCATAACCTCCAAATACCCATTGCTAAGATCATTCCTAGGATTCATTCTACGAACATGAGCATGATAAGGACAAGCCACTCCCCTATCTCCTTTATAATCAAATGGGATATCTTCGCCATCAATACTATACCCCATTTCAGTCTGAGGTGTACCAGAGTTCACTACTGGAGTCCCATCTTTAAATCTCCCCATGTACATAGCCTCTACTTTATTTATTGGGATATTTTCATTGGTATTGTTTTTATGTTGTTCTTGAATGATTTTCATTTCATGGTTAAAAACTTTGGGAAAAACTAATATCTTCATAAATACACCGAAGCTCCCGTAGAGCGTGGGCCTAACACTTACACCACCTTCATCTATTCGGACAAAAGACTCCTTCTCTTCAAATAAAGCAACATCTATTTTATCACTAATCGATTGAGGATTTGATCGCCCATCGGAAAAACCCAATGGACCTAAACATTCTCCTTGATAATTCAGCTTACTACCGAAGATGATTTTACTCTTTACATTTTCATTTACACTATCTCCATCAATTGCATACGGCTCTAAACTTTTTACCGAACCAATAAAGTTTTTTAATTCTGTAATTTCTTTAATTTTAGACTTAACTGATTCAATATTTGAATGTGCTATCGTCAGCACCAAATCGACCTCACTACTAAACACATAGTCTTTCGAACTATACCCCTCTTCTTCGTCGTAAAGCCCATACAAATTCATTTCAGAACTTGTATTAGACAACCCGCTTTTCCAATACCTATCATTCGGCCAGATACTCTCGTCTATTTCAAGTTTTAAAAATCCATTAACCGTAAGCCCAATTGAAAAAAAGCAATCCTCTACATATTTAAAATTATCATCCTTTTTAGACTTCATGTACTTAACCTTCTCTTCACTTTGCTTAAATTGAGAAGTAGCTATTTCTCCGAGCTCATTAATTAGGGATATTTGGCTTGGTAGATTCTCATCTGATTTTTCAAATTCAACAAGTAGGTAGGCACAATAAGTTCTACCGTGATGAGAGAGAATACCTCCCTGAAGATACCTTGTAAAGTATTTCTTAAACTTCATACATCTTAATTAAGATAAAGCTATTGACTAACAAAGCCATCTGGTCCTTCAACAAATTCTAATAAGGATTTCTTATCGAGAAACGCTTCAGTTTGCCCCTTCTTTCGTATCAATCCTCCCGGACAAGATAAAACAGCGTATTGAGCTTGACTAATGACTTTTTCTAAACGATCATCCCCTCCAGGCACATCAATTTTATATGGTAAAAGGCAGAATGAATATTTTTTAGACCCATCTCTAACCGTAATTTCAACCGCTGTCATTCGAAACCCTACTGAGTCCATATTCCAATTTGGACCTTGTTTTTTAAGCATTTCAATAACATCTTGCATGTAGAATCTAGGAGATTGATAATCTTTAGTTTTTGGAACAAGAGAAACATATCCATCACTAAAAGAACAAATATCTGAGAATATTTTGAATATAGACATATCTCTTTTCTTTCGAATTTCCAATAACTTCAATGGGCCTCATTACAAATTCCTATTGGACACTTTGTAACTCAATCAGGTCTTGAAATTACTTATTAACATTACAAATTTATGTTCAAATGAGCAATACCTAAATACGCACTATAGCGTATTTTACTGAACATTCACAAGTCCAATATATAAAAAAGCATAAACTTTTTATTAAGGACGACCATAAAAGTTACAATTATAATCGAGTAGGAGATGAGGGCGAAGATGTATAACCATCTCCGGCCTCATCGTCCTCTCACACCACCGGACGTACTCTCGTATCACGGCGGTTTCCTTAAGCGTGTAACCTTGCGTAGGTCGGTACGATCGCCAGTAGTCCCTGCGAGAGGAACCACTCGTTGTTCATCCCTTCGTGGGCACCCGGAGTACTGGCATTGGCCCACCAACCTCGTCGGTTGGAGGCCGTGGCCCAACTTCGGTCCCGAGGGACTCCCAACCTGAACAGAAAACGGAACATGCCTTTGGCACGCTTGCACTGTTTCAGGCGATAACATCGCAGCCGGTGTTTAAGCCAACTTTCCAAGGCCCTCAGTCGCTTCTTCATTCGCGCATAGCGGAAGTATTCCAGCCAGCCGCGAAGCTGACGGTTTACCTCCTCCAAGATTTGGCCGAAGCTGCGACCACGGTTTCTACGAGTCGTCTGGCGGAGCTTATCCTTTAGACGTTTCTCGCTCTTGGTGCTCAGCGTTAAGCTGCCATCAACAAGAATACCGTGACCCAGAAAATTCAGCTTAGAACTCTTACGGATTTCGCTCTTCTCACGGTTGACCCGCAACTTGAGCTTATCCTCAATGAAAGTTACTAAGCTGCCATAAACCCGCACTGCCGATTTCTCGCTGGCTACCAAAACTATCAGATCATCGGCGTAGCGCACGAAGCGATGGCCGCGACGCTCCAGCTCCTTATCCAGCTCGTCAAGGACGATGTTGGACAGCAGCGGAGAGAGCGGACCGCCCTGCGGCGTGCCTTTGATCCGTTGACCCAACAAGCCCCCCTCCAGCATTCCTGCCTTTAGGAACCGATGGATCAGTTTCAGCAGCCGCTTGTCGCCAATACGGGTGCTTAAGCGCCAGAGTAAACGCGCGTGGTGCACCTCGTCAAAGAACTTGGCAAGGTCAATGTCCACTACCTGTTTATAGCCAGCATCAACGTACTCTCCAGCTTGTCGCAGTGCCTGCCGTGCCCCTTTTCCGGGGCGGAAGCCATAACTCGACTTGCTAAAAATACGCTCGTAGCGCGGGTTCAATACCTGGTGAATCGCCTGTTGAACAACACGGTCCACCACCGTGGGGATGCCGAGCTGACGCTCGCCACCGTTCGGCTTCGGTATCTTAACCCCTCTGACGGCTGAAGGGTGGTAGCTCCCACTAAGAAGCTGCGCGCGCAGCTCTTCGTGGTTTCCCGCCAGCCACTTGCGTAACTCGCCTACTTCCATCCCATCTACGCCACCGGCGCCACCATTGCGGATAACCCGCTGGCAGGCCCGTGACAGATTCGACAAGTCCGCTATCGCGCTCATCAAATCAACGGTTGAGGTTCTCTCCTCGTAACAATCCGTAAGCCACTCGTCGGCTCGTCCATTCGTAGAAACGGTTACTTCCGTACCACTCAGAACCGCCACGCCGGCATGCCATTCGACTGTATCGAACAGACTCATCTGACCACCTTGACGCTTTGCTGATTTCATAATGGCTTATACGCTCGCTACGGCTCCATCGCCTCGCTTAAAGATTCGGTCCTTCCTTCTCACGCTAAAAAAAAAACGCGGTCTGTACTATGACCTCGGCTGACTTCTCCTAACCTCTCGGCCAGGAGATCTCCCACGGTAAACGTGTTCCTTTTCCACTTATCGAGCCGGATTTACCTGACGGGGTTACGGAAGGCGATTGGGCTTCTCAGTTTATTGCCTGATTACCCCCCACGTACGGCCTTGTATCCGATTTCTGTTCGTCTCGACAAACTTTTGCTAAACGCTTCCTTCAGATTCCACCTCACAATGGACACCCTTGCGCTTCGCTAACGGTTCCTGCCTTCAGGGCCCGTTCGGGACTTACACCCTATAAGTAACACGTATGCATGGCACACAAAAACCGTCAGTCTCTTTTCAGAGAACTGACGGCTTCACATCAAATTACTTATTATTTGTGAGGCAAAAGCCCCCTACTTCCCATCCACCTCCTCAAACTCAACATCCTGAACATCGTCAGCTTCATCAGTTGAGCCATCAGCACCGGCTTCAGCAGTTGCATCAGCACCACCAGCTTCCTGCTGGGCCTGGTAGATGTCCTGGCTGGCAGCATTCCATGCAGCGGTAAGGGTTTCGGTAGCGGCGTCGACTTTGTCGAGGTCTTCTGACTTGTGTGCTTCCTTGAGGTCAGCAACGCCAGCTTCGATGGCAGCTTTCTTCTCCTCGGGGATCTTCTCACCGAATTCCTTCAGTTGCTTCTCCGTCTGGAAGACGAGCTGGTCCGCAGCGTTGAGTTTCTCGACGCGTTCCTTGGCCTGCGCATCAGCGTCGGCGTTGGCTTCGGCTTCCGCCTTCATGCGTGCGATGTCCTCCTCGCTGAGGCCGGTACCGGCTTCAATCTTGATGCTGGTTTCCTTACCGGTGCCTTTGTCCTTAGCAGACACCTCCAGGAGGCCGTCAGCGTTCAGGTTGAAGGTCACCTCAATCTGAGGCGTGCCACGGGGTGCTGGTGGAATGTCTCCGAGCACGAAGCGACCGATCGGCCGGTTGTCCTTACTCATCGAGCGTTCGCCCTGCAGTACGTGGATTTCTACACTTGGCTGGTTGTCCGCAGCGGTAGAGTATACTTTTGACTTCTTAGAAGGAATGGTCGTGTTGGCGTCGATCACTTTGTCGAACATCCCCCCCATCACTTCGATACCGAGGCTCAGTGGCGTTACGTCCAGCAGGAGTACGTCTTTGACGTCACCGCTCAAGACACCGCCCTGGATGGCAGCACCGATGGCTACTACTTCATCAGGGTTTACGCCTTTGTTGGGCTTCTTACCGAAGAATTTCTCTACGGCTTCCTGAATCCGTGGGATACGGGTAGAACCACCAACGAGAATTACTTCGTCGATTTCGTCTTTGCTCAGTCCGGCATCCTTCAGCGCCTGCTCGCAGGGCTTGAGGGTACGCTGTACCAGATCGTCGGCCAGCTGCTCGAACTTAGCGCGGCTGATCTTCACTACGAGGTGCTTTGGCACACCGTCAACGGCCGTTATGTAAGGCAGGTTAACCTCAGTCTCCGTGCTGGAAGAGAGCTCAATCTTAGCTTTTTCAGCGGCTTCTTTGAGACGCTGGAGGGCCATTGGGTCCTTCGTCAGGTCAATGTTCTCCTGGTTCTTGAAGGTCTCCGCGAGGAAGTCAATCAGTACCCGGTCGAAGTCATCACCACCAAGGTGGGTATCACCGTTGGTAGATTTCACTTCGAAGACACCGTCTCCAAGGTCAAGGATAGAAATATCGAACGTACCGCCACCGAGGTCATACACTACGATGGTCATGTCCTTACTCCGCTTATCCAGGCCGTAGGCCAGGGCTGCAGCAGTTGGCTCGTTGATGATCCGGCGTACTTTCAGGCCAGCTACTTCACCGGCTTCTTTCGTCGCCTGACGCTGTGAGTCGTTAAAGTAAGCGGGTACCGTTACGACGGCTTCCGTTACTTCAGCGCCGAGAAAGTCTTCGGCGGTCTTTTTCATTTTTTGCAGCACCATGGCGCTGATCTCCTGTGGCGTATACAGGCGGCCGTCGATGTCGACACGGGCAACGCCGTTGTCTCCCTTCACGACTTTGTAGGCCACGCGGCTTACGTCGTTCTTGGATTCATCGAAGCGCATCCCCATGAAGCGCTTAATAGAGGCTACAGTACGCGTCGGGTTGGTGATTGCCTGACGTTTGGCCGGCTCGCCGATTTTGCGTTCGCCGCCGTCCAGAAAGGCTACGATAGATGGCGTAGTATTACGGCCTTCTTCGTTGTAGATCACGGTGGGCTCATTGCCCTCCATCACCGCCACGCACGAGTTGGTTGTACCGAGGTCGATACCAATAATCTTGCTCATACGATTGTATATTTTATGGTTGTAAGTTGAAAATCTTGTCGGCTAGTACAGGCAATGTTTGTGCCGTGTGCCAAAGTTCGGGTAACGGGTGTCAGTTTTACCGTCGCTCTTTAGGTTGGGTGCCAGGATTGTCATTTTAGATGGCGCAGTTGCGACATTATGGCAGGTCCCTGGGTATTCGTCAGGCTTTCTGGGCGCGGACGCAGGTGCAAAGGGAAATTTTGAGCGCGGTGCGATTTGCTCATCGGATGCATCTTTCAACCCGGTACAGCCAGCTGGAGGTTCTAGCCAATGAGCGGTGTCCATCCTCTGCTTCTTCTAACCCTCTACTGCACCTGCGGCCGCGCCAAAGAGATTGGCTCCTCCATCTTTTCAAAAAATTGGAGTCCTTGATTTACAGGCAGTTAAAAAGATGTCTAAACACATTGTCCAACTTTTTAAAAAGATGGCCCGCCCGACCTACCTTGTGCCCCCCAACCCCAACAACATGACCACCCCCCTCCAACTAAAACAAGCCCTACTGGTCCATTGCCAAACACAAACAGCCGAACGCATCACCGGGATCACCGATGCACTGGCGGACATAGAAACCGCCCGAAACGGAGAAACCAAATCAAGTGCCGGCGATAAATTCGAGACGGGCCGCGCCATGATGCAAATGGAAGAAGCCAAGCTGCAGGGCCAATTGGCCGAAGTCCTCAAGGTCCGGCAGGTACTCGACCAGATCAGGCCCGATGCCTCCACCGAGCGCGTGGCCGCCGGCAGCCTTGTAGCCACCAACCGGGGCAACTATTTTGTGGCCATCGGCCTTGGTAAAGTCAAGCTGGAGGGCAGGATTTTTTTCTGCACCTCCCTCGACGCCCCCATCGGCAAAGCGTTACTTGGCCGGGCAACCGGAGACACTTTCCTTTTCAATGAGCTGCAATTTGAAATTATGGGAATGGTTTGACCAGCGAAATCATTAGGCCAGAATTTTCCACTATCACCGAAAAACGCAGCGTGTTTCAAATAGACCTCGGGAGGGGTTGGGGAGGGGGGGTAAATAAGCTTGCGATTGCCCTGCCTGGAGTGACCGAGTCCACTATAAGTCCAAGACCTTAGCTACCTTAGCCAACGATCTTTATCGCCCCCGATCATGACAGCACGACAACTATTTTTAGTTCTTCTTACCCTACCGAATATAATATGCGCACAGGTTCGCATCAACGAAGCCGTTTCTTCCAACAGCATCTACCTGGATGAAGACGAGGATTCTCCCGATTGGTTCGAACTCTACAACGCCGGAGCGCAAACGCTGGACCTTTCGGAGTACACCCTCTCCGATAAAGCCGATAACCCAGGTAAATGGACCATCCCTTCCGGGCTGACTTTAGCCCCCGACCAGTACGCCTTCTTCTGGGCTTCTGGTAAAGACCGATCCGACGTAACCTCTTACCGTACTCTGGTGAACCGGGGGGACAATTTCAGGTACCTGATCCCTTCTTCCTCCCTTGAAGACTCCTGGACCAGTGCCGGATTTGACGATACCGCCTGGACGGAGGCCCCCAGCGGATTCGGCTACGATGACGGTGATGACGCCACCATCGTGCCTAACGGCACCCGATCCGTTTTCCTGCGGCGCAGCTTTACGGTCAATACCCTGGAAGGACTGGAAGAACTCTTCTTCGATGTCGATTTCGACGACGGCTTCGTAGCCTACCTCAACGGGACTGAGATCGCCAGATTCAATATGGATGGCAACCGCCCGGCCTGGAATGCCTTTGCTAACGACAATTATGAAGCACGCATTTATGGAGAAGGCAGCCCATTACGGTTTGTTGTCGACGACCCTGCCTCCCTGCTGATGGCCGGGGAGAATCTCCTGTGTATTCAGGTCCACAACGTCAACGAGTTTTCGTCTGACATGAGCATGATCCCCTTCCTCACGGCCCGCTTCGCCGGCCTCAACAATGACGGCGTAGTCCCACCTGCTATTCTCGATCTCCCGCGTGCCACCCTGCACACCAATTTCAAGATTTCTGCCGACGGAGAAACCCTGTACCTGCACGACGCTGCCGGGGTATTTGCGGACAGCCTGCGGGTGTACGATGTCCCCGCTAATGTCTCGATTGGTCTACCGGGCACGGGCGGAGCCCCCCGCTTGTTCAGCACCACTACGCCGGGAGCGCGCAACCCCGACACTGGCTTCGCTGGCGTCGTCCCCGGATCCGTCCTCTTATCGCAGGGTGGTGGCCCCACGGGCCCTCTTTCCCTAAGTCTGACCGGCGCCAACGCTCCTTACGAAATTCGCTATACCCTCGACGCTACGGAGCCCATAGCTACTTCACCATTGTATACCACTCCCCTGTCCATCGATGCTACGACGGTGGTACGAGCAGCCATCTTCCGACCAGATTATTTGCCCTCTACCGTACAGTCAGCGACTTACCTCATCGGCACCGACCATTCGCTGCCAGTCGTTTCGCTGGTCACCGAACCAGATAATTTCTTCCACCCGGTCACCGGCATGTACATCCTCCAGGAAGGATATGAGGGAAACTTCCCGTACTTCGGCTCCAACATTTGGGAGGAGATTGAAAACCCGATAAACTTCACTTTCCACGAGCCAGACGGCAACACGAATTACCAACTCGACGGTGGGGTAAAGATCTTCGGCGGTTGGAGCCGGGGCAACGATCAACGGTCACTGTCCATTTTCGCCCGCAGCCGTTACGGAGCGGATGAAATGGATTATGGCTTTTTTCCCCAACGTGACTACACTGAGTTCCAGGCACTCGTGCTGCGCAATTCCGGAAACGACAACGGAGGATCAATGCTTCGGGATGTGGTACTGACGAGCTTGATGGAAAACTCTCACGTCGACATCCAGGCCTACCGCAGCGTCGCTTCCTACCTCAACGGTGAGTACTGGGGCCTTTATAACCTGCGGGAAAAAATCAACGAACATTACCTGGCCAGTTTGCACGGCCATGATCCGGACGAGATCAACATCGTTGAACGCAATGGAGACGTTATTCATGGAAGCAACGAAACGTATCAGACGATGATCGATTTTGTTTTCGCCAACTCGCTGGCCAACCAGGGAAATTACCAACAGGTGGCCAACCAGATTGACCTGGATAATTTCATCCAGTACTACCTGGCGCAGATTTACTTCGACAATAAGGATTGGCCCGGCAACAACATCAAGTTCTGGCAACCCGTCGGCGGAAAATGGCGCTGGATACTCTTTGACACCGATTTTGGCGCTGGTATCTGGAACGGAGATGCGGCCAACTCCAACACCCTTCAGTTTGCCCTCAACCCCAACGGACCGAACTGGCCAAATCCACCGTGGTCTACCCTGCTCTTTCGTCGCCTGATGGAAAATACCGGCTTCCGCTTCCGCTTCATCAATCAGTTGGCGGATGAGATGAACTCCCGCTTTTTATCAACGCCGGTTGTCTTGCACATCAATGAACAGGCGGCGGCCATTGAAAGTGAGATTCCGCTCCACCAGGAGCGGTGGGGATCGGGCTATGATTGGGACAACGGCATAGAATCCATGCGCCGCTTTTTCAGGAACCGTCCCGCGAGTATGAAGACCTTCGTCAAGCAGCAATTCAACCTTCCGGAGCACCACCGGCTGACCATCCGAATTGCCGATACCCTGGCTGGTTACGTGGAAGTCAACAGCCTTACCATCAACGATAACTCCTGGATTGGAGATTACTTCCAGGGCGTCCCCATTCGCGTGAAGGCCATCGCTAAAGAAGGCTATACTTTCCAGTATTGGGAGCTGGACAATGCCTCTACCACCGAGGAGCTTCGTCTGAACCTGTTCACGCCAACCGCGCTGCGCCCTGTCTTCACGGAAAACAGCAACAATGTGGCCGAGCCTAATGGCACCCTTGCCACGGTGCGGGACATCGTGTTGTCCCCCAACCCTTCGACCGGCACCCTTCGTCTGAGTTTCAACGCAGTGCGGGGTACACAGCTCAAGGCTGTATTATTTGATGCTCAGGGCAGGGAAGTGCGGCAGTTATTCAACGCCAATTTTTCGGCGGGGACGCAGGTGCAAAGTTTTGGTTTAAGCCACCTTGCCGCTGGTATCTACGCTTTAGAACTAAGAGAACCGGGAGGTGGCTCGGTGACCTTGCGGTGGGTGAAGCATTAGGGGTAGTATTCTCTCTGGCAATCGCCCGGCAATACGTTTTTTGATTCCAAAACGCGCAGCGTTTTAACAAGTCCCTCCCCCGTGGGGAGGGGTTGGGGAGGGGGGTTAAGCTCGGTTATACCTAAGCCGGAGTGGTTTGGGACAATTAGCGCGCAGTTAGCGTGGTTCCTGACAAGGCAAAAAACGTAGGCGACGCCTTAGTGTCGGCGAGGATTTTTAACGAAGTCAGGGGCCACGATAACAAGTGATAAAGTCCCAAACCACTTTGACT
>JBGCFZ010000364.1:0-9385 GCA_045110355.1 Lewinella sp. | reverse complement strand
GAGGACGAACTGAAAATCTTCCTCCCGGACGCCCGTTTGGCGCGGATGGATGCAGATACCACTCGTGGGAAAAATGCCTTGGCGGCCCTCATTGGCCGCTTTGAAGAAGGAGAACTGGACATCCTGGTTGGTACCCAAATGGTGACCAAAGGACTGGACTTCGAGCGCGTCGGACTGGTCGGTATCATCAGTGCAGATCAACTGCTGCGCTTTCCGGATTTCCGCGCCGACGAGCGTGCCTTCCAGCTCATGACCCAGGTGGCCGGCCGCGCCGGCCGTAAGCACAAGCAGGGCAAGGTCATCATCCAGGCGATGGAACGTAGCCACCCGGTCCTGACCGACGTCCTTAATGCCGACTTTCACCGGTTCATCGAGCGGGAGGCAGCCAACCGGGTACAGCACCGCTTCCCGCCCTACGTTAAGATGATTAACCTTCAGTTGCGTCACCCTAAACGCAATACGGTGGAGGAAGCCGCCAAGCTCCTTGGCGTCTGGCTCAACCACCACCTTTCCGGGCTCGTTGATGGGCCCTTCGAACCCAGCGTCGCCCGCCTGCGGACTTATTACTTGCAGGACATGGTCATCCGGGTGAAGCCGGATGGAAAGGAGCTGGCCCGGGTCAAAGCCGTCGTCCGCGCTGCGGTCGATAAGCTGGGGACTACGGAGCGACTTAGCGGCGTTCGAGTTGTGGTGGATGTTGATCCTTATTAGGGGGGCTGCTTAAGGCGTTGCTATGCAGGAGGAGAGCTTTCACCGCTTCGCGGCTTGTGCGTGTCTCCCCGGATTTCGGCCGCTTCGCGGGCCTGCATCCGGGGATGTTTAGGGTTGACCCCTACGGGGTCTTGGGGTAAAGTATTCGTTACTGTGGGGTTTCACCGCTTCGCGGCTTATGCGTGTCTCCCCGGATTTCGGCCGCTTCGCGGGCCTGCATCCGGGGATATGTAGGGTTGACCCCTACGGGGTCGCTAAGGTTGGCTATTCGAAGTAGCGTTCCTCGTATTCAATACCGTGGAATTCAAGTAGGCGGCGAAGCTCATCTGTTGAGGTCTCACCTCGGTGATGATCCACTTGGTTACGGACGTAAGGGATTAGCCTTGATAATGCTTTTGGGGTATAGGTAAACGCGCCGTAGCCTGCCTGCCAATGATTGAAATATGGAAATAGGCGGTGAGTTTTAATGAAGTCCGAACTTGATAGTTTTATCTCCTTTACTAAGGCAGATAGGGCCACTGCAGGATGCAGTGCGAAGACCAGGTGGAGGTGATCCTCTACACCTCCGGCTTGATAGAAATGGCACTTCCTGTTTTTTAGCACCTGCCGCATTTGCAGGAAAAGGCGTTCCCGTTCGGGCTGGCCCAGCAACGTTGGACGGCGATGCTTAGTAGAAAAAACAACTTGATAAATGATGCGGGTGTAAGTCTTGCTCATGACGTAGTTATGAGGTCCATGGCGGATATGGTGTTAGCAATATTGCTTCCGCAAAGCACGATCCAGCCAGGGTAATTAACCGTCTTTTAAACGTATACTTACGTTTATATGCGTTTAAAAACGCCTACGACCCCGTAGGGGTCAACCCTCAATAACCTCGGATGAAGGCCTGCGAAGCAGCCGTAATCCGGGGTGAAGCCCTCCCGCTACGTCGGCCCTACTGTAGTGGCCCTGTCTCTGAGGGTGAAGCCCTCCCGCTACGTCGGCCCTACTGTAGTGGTCCTGTCTCTGAGGAGGAAGCCCTCCCGCTACGTCGGCCTTACTGTAGTGGTCCGGTCTCTGAGGGTGAAGCCCTCCCGCTACGTCGGCCTTACTGTAGTGGTCCGGTCTCTGAGGGTGAAGCCCTCCCGCTACGTCGGCCCTACTGTAGTGGCCCTGTCTCTGAGGGTGAAGCCCTCCCGCTACGTCGGCCTTACTGTAGTGGTCCGGTCTCTGAGGGGGAAGCCCTCCCGCTACGTCGGCCCTACTGTAGTGGTCCGGTCTCTGAGGGTGAAGCCCTCCCGCTACGTCGGCCTCTAGTGGGTCCGGTATCCGGTAGAAAGCACTTTCGTTATCGTCAACTTAAGCACATCAGCCGGAGTCCGGTCAGCAACACCACCCTCATCCAAATCCCTACCACAAACGTCCATCCATCCGTTTCGGCAGATCTTCCTACTTAACTTGCTAAGGCAAGTTTAAACCAGTTCACAGATATTTTATTCAAATGCGTACAAGTACACTATCTATTCTATTTGTCTTTATGGCAAACCTATTGGGAGCCACTGATTACTATGTTGCTAAAACCGGCGACGACGCTAATGATGGTTCTGAAGGAAGCCCTTTCCTGACCATCAGCAAAGCAGCGTCAGTCTTGGTAGCCGGAGACGTATGCTACATCAAAACCGGGGTATATCGGGAAGTGGTGAACCCGGCCAACGGCGGGACAGCAGCTGCTCCCATTACCTTCAAAGCGTTTGGAGAAGATGAGGTGACCATCTCAGCCACTGAAGTAATAACTGATTGGCAAATGCACCGGGTGGGGACTTTCAAAGCCTCCGTAAATATGGATCTTGGCAGGCAGACCATGCTGTTTTTTGAGCAGGAGGCCATGGACATTGCGCGTTGGCCGAATAACATCGACCAGGATCCTTTTACCATTGATGCCATGACTGTAGAGAATGGCACTGCCAGCACAGTTATTGCATCGGATCTTCCTGACGATCTCGACCTGACCGGCGCGTACTTATGGTACCTGGGCGCCCACTCCGGTGCGATGGACGTCTGGCTCAACGGCCGTATTCAAACGGGTAACCGCGTCTGGAACAACTACGCCGATGGTGGTATGTGGAAAGGACAAAGCGAGGAAAATAACCTGATTGATCCTATGGATCAATTCCGGGACCTGGCCAACTTGGATTTCCGCCCGGCGAATGATTCCGAATTGGTGAACGCCGGTAAGTTTATCGAAGGAATTACCACAGAAGTTAGTGGCTGGGCACCTGATATCGGTGCCTATGAAAGGGGGCTGGAACGATGGGTGCCCGGCGCGCCACGCGCCGATGGGGTCGTCACTGCCATTAATCCTTTCCTTGCATCCCGCGTCCGCGCCCAAATAAGCCCGAACCCAACGAATGGTCTCAGCATGCTTAACTACACTTCGACCGTATCAGGAAAACTTGATTGGCTGGTAGTTTCGGCCGATGGCAGGGTGCTGCAAAGCGGACAGCAGCTTCAACGCACTGCCGGTGAACAGCAACTGGAACTTGATCTGCGCAAACTCCCCGCAGGTCCTTATGTGGTCATCGGGAGAACAACTGAAGGCGGTTTCGCCGAGCGGATAGTGGTGCAATAACGCTCTCCAAATAATCGCTTTTGATAAGACAAAAAAAAGCCCGGTCCGCTACTGGACCGGGCTTCTAAAGTCATCCCTATGATACTCTAAACGAGTAATTATACCTCAATATAGGGTCATCATAAGGGGCTAACTTAGTTTCCGAAGCCACCTTTATGAAGCGGTATCGGTTTTGATGGGAGCGGAGTTACTTTCCCGAATTCACGGAACCTCCGGAGCTGGTATCAGAATCTACTGAAGGTGAACCCCGGTAATAGACTTTCCCACCTGAAGAGGCAGAAGCGTCCAGTTCTCCGGAAACATTGACGTTGATTTTGGCACTGCTGCTAACGGCTACACGTGCATTCTTTACTTTACAGTCCGAAGCATTAATACGGCCGGAGCTATTTGCCTTGGCACGGATCTTGTTCCCAGTTCCCGCCAGGTCAATTTTACCCGAGCTACTGGCTTCCAAGTAAATGTCTCCGCCAGAGAATTCAAGCCCGTAGATCTTGGCGGAGCTGCTTACGTCTAATTCCAGGTCGTCACCCTGAAATGCGTCTTTAAATATGATTTCAGAGCTGCTACTGGCTTTTACCCAGTCCAATTCATTCATGGTAACGTATACGTGAATTGGCTTGTGGTTGCTGATGTTGACGTTGTCGGTAAACCCGATCATTAGTCGGCCACCAGATACTTCTGTTTTGATGTACTGTTGCAGGTTGCTTTCTGCTTCTACTCGGACACCTGGCGTGCCTTTACGTACTTCAACATCAAACGAACAACAGGCCTTGATTCCGGAGAAAGAAGAAACGTTGCGTTCTTGAGTAGTTGTTTCGCCATTGCCTTTTATCCGCTTGCGGTTGCCCCAGTTCTGGGCGGTGATGGTAGCAGTGAGTGCGAAGACGAGTAGGAGGGTGAAGAGTTGTCTCATTGTTTAGTAGTTTGTTTAAGAGACGAGCGGTTGATAAAGGGGTTGCATGTTTAACGGAGCGCACTTATAATTCCCGGCCTGTGCTCCGGAGATTCCCGCTTAGCTTCTGTGCGAAATGAAGCAATCTGTTTTGCTCTCCTATCCGAACATATATTTATTCCCCAACGCCCACGGCATCGAAAGTATTAAGCCAGGAAAAGCATACTAAGCGAGCATCTTCGATCTGTCATCTTCCAGGAGATGAACAAGCGGGATATTAGACAATGGAAGTAAGCTTGCCTTAGCCAAACGCCCGTTCCACCAGGTCCTCCTGCTCTTTAATGTGGACTTTCTTGTATCCCGTAGCAGGTGAAGCAGTAGCGGCCCGCCCGACATAGCCAAGCTTGACGTCAATGGCCTCATTGTACAGGAAATGTTCGCTAACGAAGCTCCAGGCACCGGCATTGCGACTTTCTTCCTGAACCCAGATCGGTTCCGCATTGGCGTAACGCTTAAGAATAGCGCTAACCTGGGCGGCGGGCAGAGGGAAGAGCTGTTCGAGGCGAACAATGGCAACGTCGTTGCGCTGATTCTTCTCCTTGTACTGGGCGAGGTCAAAGTAAACCTTACCACTACAGAAGAGGAGGCGTTTGATTTTTTTATTGCCCCGGGCGGAAACCGTCGGGTCATCGAGAATTTCCTGGAAGCGGGTGCCCGGACCAAAATCAGCGACTGAGCTTACGGCCATTGAATGGCGAAGACCGCTCTTCGGGCTCATGTGGATCAGTGGTTTACGGTAGTTCCAGGCCAACTGTCGCCGCATCAGGTGGAAGAAATTGGCTGGCATAGTAACGTTGGCCACTATCATATTATACTCAGCACAAAGCTGCAGAAAACGTTCTAACCTGGCACTGGAGTGCTCCGGCCCCTGGCCTTCGTAGCCGTGGGGCAGCAGTACGGCAAGGCCGTTCATACGGGCCCACTTACTTTCACCGCTGGAGATGAACTGATCGAAGATCGTCATGGCACCATTGGCGAAATCACCAAACTGAGCTTCCCAAATCACCAAATTATCCGGGCTGGCAGTAGCGTAACCGTATTCAAAGCCAAGAACGGCGAATTCAGAAAGGAGAGAGTTGAAGATGTGTAGTTTCCCCTGCTCGTCAGACAAGCCATCGAGACGGTTAAGTTTTTCATGCCCGTCTTCACTGGTCAGTACCGCATGGCGGTGGCTGAAAGTACCGCGGCGAACATCCTGCCCCGTCATGCGAACGTTATGTCCTTCGAGCAGCAAGGTGGCATAGGCCGTTAATTCACCCAGGGCCCAGTCCAATTGATCGTTATCAATGGATTTTTGATAGTTAGCGAAAAGACGATTGACTTTCTTTACGGGATTGAAGTCCTTGGGTAAAGTAGTCAGGTGCTTTAATATCTTATTGATCGTTTTAGTCTCTACACCAGTTTCAGGAGATTTCGCAAAGAATTTTTCCTGCCAGTGATCACTTTCCAGTGCGCGCCAGGCTTCTTCGGGTGGCTGGTAGCGGTAAGGAATGTCTTGATTCTTTACTTCGGTGTGGATACCCTGTAGGCGGTTCTTGAAGTCAACGCCTAACTGCTTCGCGGCCTTCTCATCAATATCCCCACGTTTTACGAGTTGCTCGATGTAGACCTTTCTGACGTCGGGGTGCTTCTTCACGCGCTGGTACATGCCTGGCTGCGTATAGCCAGGGTCATCCCCCTCGTTGTGCCCGTGTTTACGATAACAGAGCATGTCGATGTATACGTCGGAATTGAACTCATTACGGTATTCTACCGCCAGGCGGGAAACGAAAAGAACAGCTTCGGGGTCGTCGCCATTGACGTGGAAAACGGGCGACTGGGTAACACTTGCAGCACCGCTGGCGTAGATGCTCGTACGTGCATCTTTGTAATCGGTGGTAAAGCCAATCTGATTATTGATGATGTAGTGGATGGTGCCACCGGTTTTATAAGCTTCGAGTTCGCTCATCTGCGCGGTTTCGAATACGACGCCCTGGCCAGCCACGGCGGCATCGCCGTGAATGAGGATGGGGAGAATCCTGTCGTAGTCGTTATCGTAAAGCATATCTGCTTTAGCCCGGGCAAAACCTTCTACCACGGGGCCTACGGCCTCTAGGTGACTGGGGTTAGGTGCCAGTTTGACGTGTACTTCTTTGCCGCTGCGCGTTCCCATGATGCTGCCGTAGCCCATGTGGTACTTTACGTCACCATCTCCTTTGATGTTCTTGGGCGTTACACCTTCGAATTCCTGGAAGATACTTTCGTAACTCTTGCCCATAATGTTGGCCAGCACGTTGAGTCTACCCCGGTGAGCCATGCCAATGACCACCTCTTCTACGCCCTGATCGGCCGCCTGGTTGATGATGGCATCAAGGCCAACAATGGCACCTTCACCACCTTCTAACCCGAAACGCTTCTGGGCCACATACTTGGTTTTGAGGAAATCTTCAAAACCAACCGCATCATTGAGGCGAGAAAGAATGTGCATTTTATCTTCTGCCGGCAGGCCGTAAGCGTTTTTCGGATCGTGCTGTTCAATTCGGGTCCGGAGCCACCGCCGTTTTTCCCGCTTGAAAATGTGATCAAATTCAAAACCTACGCTACCGAGGTAAACCTTGCCAAGATGGGCAATGATCTCCCGCAAGGAGCTGGGAGGGAGAAATAGCTCCTCCGCAGCCTTAAAGGTTACGTCCAGATCGGAATCTTTAAGCTCAAAGCGTTCAAGATCCAGCAACGCATCCGGGTCATCAAATTCGCTGATGGGGTCAATCGCAGCATCCATGTGTCCCCTTACGCGGTAGGCTTTGATGAGGGCGAAGACCCGGATTTCTTTACCTACGTGTATCCAGTCAACCTCTCCATCGGCGGTTGTCGGGAGATTGTCGCTGTGTTTTTCTACTGTACCGTTACCATTCTGGGCGGCGTAGTCAAAGCCAAGGAAAAAATCCTTCCAGCTTTCGTCTACGGATGCAGGGTCAGCAATAAATTGCTCGTAAAGGTTCTCGATGTAGCTCGGGTGGGCGTTGGCGAGATGGGAGAAATTGCTCATGATGATCTTATGGTCAGCACGTGGAGGGGGTGGAAAGCCCACGTGTAATAGCTTTGCTAACGGTTCTGAATCAACTTGGTTTTTAAGTCAAGCAAAGCCGGTCACGTTATTCCCGCAAAGTTCAGTAAAAAAGCTGGTGTGGCCCCGTTTTTAGGCGGTTATTTTTAAGGATTGGGAGACATTATCGTGCTGTCACTCAGTAGATTCCTCGCTGCGGCACAAAAAAACCTTGTTGAGGCAATTAGTTCAGCCAGTCCAAGAGCTCCTGAAGCTGCTCACCAGTCATTACTTTTGGAAACTTAATCTGACCACCCTTCTTCTTTTTTCTTTCCAAAAAAGCATATAGGTCGTTGGCTTTCACCAGCTTCACTTTCACTCCCTTAAGGGCTTTGCTCCTGGCGACTTTATAATTTTTATTGGCCGACTGCAGATGTTTATCGATGAGTTCCACGGCAGTAGCTTCTTCCAACTGTCCGTTTTCCAACCCCAGCACCCAATGGTGATAATAGTCCTGGCCGTCTTCGGTCGGCACTGCTCCAACGGTGAACTCCTTAACTCCGGCATTTGTCGTCTCGTTAAGCGCAGCGATTGCAGCATTGAGCTTTTCTTCAGAGAGTTGAGAACCTACGACGTTGAGCCAATACTTTGTCCGTCCGGTGATCAAGATCTCCATCTTGTCCTTATTGGTGAATTTGATGGTATCACCAATCATGTATCGCCAGGCACCAGCGGGCGAACTGACGATCAGGGCATAATCTTTGTTTTCGATTACTTCGCGGAAGTCGATAACCTTAGGCTTGTCCAGTATGGCACCGGTCGCATCAAAACCGTCGGCGTCGTGCGGGACGAACTCGAAGTACAGTCCATGGTCCAGGGCGAGTTGCATCGACATGGTATCTGGCCGTGCATTGAAGGCATAAAAGCCTTCGCTGGCCAGGTAAGTATCCATGATAATGATGGGGTGGTCTAACAACGATTCAAAACTTTTACGATAGGGTTCGAAGGCAACGCCACCTGTTGTGTAAACGGCGAGATTCGGCCATATGTCATGAATGTTGTTGAGCTTGTTTACTTCAATGACCTTGCGCAACATCATTACTATCCAACTGGGAATGCCAGCAAGTGCGGCTACGTCCCAATTCGGGGCCTCCTCGGCAATACGTTGTACCCGGGTATCCCAATCGGGTATTTTGGCGATCTCTATGCCCGGCTTGTAAAAGCCTTCCATAAAGGAAGGTAGATTACTTACGTTGATACCGCTGATCTCTCCTTCCAGCGCACCATTGTGTTCATCGAGATCCGCAGAACTGGTCAGCATCAGTATGTCCTTTTCGAACAAGGCGGCGGGCAGGTCGAAATTAGCCAGGCTTTCGGCCTGGGCGCGACCCACTCGCTGGGTACACTCCAACATCTCATTTGTAACGGGTATGCGCTTACTTTTTTTGCCGGTTGTCCCGCTGCTTAGGGCATAGTACTCTGGTTGGCCGGGCCAGGTTATATCGGGGTGTTTTTGTTGCTGTTTCCACCACCGCTCGTTCATTTTATTGTAGTCGTGCAGGGGAACGCTCTTAGCGTAAGCTGCCCGAATATCTTCCGCTTCGAGGAGGCCGGAGAAGTTGTAAAACTTCCCGAAGGCAGTGTCTTTGGCTGTGTCCAGCAGGGCGGTTAGCTGCCCCTCTTGGGCAGCTGCCGGATCCGAAGGTTCCTGCGGAAGCAGGTTGTGCTTGGTTTCGAGGTAGGTTTTGACGATTTGTCCGAAGAAGGCCATTGGCGTTGATTGGTGAAGGGTACTCTTCCATAACGGCCTTTGTGGGGGAGGTGTTTGGTGGCGCGGCCGCAGGTGCTAAGGAAAGGTCTTAAGGAGCAAGGAAAGTGGCTTTGGTAATACCCATTTCCTTGCATTTAAAGGTTTTCTGCACCTGCGGCCGCGCCTGAATTTTAAACTTGACAAAGCACTAGTGCTTTGTCAGGTCGATTCTGTCGCATTAAATGCTGGTGAATTTTGCCTGTGGGCAAGGCGCTTGAACCGGAGTTTAGCCGTAGCTAAATGAGGATTCAAGCAACGCAGCCAGCGGGTAAAAGACGC
>JBGCFZ010000363.1:0-5267 GCA_045110355.1 Lewinella sp. | reverse complement strand
AAATGCTGGTGAATTTTGCCTGCGGGCAAGGCGCTTGAACCGGAGTTTAGCCGTAGCTAAATGAGGATTCAAGCAACGCAGCCAGCGGGTAAAAGACGCCGCAGTTAATGTGACAAGATCGGCTTGACAGAGCACTAGTATCGTTTACTTTGCTTGCTTGGCGAATAAGCATATTTATGTAAGTGGTTAGTATGGTAGCTGTTTCCCACCTCAGTTTCGCTATTTCTTGCACCGGTCCATTACTCTTTTACTCAATTATTTGCTTCATCCCAAGCTGACTGTAAAGTAAGGTAGACTCACTTTAGCGCTCAATTCATGAAGTAAGGCTATATCTTACGCCCCAACCATTCAGATAGCGATCGGGTCATGATAATCCAAGTTCTTGATTGTTTACTCATCTAAAAATTTCTCAAAATGAGAATTGCACTTCTTTGTTTCCTTTTCCTATTCGTAATGCCTGCCGCGGCCCAAACCGAAATGCCAGCAATATTAAGCCTGAAGCAGCAAGGAGAATTGCACGATGCCTGGCTGTCTGAACGTGCTGCCACCGTGCTGCCAGAATTAATGCGTCGGGAAAAGATTGACATGTGGTTGCTGATCAGTCGGGAGTACAATGAAGACCCGGTCTTGAAAACTATGCTCCCCAGCAAGTGGATGGGCGCCAGGCGAACGACCATGCTCGTCGTTTTCGATCCCGGAGCCGGCAAACCTCTGGAGACTTTGGCCTGTGCCCGCTACGACGTGGGGGACGTGTTCAAGAAAGCCTGGGACCCCGAAAAACAACCTGACCAGTGGGCCGCGCTTACTGCTTTGATCAAGGACCGCAACCCCGCCAAAATTGCCGTTAATCGTAGTGCCGATTTTGGCCTGGCGGATGGGTTGAGTTCCTGGCACTACGATAAACTAAATAACGCTTTGCCGGCTGATTTGTCTTCCCGAATCGTATCTGGTGAAAAGCTGGCCATTGGCTGGCTGGAGACACGGATTCCGGCAGAAATGACCGTCTATCGTCAGGTGATGGCCGTAGCACACACCATCATTCAGGAAGCCTTTAGTAATAAGGTCATCACGCCCGGAGCGACCACTACCGAGGACGTGGTCTGGTTTATGCGGGAGCGCGCCAATAAACTTGGCCTTGGCATTTGGTTTCACCCCACAGTCGATGTACAACGAGCGGAGCAGGGAGCCTTGTACGCTTTCAGCGGGCGGCCAGGAACGACCGTCATCCAGCCGGGAGACCTGGTCCATTGCGATTACGGGATTACCTACTGCGGACTGAATACCGATACTCAACACAATGCTTACGTCTTGAAGCCTGGGGAGGATGCTGCACCTGATTATCTGCGGGAGGCCTTCAGGCAGGGCAAGCAAACGATGGACGTACTAACGGGCGAATATGCCAACGGCGTTACCGGAAATCAGCTGCTGTCCCGTGCCCTCGCCGGCGGTAAAGCGAAGGGCCTGCGCCCAACCATCTACACTCATCCGATTGGCTACCATGGGCACGGTGCCGGCCCAACCATTGGCCTGTGGGATCAGCAGGGTGGGGTGCCCGTCCGTGGCGATTATCCCTTGTATCCGAATACGGCTTATAGCATAGAGTTGAACACTAAAGTTTACCTCGATGCCTGGGGAAAAGACATTCGTATGATGATGGAAGAGGATGGGTTTTGGGACGGCGAAACGTTTCGATACATTGATGGCCGACAAATGAAACTCTACCTGGTAAGGTGAAAGGAAGAAAGGGTGAAAGGAAGAAAGGGAAAAGGTGGAAGGGGCCTTTCTTCCCTTGCTCCTTTCCCCCTTTTCCTTGCACCTGCGGTCGCGCCTGATCCTGCTATTGCTGGTGAAATTTCTGTTTCCTAAGGGGTTTTAACATCGGTTAAATACGTGCTAAACCCATATCCTTAAGTTGACATTTAGCCCCAAGAGACGGTCCTTTAGGCAAATACTTTTGCCATGCGTTACTTCCTTTCCTTACTTCTGGTGGTTCTTTCCCTGTCCATTACTCAGGCTCAACGTGGTCGTGGCCCCAGCCTGATTGGGGTTTGGAACGAAACAAGCCTTGGGCGTAATGGCACACCAGTCCGCCCTGAAATTCAGCCGAACCGAACGGTGCTGATCATGGACGCAGACGGCTATTTTGAAGAAATAAGACCTCCACGAACACGTTACTCGAACGAACGTCGTTTTTTGGGCCGTTGGTCTGCTGATTACCGAACTGGTGAGCTGGACTTGCTGGTAGAGGACAATGTTCGGGCTACCGCCCGACCACCCCGTTATCGTACCCGTCGTAACGTACAAAGAATCCCCTATACCATCGTTTTCAGCGACCGTAATGAGCTGGTAATAAGAGATCGAAGAAACGGCCGAAAAAGGATTTTTGTCAAGGAGACTAGATAATTGTCGCATTGTTGCCTTTTGTGTTTCTTAATGAAACAGAAGTGATTTCTTTTCAATACTCTGATACGCTAACCCGCCGGTTTCTGTCTCTAATATTGCTGTGGAGCGGTTAAAGGTTAGCCCTAATCCGGCTTTGTCTGATGTGACGGTGCAATTACCTTCTAATATTGCTGTTGGTACCTATGAGATCAGGCTGGTTGGTTCCGATGGGAAAGAATACAGCCGACAACCGTACCAGATTTCTCCGGGAGGTACGTTACAAATTCCAGTAGCCAATTTCCCCCCTGGCCTGTTCATATTTTATTTTTCTGCTCCGGGTAAACACTACACGGGCCGATTTGTCAGGTAGTGGGCTTACCTTTCGGATTCAAATTCCGATATGCGCAAATTACTCTGGGCCCTGGTCATCCTTATTCTGATTTATCTTGGGGTCACCTGGTTCTTTAGTGGGTTGATTCTTAACACGCCTGACCGGGACTACGCCACCGTTGTCCAAATGAACATTGATCGATGGGGCCTGGACCTGGACAGTTTACAAAAAACGCTGCCGCCCAGAGAGGACGTAAGTTTTGAAAGTCCCGTTGATGGAATTACTTTAAATGGCTGGCTGTATCGTCCGGATAGTGCTCGGTGCGGCGTTGTGATGGCCCACGGGTACAGCGTTAATCGGGCAAACATGCTTAAATATGCGCCCATCTTCGACAGCTGCCGCTGCGCGCTCTTATTATACGATCATCGGGGGCACGGAACCTCCAGCCCCGAATCTTATGGCTCCGGCGGGTTTCATGAAGCAACGGATTTGTTGGCCGCCAATGATTTTCTTCTGGACAAAACCGGTCTTTCACAAAATCGCATCGGTTGGTTTGGTGAGAGCTGGGGAGGGGCAACAGTTTTACTGGCCGCTGGCCGCGAGGATGCTGCTCAGCCTGCCTGGGTGATTTCGGAGAGCTCATTTGCTGATTGGGAAAGCGCAGTAATGGAGCGCGGATTAAAAGACTACGGTAATGGCCTCAAGGCGCTTACCCCCGGCGCCTTCACCTGGACGGAAATTCGGGCTGGTGTAGTCTTTTCAGAGGTCAGCCCACTGAAGGCCGCTCCAAGTATCAAGGTGCCCGTGTTGCTGCTACATTCTGCCGCCGATACCCTGACTTATCCCGCTCAGTTCGATCGACTCGAAGATGCAATCAGTCCGGCTGTATTGACCGCTCGCAAACTGGATTGGGGCGCCTGGCATGCTCACAATATCATTTGGCGCCGACAGGAATACACGGATATGGTTCTTGATTTTGTGGGAGACTGGTGTGAATGAATAAATGGCCGCCTTGTTGTGGTGTAACTTGTCTTTTGCTTGAGGTAAGCGAGCAGAGGGGTATGAACAAAGTTTACAGTAACTTATTCACCTCTTCTTCTCTAGAACCACGTACTTATTCACTACATTCAGCCACAGAAACAAACAAGTTCTTATCATGCTGAAGCAACGTATCGAGTCCGTTGACATCCTACGTGGCATTACCATTGCCGCGATGATGTTGGTCAATAACCCCGGCAGCTGGGGTAGTGTATATGCCCCGCTTTTACATGCCGACTGGCATGGTTACACACCGACAGATCTTGTATTTCCTTTCTTTCTTTTCATTGTTGGTTGTTCAATCGCTTTTGCCTACCGTGGGAAAAAAGGGACGGGTAAAACCTACCGAAAAATTAGTGTCAGGGCCATAAAATTAATCGGTCTTGGGATCTTCCTGGGGGCATTTACACTGACATTCCCCTTTTTCAAGGAATGGGAAAGCATCAGATTGCCGGGCGTACTGCAGCGAATTGGGTTGGCCTTTTTCTTCGCCGCCATCATTGCGTTGAACGCTAACTGGAAAGTAATCGTCGGTGTCACCGCAGCCTTGTTGCTGGGGTACTGGGGGATTATGGGCTTCCTGCCCCTGCCGGATGGTAGTGCCCCAACCTACGAGCGGGCAGCTAATAATTGGGCGATGTACATTGACAAGACTATTCTGGGCAGCCATACCTGGAAGCCGGATTATGATCCTGAAGGCTTGCTGAGCACCTTACCAAGTATTGCAACTGCTTTATTGGGGGTGTTGGCGGGGAGGTTGCTGATCTCCAACCGCGCCGACAAGTTCACCTTGTTAGGGTTTGGAGGTATTGCCCTTTTGGTCGTTGGTCACCTGTGGGGATTCATCTTCCCCATCAACAAAGCTCTATGGACCAGTAGTTTTGTGTTGGTGACTGCGGGTTGGGCCTCGGTGTTGCTGTGGGTGATAAGCTTCTTCAAGGATTTCCGAAATACTAAATTTGGTGACATCTTTAAACGAGTTGGAGCTAATGCCCTGATCTTGTATTTTTTGTCCAGCTTCATCGCTAAGATATTCGGGATTACTGGCCTTCATGGTTGGCTGTACGAGCACCTTTATGTGCACAGTTTTATGCCAGCGAAACTCAGCAGCTTACTCTATGGCCTGTCGGTTTCCGGGTTCTATGTCCTACTGGGGCTCTTCCTCTGGCGTCGGAAAATTTTTGTTAAGGTGTAGTCCGTTGAGACCAGTTAAATCTACCAAAGTACCACCAAAGCTTTCAAGCACCATTATTATGCACAAGTATCATTCTTGCAGGACAATTGCAGGGCGCGGCCGCAGGTGCAATGGAAAGGTTTTAAGGAGCAGTGTCGTATAACAGCGGTGACTAGACAAAGGCTTAACGGGTGGAGGAAACTCCACTCCACAGTAGAGGATGTTTGGACGTAGTAAGTCCATCATCATTTGAGCCTTTATGTAATCCTTCCACAAACAGCATCAACCTTCCAAAAAAGAATTATGCGCCCGCTCTTCACCTTGCTTTTTATGTGTCTTCAT